>NZ_JBGANL010000060.1:0-28410 GCF_044222345.1 Prosthecobacter sp.
CGGCATCATCCAAACCGCACGCCGCCGAGCCCGCGGCTTCCGCAACTTCAACAATCTCAAAGCCATCTGCTATTGGATGGCTGGAGACCTCAACCTCAATATCCCTTCAGCGTTTACCCATCCTGTTTAGCGAAGCGCCGAAAGAAAGCCTGTAGGACAGCTGGGCATCAGAGGAGGCCTTGGGTTTGACCGAGATGGAAGGCCCAAAACCGTCTGCCTTTACGATGGCCACGATGAAACGAACAAGGCTGTCAGCGGAAAAAACGTCGCAGATGCAGCCGCATTTCTTCAGGCGGCCCAGTATTACGCAAGCAACCCCTATTGGGCGATCAACATCTCGCTGCGTGACTGGGAAAAGCATCTGCAAGCGATTCAAAGGAGTCTGGAAGGCCAGGGCCCAAAACAAGACCCAAGCAAAGGGATTGATCGAATCATGATTTTTGATCACGGCAGTTCAGGCAGCCAGGATTTTGGCAGTACCAGCGACCTTAAAACAGGAAAGCGGGTTAAGAACAAATTAACCCCCGGCTCTTCGGCATGGAAGACCATCACATCTTGCATCAAGCCCGGGGGTGACATCGTCCTCATGGGCTGCGAGACAGGAAAAGAAGCATGGGATGAAACAGGACCCGTAAAAAAACGCATGGCCGATGACGACGGCCCGTTGTTCCTGGACGCCTTGTACTATGCTGCCGACGCCAGACGCGCTCCCACCATCCATGCCTACGATGTCAATGTCAGACTGCGGACTCACAGTCAACGCCCCGGTGTAACGACTGGCAGGCAGATCACACGCACGAGGAATGGATTCCAGGAAAAGGGCCCTGAGAAAAAGCATGAAACATCCCCACCTTGACTCCCTTCCGCTGCCGCCGCACTTTCTCCATGCACTGCGCGCCCAGCGGTGCTCCGACCATGAAGCACGTCCTCCGCTCTTCTCTCCTCGCATGGCTCATGCCCCTGATGCTGACACCCGCCCCGCCCGCGCCCGCTGCCGATGACGGGCCTCCGCCAGACTACCATGCCGTGGTAGAGTCTCTTTTCAAGGAGGCGGACACCTGCAGGATCACCGGCCATCGGGTGGACGGCATCGTCTATGAGCTCGACCGCATCCTGACGAGCGAGCCTTCCCGGCAGAAGCTCAAGGAGATGTTTCTCGCGGAGCAGCCGCGCTACCTCGGCCGCGAGCTCCCGCCCCTGCTCGGAGAGCATGCCTCCAGCAGGCTGGAGTTCGTCTGGAAAAACGTGGAGCAAAAGGAGGTGGGCCGCGCTGCGCTGCTGGAGGGGGACCAGCTCCTGATCAATGGCAGCCTGCTCTTCACCCTCAGCCCCACCCCCGGGGAGAAGAACCTCGCCTTCCTCAGGCAGGCGGCGCACTTTGCCAATCGCATGGCCACCGCCGCCCCCGCCGGCACCCCGAGCTACCGCCGCATCGTCAGCGGATTTTTTGCCCGGGCGGCCGCATGCAAAATCACCGGCTACCACAACTTCCGGCAGGAGAATCCCGAGATCAATTACACCACGCCAGATGCAGCCGCGCTGCAGGAGCTGAAACGGATCCTGCTGCACACCAAGGCTCTTTATCTCCGCGAAGCCAGGCCTCACGAGAGGCTCTTTGAAAACCACTGCCGCTACCAGTTCACCTGGCTGGATGCGCAGGGCGCCCCGGTGGGCCATGCGGAACTGGCTGACAGGGAGACGATCCGCCTGGAGGGCGGCAGCCTCTTCACAACCAACGACCATGGTGTCAGCGGCACCGATCTCACCCTGTTTCTGGGCATCACACGCCTGGTGGATCCCGGGCAGTTTCCGCCGCCAGGGGCGGACTGCCACGCGATGGTGCAGGCCCTCTTTTCAAAGGCCGCCTCGTGCAGCATCCAGGGCAGCTATGCACCGGCGGGTGTGAGCCTGCCTTATGACGTGAACTTCACGGCCTCAGACGCCCCCGCGCTTCAGGCCTTGCAGGAGATCTTTCTCTTTGAAAAACCCTGCTATGACGGCCGCACCGAAGGGGATGCCATCCACATCACAGCCCCCTCCCGCCTGCACTTCACCTGGAAGGATGCGCAAGGCAGGGAGCTGGGCGGCGCCTCCCTGCTCAATGAAGACAGGCTGGAGTTTGAGCCCGCGCATGAGGTCTTCTGCACCACCAGCGAGTACTGCGGCCGGCGCAACATCACCCTCCTCACCCGTGCGGCCCGCTTCGCGCTGCCCCACTACTTTAAAAACGCGGCGCAACCCGGCTACCAGGATCTGGTGCAAGGCCTCTTTGCCAAGGCCGCCGCCTGCCGGATGAAAGGCTGGTACACGGACGTGGAGACTGACACCACCCACGATGTGGACTCCACCGCAGCGGATGCCCCCGCGCTGCTGGCGCTCAAGCAGATCCTCCTCAGTGAAAAGCCGGACTACCGCGGCATCACCGAAGGGAATGACGACAGCCCCATCCTCAGCTCCAGCCTGCATCTTTTCTGGACGGACGTGCAGGGAAAGAAGCTGGGCCGCGTGGCGCTGCTCAGTGAGGGTCTGATTCTCTTTGAATCCACGCATGACCTCTTCACCCTCAGCTCCGGCCCAGGAGGAAGAGCAAACACCACGCTCCTCAATCAGACTGCTCGCCTGGCACTCCCCGCGATTGATGGCAAACCCCAGCCCCCTCAGAACGACAGCGCGGTGAAAAAATAGGTGCGCCATGCCATCCGCAAGGGCGTGTGGGCCAGCGGTCGAAGCCGCCGTCCCTGGGGGGAACCCCGTGCGCCACTATGCGCCAAAACGCTGCCTGCGAGTTACTCATTCAGCTCATTGCACTTCAACAATCTGGCACAACTGATTTGCACATAATGCCTGACATCCCCCCGCACCCTTCCCCTTCCCCTGAATTTCATCACCGCCACCCCTAAAGCCGCCAGGAGAGGGATCATCCTGATCCCTCCACGCTCCGCCACAGCCACCGCTGCGCCATCCAAAGCCATCACCCGTAAAGCCCGATCTCATCATTTAATACCACATCGCGGTATCTTTTTTTGCATTCCCAAATCACGGCCCAGGACTTCCCCCCATGGCCTTCATTTTCTCCACCTCCCACCTTCCTGAATCCCGTGTCCGCCGCCCTGATCACCTTGAAGAAGAGGAGGACGACGACGAGGGCAGCATGCAGCAGCCACCGCCCCGCCCCGCGCCGGCGGCGTCCGCGCCTTCAGCCACCTGCCGGTGCGTGACAATCCTGCGCCTTCCACCGGCCCGCTCCGAGAAGACAGCACACGCAGAGAGATCGGCCCGCTCCCTCCACGCTCCGCCACGCCCTCCACTTCCAGATCTCCCATGTCAGAGGCGCAGGACTATGCCCCTCCGCCAGAGGCAGACTCTGACCACGCCCCCGAGGACGACACCGCCCCGCAAGACCGCGCAGACGACAGGCCTTGGTACATGCCCCGCATCACCGCCCAAGACCTGCCCCCGCAGGATCACCCTGAGGACGCACACGCCCCCTCCCCCAAATCCTGGGAAAACACCACCCGCAGCTCCGGCTTCGACGACGCGCCTCCCGCAGATCGCAGCACATCCACCACCCGCAGCAGCGGCTACTCCCCCACCCCGCAAGACCTCCGCGACGACTTCCACTCTCCCGCCCCTGACTCCCCTGTCCGGCAAGCCCCCGCTCAAAACAACAGCCCCGCCCTGCCGGGAGGCCTCATCTTTGAACAACGCAGCGCTCCAGAGGCGTTTTTGAGGCAGCAGATGGGAAAGGCTGCCAGCGGACCGCCGCCACAACAACGCCTCCAAGAATCGCAACAAACCCCTGCAGCGCAGCAGCAGCCAGTGCGTGGGTCCACTCCGCCGGCAAACGGCAACAACCCCGCAGCGCTTGGCCAGCCCGTCAGCCCCTATCAGGGACAAGCCCCAGAAAAGAGGGATGAGGGACGGGGGGCATCACCAAGAAATAACTCAGAGGTCAAGACCTCCAGCAGCAGCCCGGAAGGCTGCGGCAGCAAGGGCGACCTGTATGACATCGGGGCTCCTGCCGTAGATCATTCAAGAACGGCCGAGCGGGTTTTAGCTCTGGCCGCAGAAGGCAGTGGGCTTGGCACCACCCGGCCCAGCAGCAGTCGTGACAAGGTCGATATGACGCCGAAGACCGAAAAGGACGCCAACGGCAAGTACGTTGGGTCTGTGTGCATCCCGCGCATTCATACCAACGCATACACCTGCTACATCGCCAGGCAGCAGCTCCGATGGACCTCGGGCAAACCGGGTGCAGATACGGCAGATATCACCGCCAAGACGGTGGCCGATGTGACGGCGCACGAAAATGCCCACGTGATGGTCTATCAGTCCGTTGGACGGCGCATCTCCAAATACTACGGGGAAAATGTGTTCAAGATCAAGACCAAGCCTTATGCCACCGAGGAGGAGGCAAAGCGAAAGGTGAAGAACATGGAGCAGATTTTCTGGCTCAACTGCAACACCGCGTTCAAAACGATGGCGGAGACCTACAACGCACTGCACTTGTCGGCCAACATACGTAAATACGATGGCGGATCAGGCAAAGAATGGTATGAACCAACTCCGGACTGGTTTACCAGCCTGGGCCTGGATGGCAAGATTCAAACGCATCCCGTGAATGTGCCGGTGCCGACAGACCCGTAAGCCTTTGGAAGAAACCTATGAAAAATTATCTCCAGCTCTTCCCTGCATATCTCCTTATGACGACTGCCTGCCTCCTGGGGCAGGCCCCCGGGCCGACTGTGTACACCGGCGCGCAGATTCTGCCTTTCTTAAGGCTCTATGATTTGAAGGGCCTGGGTGATCTCATCCACAAGGAAGACTCTGTGGGCAACAAGGAGGTGGCGATTTCACTGGATGAAGATGCCTGGAACCAAGTGCCGTTCAAGAAGATAGACGTGGCGGACGATTATGCGGCGCTCAAGACCGCTGATGATACCTACTATCCGTTGTGCCCATTTCTGCCCCCCACGCTGGAGAAGCTTGCAGAAGCGCGAAGCTACCAGGAAGTGCTGCAGACTCTGGTGCCGCCATCCCGCTCAGAAAATGAAGCCTACTTGCCCATCATGGATGTGCCGGTCTCTGTGCGGACGCTGGAGGAGTCACACGTCAGTTTTGACCTGCACCTGAGGGCGGCGTACCTTCATCAGGACAGGATCGTCTGGATCGAGTGCGCCATGACCTACAAGGAGAGCCAGGTGGCGCGGTCTCAATCCACCCCCTTTTATGAGTCGGTGATTCAGATCCATGTCTCGCCGAAATATAAATGAGCCATTGGATGCAAAATTTAAGCAGATGACTGCTCGTGGCGCTTGAAGGCGAAGAGAGCTGTTGTTTGCGAGCCCCTCATCCCTCCCCAGGCGCCAGCGCATGCTTCACGGCGTTGCGCGCAGTGGCAGATGCAGCCCGGCTTTCTTTGATGGCATCCGCCTTCAATTGTTCGCCGATCCTTTTCAGCAATCCAGTCACAGCTTCATCAGGCACAGCGCTGATGCCCTGCACCACCTGCGCGCTGCGCCCGGCCATCTCAATGCGCAGGGCTGGATAGGAGGCGCTGTGCGGCCAGAGGGTGAGCAGCATGCTCAGCACGGCCTTCCGCTCCGCGGCGCTGAAGAAAAGATGCCAGGCATTTGGCTTTGGCAAATCAATCGATCCAACACATTGACTGACAAATGGCTGCCTGAGGCATCCCAACACGCACCAGGGCGTGATTTCATCTCCCGCTTCTGGCCGCACAGCGCGGGTGCCGATGCCGCGCACACCGCGCTGCGCCACGCCATGGCCCGGCGCACGAGCCAAGTCCTCACCACTTCTTTGAAAACGCGCCCGCTGGACGAGCCCACCCGCAAAGTCCTGCGCACCCTTTCCACCCAGCTTGCCACAGACACCGCGCCAGACTGCTCCACCGCACTCAAGCAGGTGCAGGCCGCTCTGGGGGAGGATGTGAAGTAAACGCGCGCTGGCGAATACCGCCGCGTGAGCAAGGAACCAGGCCGCGTTTTGTCAGCGCAGAGCGGAGGGTGTGTGCGCAGCGCATGGGACCAGGATGGTCCCACTCCTTCCAATCCACCCGGCGCCTCCGGCAGGAGAGGGATCATCCTGATCCCTCCACGCTCCGCCCGCCACCACCGCTCCTCACACCGAAAGCCGCCCAGCAAGCACATTCTTTCATCTTATACCCTCTCGTGGTATCTTTTTTATTGCATTCCCAAATCTGGGCCCAAGACTTCCCCCATGGCCTTCATTTTCTCCACCTCCCACCTTCCTGAAACCCGCACCCGCCGCCCTGACCACCTGGAAGAGGTGGAGGAGGAAGATGATGAAAACATGCAGCAGCCCCCGCCCCGCGCCGGCATGGTGCGCGCCTTCAGCCACCAGCCAGAGCCACGCCCTCTCGCGGACACCTCAGGCCCGCTCTCCACACGCCCAGCTACTCCCGTCGGCCGCCCACGACCGCATGTCGATCCCGGGGCAGACGTCGAGACCGATGAAGGTCTCGACACAGACCATGCCCCAGAGGCGGATTCCGACCACGAATCCGGCAACCACGCTCATGAATACGAGAACGACACCCCCTGGCACATGCCCCGCATCGCCGCCCAAGACCGGCCTCCGCAGGGCCGTGATGAGGATGAGACTGGCCCCCACCTGAACCGCCCCGTCCGCGACTCCAGCTTCGACGACACGCATTCTGCTGAACGCAGCGCATCCACCACCCGCAGCAGCGGCTTCTCCCCCTCTCCGCAAGACCTCCGCGAATTCTTTCACTCACCCGCCGGAGAAGTACCCGCACAGGACAACAGCCCCGCCATGCTCCGAGGCCGCATCTTTGAAAAGCGCCTGCCTCCCGGCCTCCTCGGCCAGAGCTCAGGCCAGTTCCAAAGCCTCGCTGGCAATCCTGAATACCATGATCTGGTTTACCGCCCCGGCAGCGTGGAGCATGAGCCGCATCAAGCCGACGTCTTCCTCCAGAATGTGGCGGACACCCGAACCGCACGGGAGGCTCCGGCACGTCCCAAAGCACCGCAAACATTCGCGCAGAATGTCAGTCCTGCTTCGAAACCACCACCGGGCACGGCAAATGGTGCCGTTGCTGCCAATGCATCCGCCCCCGGCTCGGGAGACCCAGATCAAAGATCAAACATCTCAATCCACGACGATCAAAAATCCCCCTTTGCGCAAGCTGTGCAGGATGCCCTGAACAAAGAAATCGAGGAGTCTCCCACGACCGCTGCAATCATGAAAGCAGTCAGGAGTCTTCCCAACAAGATCCGAATCGTTCCAAAAACGGCAAACGGCGAGGCAACCATGAGCATCGGCGATGACGGCACCGTGACCATTCAAATCAATCTGCAAGAACTGTCTGGCGCAACCTTCGGGCACGAGCTGTCCCATGTGATTCAGCGGGTTGCATTTAAAAATGAGTATAAAAAAGCCAGCGAAGAAGCCCCTGCCCACCCTGACCCCAAACAACCCACCCCCTTTGAGCGGGCACGGAAGAAAGCCAGCGAGGCGCTGAACCAAATCATCAAGGTGGCATATCGTGGAGATTCCGGGGACGACTACACGGAAAACGAAGCCGTTCGCGTGTCCAACATTGTGACGGCGGAACGAACAGCCGCCAAAATCAAAGAACAGTTCAAGGGCAGAACCAACGTCACCCCGGAGGAAATCGCCAGAGCTTTCTGGCTGGAAGCGCGGAAGCTGGAGGAAGGCAAACATTTCAGAAACACGCATGCCATTCCCATGCTCACAAGGTACGGCAATCATGATTTTACCCACGTGGCAAACACATTGGGAAATGGAGTCACGCCGGAAATGCTGAAGAAGGTGAGGAACTCCATGGACCAGCCCCCTTATCAAACATTTTACATGCCACCCGCACCAGCATCCCAGCCCGCGAAGAGACCCCGATGAATGCGCTCTTCAGATTCGTTTGATCCCCCTCTCCTGTTTCGTCACCGTTCACTGTTGCAAATCATTTGAGGTGGGTTCAGCCTGCGGCATGCGGCACTCAGCCATCTCAAAGGCTCTTGGATCACGATTCGGACACCGTCTGAGCCTGGCTGCCGCCATGCTGCTCTGCGGCTTCGCCGCGCAGGCATCTGAATCCAGACCGCAGATGCCGCCGGAGGCAAAGCCAGCGGCATGGCAGCTCGCGGGCATCGAGGCGGCGCTGAAGGATCCAGACCTATGGGTGCAGTACCACGCGCTGGACTACTGCAGGGGGAAGGAGTGGGTGGAGCAGCTTCACTTCCCCGCCGCGCAGTGGCTGCTATGGCTGGCGCACCCCAACCAGGAGGCGCGGGAGCTGGCAGCCAGGGCTGCCACGCAACTGGGCGCGCAGATGCCGCCGGAGGTGCAGCGCGCCCTGGCACGCCTGCAGGATGACACGGGTGCGGAGATCTCCGCACGAGGCGCCGCCACAGAGGCGCTCGCACACGTGGGCGGCAGCATGATCCCCGAGGTGCAGCTGGAGATGGCGGCTCTTCTCGATCAGCCACATACCACTTTGGAGCAGAGGATGGCCGCCAGCCGCATCCTCGGCGGGCTCGGGTCTGCCATGACTCCCGCCACGCTGAAGGCGCTGCTCTCCCTCCTGAAGAACCCGCAGGCCCCTGCTGAGGCAGCCTTCCATGCGGCGGAAGCAGTGGCAGGCCTGGGCACCAGCATGCCGCCACAGGCACGGGAGGCGCTGCTGGGCCTGCTGCTGGACACGCATGCCAGCCTCTCGCTGCGGCAAAGCGCAGCGGTGGCCATGGGTCGCCTGGGGCCGCAGATGCCACCCCAGGCGCTGGAGCTGCTGCGCACGGCACTGCGGGATCCCACCGCCAGCCATCCCCTCTATCTCAGCGCCGTCCCAGCCCTGGCCATGCTGGGGCCGGGCATGCCGCCGGAGGTGCCGCAGGCTCTGCTGGCCGCGTATGATGCCCAGCCGCCCGCGCAGGCCGGTGAAGATGCCAGAAAAGACCACATCCTGTTTCATGACTCCATCGCAGATGCGCTGAAGCTGGCAGGCCCCGGGATGCCACCCGCCCTGCAGCAGGGGCTGCTGGAGCGCTTTCTCAAGGCGGCACACACACCGCAGCCGCCCGCGACGGCAAAGGATGATTTTGACTCCATGATGCAGCGTGGATTCCTGGGGGCAGAGCTGCTCATTCTGGCCGGAGCAGGCACCCATGTGAGCCCCCCGGTGATGAAGAAAGTCCTGGCCGAGTTTTTGAACCCGGCCGCCAGAGATAAGTCACGACAGGCCATCGCGGAGAATTTCTTTGAGCCGCTTGCCAGCGATGGCGCGCTGCCGCCGGAGATCCAGCGCACGCTGCTGGCCACGGCGCAGGATGCGCGCGTCCTGCCAGAGCTGCGCGGACTCGCTGCGCTGACACTGGGCCGCCTGGGTGCCGGTGCCAGCCCGGAGGCAAAACAGACGCTGCTCACGCTGCTGCAAGACCCGTCCCCGGACTCAACCCTGCGCTTTTACGCGCTGGAGGCCATGGTGGCACTCGGCAGCCACATGCCGCCGGAGGCCGCGCCCACACTCGTGCGCATGATCCAGGCAGTCCACGCCGAGGACTCAGCCGCCCCTCCGCCCTTCCGCTACGAGTTGGGCCTCGTGGAGTTCGCCGTGCCCGCACTCGGAAATCTGGGCGAACAACTGACGCCCGAGGCGCAGGCGGCTTTGCTCGGCGTCATCCAGCACAACGGCGGCACCCGCCAGACGCCCTGGGACGCCGCCTACGCCCTCGCTCAGATGGGCGACAAACTCTCAGCGCAGACGCAGCAGCGCCTGCTCGCCCTGCTCAATACACCCGGGCCGGACATGGACTACGCGCTGCGCCTCGCCATCCGCCGCACGCTCGGTGTTTCCGGCCTCCATCCCGTCACCGACGCACAAGTCGCGGACCTCCTCGCCAAAACCTATGAGGGAGAGCCCGATGCCCAGCAGCGCTTTTACTTCTACCTCTGGCTGGGCCGCACCCCTGCACACCTCCAGGCCGTGCGCTGGCTGGGGCATACGGACACCGACCCGCCGCTGGGAGACACACCGCCGCAGGAGGTGCTGAGCCTCATCTCCCGCTTCTGGCCGCACAGCACCGGCACCGATGCCGCGCACACCGCGCAGCGCCACGCCATGGCCCGCCGCGCCAGCCAGATCCTCACCACATCTTTGAAAACGCGCCCGCTGGAAGAGTCCACCCGCAAAGTCCTTCGCACCCTCGCCACCCAGTTCGCCACAGATTCCGCCCCCGACTGCGCCGCCGCATTGAAGCAGGTGCAGGCAGCTCTGGTGGAGGATGTGAAGTAACAGCGCGCTGGCGAATACCGCCGCGTGAGCGGAGAACCAGGCCGCGTTTTGTCAGCGCGGAGCGGAGGGCAAGAGCGGAGCGTGTGGGACCAGGATGGTCCCACTCCTTCCAGATCACCCGGCGCCACCCGCAGGAGAGGGATCATCCTGATCCCTCCACCCTCCGCCACGCCACCACCGCTCCACACATCCAAATCCTCAGATCAAACCACATTCTTTCTCTTTATACCCTTTCGTGGTATTTTGTCTTGCATCTCCAAATCACGGCCCAGGACTTCCCCCATGGCCTTCATTTTCTCCACCTCGCACCTTCCTGAACCCCGCACCCGCCGCCCTGACCACCTGGAAGAGGTGGAGGAGGAAGATGATGAAAACATGCAGCAGCCCCCGCCCCGCGCCGGCGGCGTACGTGCCTTCAGCCATCTGCCAGCACCACGCCCCCTGGCGGACACCTCAGGCCCGCTTTCCACACGCCCAGCCACTCCCGTCGGCCGCCCGCGCCCGTATGTCGATCCCGAGGCAGACATCAAGACGGATGAAGATCGCGACACAGACCATGCCGCCGAGGCGGATGCCGGCTACAAGGACGACACCCCCTGGCACAGGCCCCTCATCACCGTCCAAGACCAGCCGCCGCAGGCTCACGATGAGAACTTGCGAGCTCAGGAGGAGGGCGAACATCCTGCCCCCGACCTCTACCGCAGCGGCGGTGCCCCCCCTTCCCCGCAGGATCTTTACACCGGCTTTCACTCCCCCATCGGGGAAGACTCCCCCAAAAACGCCCTCCCCTTCCAGCCCCCGGGCCAGCTCTTTGAGCGCCGCCAGTCTCAATCCCCGGCGGACAAAAACGAATACCACTATCTGGTGTATCGCCCCAGAAGCAGCCCGGACGATGAGCAGGATCGACGCGAAGAATTCTTCCAGAATACATCCGGCACCCGCGCCACACGGCAGGCGCCATCCGGCCCCCGGGTACCGCAGACATTTGCGCAGAGCGCCAGACCTGCGGCGCAGCCCGCACAGAAGGCAGGGCAAAACACTTTTGCCGCGCCGCCTCCGCCTCCCTCGCCACCCAAGGCGCCCGCCCCGCAGTCACAGGCAGGCATGGCGCGGAACGCTCTCAAATCTGTTCCTGAAGACCAAAGGCTGGCACAGGCAAGAAACCTGATCGATCTCAAAGTCCAGTACACCCTTCTTACCCAGGGGATACCGGGCCTGAAGAAAATGGTGTCCAGCGAAGCTGGTTTCTCCAAAAACATCCAGAGCGGCCTTCTCGACAACTACCTCAACGGGGCTCCGAAAAAACAATACAAGCTGACCCATCAGGAAGTTTATGACTCCAACATCGGCCTGAACTTCACCCGGTCCGCAGAATTCCAGAAGGCCTTGAAGGAGAACACCACCGGAACCACCCCCAAAGTTTGGACCTTCAAAGCCAATGTCCCCGCGATAGCGGGCACCAGCGCAACTCTCGGCAATTTCACCGCCCAGGTTGACATGAAGGTCACAAGCCACCTCGAAAAAGACAAGAATGGAAACTGGGTCACCAAGTGGGAGGTGTCGGGTGCTTTCACAGTCAATGACACCTATGACTTCGACATCGTGGACAAAGAGGCGGAAAGAGCCATCAATGACATGGTCAACGGCGTGAGTAACGGCCTGTATCAGGGAAGAACCCAGTCCGGTCAGCTCAAGACCCTTCTCATGTCACGCGTCCCCGGAACAGGATTTGCAGTCACCTCAGATCCCATTACATTCAGCCAGAGCTCGGATCAATCCACCGCACAAATCATCACCGATGTGGGAACCTACCCGCCAAAGCCTTCCTCTCCGCCGCCACCCAGGTAGCCTGGGGCTGCTGGCCCTGCTGCTGAGCGCGGCTGCGGCGCTCTGCCTCACGCCCTATGAGTTTCAGCGTCATCATAAGACCTCGGACGATGACATCGAGGTGCTGTATGTGTTTGATGACGAGGCCCTGTTTCAATACCGCTTTCCCACCTTTGACGGAAAGCGCAGCTACCGCCTGGATCTCGTCAGGGCGGTGCCCGGAGAGGAGCCGGAGGTGGCCAACGCCATCGGCGATGAGGTGCGGGCGGAGCTCGTTCAGGAGATCGAGTCAGGCTGCCGGGTCAGGCTCAAGACCGGCATGAAGCTGCTGCTGACAGGCTGCGAGCCGCCGCCAAGGCCAGACATGACGTTTGAGGAGCGCGAGAAATGGTACAAGACCCGAGACACGCCCTGGTGGCTGGTCGATGAAACCACCTTCTTCAAAGCCCGCACGCAGGAGGAGCTGGCAAAGGCCGTGCCTGAACTCAAGCCCGCGCTCGAAAACCTGAAGCTGCTGAAAGCGCCTGATTTTTTTGACCAGCTCAAAAAGGAGCCGGACATGGCCGTCCCCAAAAAAGCAGCCGCAGTCAGGTGACACCCTCAGGATGGTCCCACCCCATCCAAACCACCCGGCGCCTCCGGCAGGAGAGGGATCATCCTGATCCCTCCACGCTCCAGCACTCCAGCACTCCAACTTTACCACATAGAGTCATAGAATACCCTATCGTGGTATTTATTCTTGCATTCCCAAATCACGGCCGAAGACTTTCCCCATGGCCTTCATTTTCTCCACCTCCCACCTTCCTGAAACCCGCACCCACCGCCCTGACCACCTCGAAGAAGAGGAGGATGATGAGCCGAGCGCAGCGAACCGCAGCGCAGCGCAGATAGCCGAAGGCAAACAGACTGCCGCAGGCAGCCCGAAGGGTGAACGCAGTGAATCAACACGCATGCAGCAGCCCCCGCCCCGCGCAGGCATGGTGCGCGCCTTCAGCCACCTGCCAGCACCTCGCCCCCTGGCGGACACCTCAGGCCCGCTCTCCACACGCCCCGCCACCCCCGTCGGCCGCCCACGTCCGTACGTCGATCCCGAGGCAGTTGCAGATCATGCCCCCAGGCTGGACTCCGACCACGATGACAAAGCCCGCGCTCATGAATACGAGGACGACAGCCCCTGGCACATGCCCCGCATCACCGCCCAAGACCTGCCCCCGCAGGATCACGATGAGGATGTGGACGCGCCTGGCTCACGCTCCGCACCTATCGCAGCAGCCCGGCCGTGGGAGAATCCCAGGCATGACACCGGCTTTGACGCCACGCCCCCAGAAGGACGAAGCGCCCCGCGCGATCAAGGCGCCGGATCGCCCCATGAGCCGTGGGACATTCACGCAAGATCAGAGCCGCTTCAAAGCCTGGCAGACAAGGCTGCGTATCATGATGACCTTGTTCATCGAACCGGGGGCGGCCCGGAGGATGCGCAAGATCAGCGCGGCGGCTTCTTCCAGAATGCGGCCGCCACACACAGCCCACGGCAGACTCAAACAGGCAGGCCGGAAGATTCCAGAAGCAACCTTGCAGCCCCCGCCCAACCCGTGGCTGCCCCGCTGCCGAAAGGGCGCAGCCCCGCTCCTTCCACCACGGGCAGCATGCCCGGACCGCACGGGGCGGCATCACCGGCTCCAGGAGCCACACAGAGTCCCTCCTCCCCCCCCGCGAAAGCCGCCCCTTCATCACCTCAGCCCACGACACCAGGCGCAACCAAGGAAGTGCCCGTACCACTCAAGATAAATCCGGGAGATGAAGCATCTGTGGATGCCAGAGGCCGAAAATTTGGCGACACCGTTCGTTCCGTCATGCGTGCAGAACTGGCGGGCTCTCCCATGGCTGCAGCATTGCTCAAGCGTGCCGTCGAGCTGTCGGGAAAACAGGTCATCATCCAAATGATACCCCATGATCCCAAAAGGAAGGATCAAAAAGAACAGGAAGCATGGTCCGAGATCGGCCCTGATGGCACCATCATCATCCACATCAGTCCGACAAACCTCAAAAGCGGAACGTTGTCTCATGAAGTCTCCCATGCCATTCAGGGCTGGCATTTGGAAGCCGCGAAAAAAGACAAAATGGCCAAGGCAGGCACAGATGCCCTGTCCGAAGGCGAGATAAACAATGCCATCCGCGCAGGAAGGGCCGAACTTAACAAAGTAGTGAAGGTACGGGCTGAGGAGGATGACCTGAGCCATCCTGCGGACTACAAAGAAAATGAAGCGGTGCGCGCCGCCAACATCGTCACCGCAGAACTAACGGCCGCGGAAATCAAAGCGGAACTTGAAGCCCACCCGGTCAGCGACCCCAAGATAATCGCAGACATGTTTTGGAAAAAACAAACCGCCCTTCGAGAAGCCAGCGGGCACGAGACCAACACTCCACGACCACTCCCAATTGGCACAAAATATGGCCATTACGACTTCGCTCGTGTTCTCGAACTGCTGGGAAACAACGTCACACTGGATCACTTGATCCAATGGCGGTTTGATCATTTGGGAGGCAACTGAGCAGCCTCGGACTATCCGGTTAGAAGCCGGGGCTCGCTCCCGAAACGCAGGCGGCGCAGCCCCCTGCGCACGTCATGGCGGTGAGAATGCGCACGGGGAGCACTCTCCATTTTTAAGTTTGCCAGAACAGCGTCGGCTCATCAACATTCAGCCTATGCATCACACCTTCGCCCCTGCATGCTGCGCGCTGCGCCATTCAGCCCTCTCGCTTGCTGTGCTGCTCTGCATGCCGCCCGCCGCACCGGCCTCCCCGCCCATGCCCCGGATGCCGCCGGAGGCAAAGCCAGCGGCATGGCAGCGCGCGGGCATCGAGGCGGCGCTGAAGGATCCTGACTCTGGGGTGCAATATCACGCGCTGGACTACTGCACGCGGAAGCAGTGGGTGGCCCAGCTTCACATCCCCACCGCGCAGTGGCGGCAGTGGCTGGCACACTCCAACCAGGAAGTGCGCGGGCTGGCCGCCAGGGCTGCCGTGCAGTTGGGCGCGCAGATGCCGCCGGAGGTACAGCGCGCGCTGGCACGCCTGCAGAATGACAAGGGTGCGGAGTTCTCCGCGCGGCGTGCGGCCACGCTGGCTCTGGGAGGCCTGGGCGCTGGCATGATCCCCGAGGTGCAGCTGGAAATGGCGGCCTTCATCCAGAGTGCGGGCATCGACTTGGAGCAGCGCATGGATGCCTGCAAAGCCTTGGGGGAGCTGGGCAGCTTCATGACTCCCGCCACGCAGCAGGCACTGCTCTCGCTCATGCAGCACCCGCTTGCGGCCGGGGGAGCCAATGGCTACGCGGCAGACGCGCTGGCACGCCTGGGCCCGCACATGCCGCCCCAGGTGCGGGAGCTCATGCTCAGCACGCTGCTGGACCCCCGCGCGGACTCCCTGCTGCGCAGCACCGCCGCAGAGGCCATGGGCCGCCTCGGGCCGCAGATGCCAGCGCAGGCGCAGCAGTTCCTCCTCTCCGTGCTGCGCGATCCCCACAGTGACAGCAACCTGCGCTACACAACACCCGCCGCCCTGGCGCAGCTGGGGCCGCAGATGCCCCCGGAGGTGCAGCAGGCCCTTCTGTCCGTGTATGACGAGCAGCCGCCGCCGACCGCTGACGAGGATACCACAAACTCCCACTTCGTATTTCACCAGCACGTGGTGGAGTCGCTGCAGCAGGCAGGCCCCGGGATGCCACCCGCCCTGCAGCAGAGGCTGCTGGAGCGCTTTCTCAAGGCCGCACGCACCCCGCAGGCGCAGCCTCAGCCGCATCCCTATTTCAGCGCCATGATGGAACGCTCCCGCCTGGGAGCCGAATTAAGCATCCTGGAACACGCAGGCGCGCATGCCAGCCCGGACTTTCTGCACACCGTCCTCGACGAGTTTTTGGGCCCGACCCTCAGCAACGCCGCGCGGGAGAGCCTCGCCTGGCATGTGCTGCAGCCGCTCGCCAGGCGTGGCGAGCTGCCGCCGGAGGTGCAGCAGACTCTGCTGGCCTGCCTGCAGGATGAGAAAGCCCGCCTCGAGACACGCCGGCAGGCCGCGCACACCCTTGGGTGCCTGGGAGCAGACGCCAGTCCGGAGGCCAGGCAGGCTCTGCTCGCCATCGTGCAGGACCCGAAGCAGAAGCCCACCCTGCGCTACCACGCTCTGCTGGGCATGCAGGCGCTGGGCGCGCACATGCCGCCGGAGGTTGCGCCCGTGCTGGTGGGCATCCTCCAAAGGAACACCAACCCGCCTTCCCCCCCGAAGACCGAGCCCGCCCCGCTTCCTTTCACAGGGCCCGATCCCTTTGGTGAAATCACCACGCCCTCTCCTGGCACCCCGCCAGCCTCCAGCACCGCTCCGCCCACTACTCCTGCTCCGCCACCTTCCACAGGTCTCGATCCCTTTGCTCCAGAAACCACGCCGCCCTCCACCAGCACTGCTCCTGCACCCGCTCCGCCCGCCCCAGCCGCCAGCCCGGACGCAGACGACGTGAACACCGCAGACGAGTTCTCCATCGAGGTCGCCGTACCCGCCCTTGGCAATCTGGGACCGAAGATGCCAGCGGAGGCGCAGACAGCCCTGCTCGGCGTGATCCAGCACGGGGCTGGCCCCTACCAAACGCGCTGGGACGCCGCCCTCGCCCTCGCACGCATGGGCGGCAAACTCCCGCCCCAGACACAGCAGCGCCTGCTCGCCCTGCTCAACACACCCGGGCCACGCATGGACTACGCACTGCGCCTCGCCATCCGCCGCACGCTCGGTGTTTCCGGTTTCCATCCCATCACAGACACACAGGTGGCAGACCTGCTCGCCAAAACCTATGAAACAGGCCCCGATTCCGAGGAGCGCTTTTACCTCTACCTCTGGCTGGGCCGCACACCCGAACACCTTCAGGCCGTGCGCTGGCTGGGGCACACGGACACCGACCCGCCGCCGGGAGACACACCACCGCAGGAGGTGCTCTCCCTCATCTCCCGCTTCTGGCCGCACAGCACCGGCTCCGATGCCGCGCACACCGCGCTGCGCCACGCCATGGCCCGGCGCACGAGCCAGCTCCTCACCACTTCTTTGAAAACGCGCCCGCTGGATGAGCCCACCCGCAAAGTCCTGCGTACCCTCTCCACCCATTTCGCCACAGACACCGCGCCAGACTGCGCCACCGCACTCAAGCAGGTGCAGACCGCGCTGGTGGACGATGTGAAGTAACAGCGCGCAGGCGAATACCGCCGCGTGAGCGCAGAACCAATCCGCGTTTTGTCAGCGCGAAGCGGAGGGCGCGTACGAAGCGTACGGGACCAGGATGGTCCCGCTCCTCCCAAGCCACCCCGTGCCTCCGGCAGGAGAGGGATCATCCTGATCCCTCCCCGCTCCGCCACACCCACCGCTCCGCACACCCAAAGCCATCTCTCTAAATACCGCATTTAATTATACAATACCACATCCCGGTATTTTGGCCTTGCATCTCCAGATCACGGCCCAAGGCTTCCCTCATGGCCTTCATTTTTTCCACCTCCCATCTTCCTGAAACCCGTGTCCGCCGTCCTGAGCCGAGCGCAGCGAACCGGAGCGCAGTGGGTCGAAGACCGCCGGAGGCAAATAGCCGAAGGCAAACAGACTGCCATAGGCAGCCCGTACCGTAGGGCGAACGTAGTGAGTCAACACCTGGAGGGAGAAGAAGAGGACGAGGAAGTCATGCAGCAGCCCCCGCCCCGCGCCGGCATGGTACGCGCCTTCAGCCACCCGCCGGTGCGTGACAATCCTGCGCCTTCCACCAGCACGCTCCAAGCAGACAGCCCACGTGGAGGAATCGTCCCGGTCCCTCCAGGCTCCGCCACCCCCTCCACTTCCAGATCTCCCATGTCAGAGGCGCAGGATTATGCCCCCCCGCCAGAGGCAGACTCCGACCACGCCCCCGAGGACGACACCGCCACGCAAGACCACGCTGACGACAGGCCTTGGTACATGCCTCGCATCACCGCCCAAGGCCTGCCCCCGCAGGATCACCCTGAGAACGCACACGCCCTCGCCCCCAAACCCTGGGAAAACACCACCCGTAGCTCCGGCTTCGACGACGCGCCTCCCGAAGACCGCAGCACCTCCAGCACCCACAGCAGCGGCTTCTCCCCCTCTCCGCAAGACCTCCGCGACTCCTTCCACTCTCCCTCCCCGGACTCTCCCACCAGAGAAGCCCCCACCCTGCCCCAAGGCCGCATCTTTGAAAAGCGCCTGCCTCCGGGCTTCCGAGCCCAGGGCACAGGCCAGCTTCCAGTACTGGCGGACAAACCTGAATACCATGATCTGGTGTATCGTCCCGGCAGCGCCGAGAACGGGCAGCATCAGGCAGGCGGCTTCTTCCAAAATGTGGCCGACACCCGCACCACACGGGAGGCTCCATCAAGTCCCAAAGCAACGCAGACATTCGCGCAGATCGTCCGGCCCGCACCGCCTTCAGTCACCGGAAACACCAAGGACACCAGAGACCCTTTGACTATTCTCAGTGAAAAATTCGCGGATTTTCCAAAGGTTGTGGAATCCCTTCAAGGCTTGAACAGGCTGCCGACAGGACGGCTGATGATCGCAAAACTGGCTTCTGTGGCAGATAAAATTCATATTGGCCTGGCGCTGTCAGGAAAAAGCTACATCGACCACAATGGAGTCTTCCGTGTGCGAAGGGACATTGATCCGGCGACACTGGGTCACGAATTTCAGCATCTCGGAGAAATGCTGTTTGGCACCGAAGATCCATTCATCAAGGTGTCGCACCCTTCCGATGCGACCGCTTATCCAGAAACGGGCAACATGGGCAAGGAGTTCCGCGCAATGAGAATCCAAAACCAACTGCTGCTTGAACGAGCCCGAATGATGCGAATCTTCCCGCTGCTGAACCAGCATTACTATTTCGATGACAAAACCAAATATCGCATTCCCGGCGGGCCACTTCCGCCGCCGCTCCCGGTCGTCCCCATTCCGTTCTTATAACCTGCTCCATGGCGGTTCCATGTGCGCGCTAATCCGCGCCTGCCATCTTCTGGTGCTGACGGCTCTTTTGTGCTGCACTGGATGCAGCATCTTCAAGCCGAAGAACGGCGGCGAACTGCCGTCTGAAACCGCGCTTTCAGACCTGGGCAAAGCTCCGCTGGAGCCAGGCACCCTCAAAATGAGCGTGGGCGCCTTCTTCAAGCATCTGGAGGAAAAGCGTTTTTCCAGCAAGGGCGTGATGCTCAGGATGATCGTCCCTCCCTCCGCCGCCGAAAACCTGGCGGACGTGATGAAAAGACCCTGCGCTGAAATGGCCCTATCCCCCTCCAGCCTGGCCACTGAAGGCGCGCTCTTTGACGAGCTTCTCATGAGCCTTTCGGGCCAGCATCCGCAGTATGACAGCCTGACAGTCTTTGTGCGGTGCTTTGACCCCACTCATTATCCCAGCTACCGCATAGGTCATTCCGAGAAAGAGAAATGAAGCGATGCTGATTCACCCCGCCTTCCATTCCGCACACAGCACCTGATTCGCCCACCAGATGATGCCATAACAGGTTCAGGATGAAAAAAACAACACCCTCAACGGCTTCATTTTTGAGAGATATTTTCAAAAATGCGGACAGCGCCTGCACAGCCCCTTCCCGTTTCATCATCCCCTCACCTCTTCGCCTTCCCACGCACCAGCACGCTCTGCACCTCATCACGCGCCTTCGCCGAGGTGGCTTGCGAATCTCTGACGGCATCCGCCTTCAACAGCTCATCCATCTTCTTCAGCAGCTCCTTTGCGGCCCCATGTCCTGCACAAAGCCGGACACCGCCGAGCGGGTGTATTCTGAATGGACGAAGAATGCCGGGTCTTTGAGCTGGCGCACGATCTGGGCGATGAATTCGGGCGATGACGCCACATCCGCCGCCGTCATAAAGTAGAAGATATCATCCAGGCTGATGGAGCTCAGGCTCTCTAAAAAGTCGCGCTCCTCCGGCAGCGGCTTGTAGGCCTTGAGCAGGTGCAGCAGCGCCTGGCGGCAGGCGGCATCCTCCCGGCCCATGCCCCGCAGGTCTTGGACGGCGCTGCAGACCACGCGGAGGCTGGGATCCTGCAGCAGCGGGACGAGGGCGCTGCTCATCTCCGGCGTGGCCATTGTGAGGGCGCGGCCCAGCGCCTTCACCGCATCCTCGCGCACGGAGGAGCTGGGATCATGAAGCTGGGCCAGCAGCTCCTTCACCCGTTCCGGGGCGATCTTCTCCGGCGCCTGCTTTAGGGGCTCCGTGTCTTGAGGCTTGTAGGGACCAGCCCCCTTCCCTGTGGAAGAGTCGCCGCCGGATGCGGGCCTGTCCTTCAGCTGCTCCAGCACCTGCTCCCCTCGTTTTTTGAGTTGTTCATCCGCGCTGTGCAGCAGCGGCTCCAGGTCCTTCTCCGTGAGAAAGGTGCGCGCCCAGCCTTCGGAGATGATGTGCAGCACCGCATGCCAGCGGACCTCCGGCGAGGCATCTGCCAGCGCGGCGCGCAGCCCGCGCTCCTGCCACGGCAGCGGCCCGGGGCTCTCCCCTCCAGGCGAGGGAAAGAACTCTTGCGCCGCCGCAGGCCCCTGCGTGAGGCAGAGCATGAACGCCACGCCGCACATCGCCCGAAGTACCCTACCAGAAAGTACCATTGGGAGAAAAGACATGCCGGGGATTTCACCACCCGCGTGCCGCGTGAGCAAGGCATTTGTGACCTGCCCGCACGCGGTCCGCGCTGCCGCCGTCGCCCACCCTTTCGCAACAGATTGGAAATGAACCGCCCCCGCAAATCCAGCCAGCCTTCAGGCGCGGCTCTTTTTCTCCAAGGCGGCGCGCAGGAACCGCGAAATCGTGGGAGCGCGCCGTCGCCGCACGCTTCCCCTTTCCTGGATTCATCCCCCAGGCACCCCGCAGGAGAGGGATCATCCTGATCCCTCCACGCCACTACCACCATTAAACGGCTCAATGATTCGTTGTTTAAACCCGGGTCAGAAAAGATCTTTATTGAGCGAGAAATTGAGGCTCTCAGGAGTTGCATTCACTCCGACCCATTTGAGTTGCAGTGACCGCATCATTCATTTAAAATTTATGAAGTCATCCTCAGGATCCAGCATAGGGTTGCTCCGTATTTCATCAACCTTCCGCATTGATTGACTATGAAACGCAGTGTTCTGATTTTTTCTCCTCTGACGGTTGTTGTGGCATCAGTCTTGATCTTGTTGCGATCTTCAGCAACCGAGCCCACTCCCCCCTCTGCTGTTTCAGTTTCCAGCGGTTCTTCGTCCCTTCCTCAGCAGCTTGAGAAAAGCAGCCAAATACAACCGAGCCCAAGTGCGGAGGATGCTGGCGGGAAATCGTTGGAGGAGAAGTACCGCGCGGTGGCTGACATTTTGAATGGCGAGTCTTTAAAGAAGTCCATGGCGGCCTTGTACAAGGAATGGGGGATGGATGACAAGGCTTTGCAAAAGACTCTGGATGTTTTTCACAACATGGACATGCAAAATCTGCGTGAAACCGGAAGACGAAACCAGGAAACCTCATTGGAGGCCAGAGACCGCACAGCTCCGGCCAAAATGCAGGCCAGCAAGGAGCAACACGAGATGAACTGCGCCTTGATCATTGCGAGGATGAACCGAGAGCTTCGGGCAATTCTCGGCAGTGAGCTGCGAGTGCGGCAAGTGACTGCGCTCAAACTTGACGTGATGCTCAAAGAGAGCGATGCGGCATCCCGCTAGACTCAATTCCAATGCCGTCAGGCGGTGCTTGCGGATCGCAGGTTATAGCAGGCTTGTGGCCACGCAGTTTCCTGCGGCCTGAATCGCAAAAAGCCCCTCTTTTCGCGCGCCCTTAAAACGTCCAGTTCAGCGACACGGAGCCAAAGACCTGCGGGGCGATCTGCGCGCTGAACTCCCTGGTGCGGTACACCAGTGCGTAGGCCATCTTGGTGTTGCGCCAGTTGATCACGAAGCCCGTGCTCAGATCCGCCACGAACACATTGTGCCCCACCGATGGGCTGTCGCCAAAGGTGTTGCCGTCCAGAAAGATGTTGTGCGCCACGGCGCGGCCGTCCGCACGCGCAAAGACGTGAAAGCCCAGCGGAAACCAGGAGCGCTCCGCACCCAGCGCGCCATCCACCGGGGTGGCGGCGGCGGAGCTGGGGCCGATGGAGGGCGTGCCGTAGTCGTCCGGCAGATTGAAGCCCAGGCGGAATTCACCGCCCACATTGGCGTAGTCCTTCACATTCCCCGCCGTCGCGCCGGCATGCGGCATCAGCTCCCACTCCAGACCGCTGCGCTTCACGATGTGCGGCCAGCGCCACGTGCGCTCATACGCCAGGGTGATGCCCAGCTCATTGTGCAGCTGGTGGTCCCAGCCGTTCGGGTGGTCAAAGCCGCGCAGGTCATGCACGGAGCGCTGCGCCTCCTGCGCATAGGACCAGGAGCCCACCACGCCGATGTCCATCACCAGGATGTTGCGCACGCGGTCCGTCTTCCACACCACACCGTTGGACACATACAGCCAGCCCGCATAGGGGCGGTCGTTCAGCGCCGGGGTGAAGGTCTCCGTGTTGTCAGGCGTGTAAATGTCCTGCCCGATGGAGTGGATCACGTTTTTCTGGTAGTTTGTGTCATGGATGCCGGGCAGCAGCTCAAACAGCGGCAGCATCAGGCGCGCATGCGGCGTGCCGCTGAGGCGGGAGAGGTCCGGCGAGGTCCAGCTCATCTTCACCCCGCTGGTGTAGTAGCGGTCCGTGCCGGCGAAGAGATCGTTTTCGAGGTAGATGCCCATGGTGCCGCCCGTGGGCGGCGCCTCGGCCCGGGCGGAGGCAGGCGCCAGCACCGCCAGCAGAAGAGTGGCGGAGAGCGCGGAAAAAAAGTGTTTCATGGGAGAATGCAGAGGGATGTGTTTTTTGTAGACGGTGCGGCGCGGTCTTTCTTCAATGGAAAGCGCATGGAAAGCGCCAGACACCCGTCCCTTCGGATCAGGGACTCATGCGAGGAACGCGGTACTGTCCCTCACGCGGCCGCTTTGCCAAGAACAAAGCGTTGCTGAAAAGCCTTGGCGGATTCCCAACAACGCTCCGAAAAGCTGGCGCGCTCCAGATTAGCGGGCGGCGTGCTCGATGTGGCCGCCCACATGCTCCACGTCCTGGCCAAAGCCACGAACGGTGCGGCAGCTGCTGGCCACGAGGGTCAGGGCTGCGGATGCGAAGACGAGAAGGGCGATGCGTGTGATGGATGTTTTCATAGGGGTGGTGTGTGTGTGTTGTTGTTGGGTTCGGGAGAGGGGGGAGTTTTGAATAAAGCAGGCCCGCACGGTGGGCGCGCCACGGGGTGGGCGGCTTACTTCTGCACGGCATCCACTCGGGCCTTGGCGGCGGCGGCTTCGGCGTCAGCCTTCTTCTTTTCCGCATCGAGCTGAGCCTGCTCCACCGCCTTGCTGGCGTCGATGTTGGCCTTGGTGATCTTGGTGTCGATGTCCACCTGCGTCTTGGCTTCCTTGGCATCCGCAGCCACGGCATCCTTCTGGCGGTCCAGCGCCGTCTGGGTGGCGTCGTTCTGCGCGTCGATGGCCTGCTTCTGCTTGTTGCAGCTCACGGTCAGAAAAGTCGCGGAAGAGAAGAGGAGGAGGAAGAGGAAGGGTTTCATAGGATTCATTGGGTTGCTCATTGATCGTCAGTCGGAGGACTGATGCATGGGTCCACCTTCCCGCGGGCACCCTGCTCCCACCATGGGGTATTACCCTACCCCACATCGGGCAGGCTCGGGGCAACCAGCAGCGCACGACACAGCGGCCCCGTCCTCACCTGTCACCACCCAGACACCGCCGGTTTTTTTGAGGACATAGGTGTGAGACGCGGCGCGCTCCGGACTCCGCCACCACCCGCCGGTCACCTTCGCCTCCGTGGCATTCACAAAGAGGATGTCACTCACGATGAGCACCGCACAGCCGCCCTCCCCGGACGCCCGGTCCTTCACGCCGTTCCGGCTGGCGTCGCATTCAGAAGCACGCGCCACCTTGCGGCCGGCAGCCCGCAGTTCATCCAACAGAGCATCGGGAATGAAAACATCCTCCATCACCGGCGCGCGCGGTGGATCCGGGATCTTGGAGCCGTTGGAAAAATGCAGAGGCTCCGCAGGGCGGGTGAACTGCGCCCGAAGAAAGCAGCCCTGCTTTCCCCCAGGCTTCGTCTGGTGCAGGAAGATGGCACGCCGGATGGCCCATTCCTCCGCCTTTTGGTTTGGCACAGTCACGCCGCGCTCCAGGACCCGGCACCAGACCACGTCGGATTTCTTCACCTCCCCCGCCGCCTTTTGCGGCCTCCTGGCGCGACCACACGAAACCAGCCCACAACAGATCAATCCGGCCAGCAGGCATGCTTTCATGCCAGTTCGCTCCCCACTGGCACCCAGCCACAGCCACCAGCCACCGCGTGGGGAAAAGAAACAGGGGCCGCCAAAGATGTCATGCAACGAAGCTGTGACAAAGCACCGGCCAGCTCAAGATGGAATGTGTGACTATTGAGACACACAGCGCAGCAACGGTGGAAACAACAGCCGCAGCGTGGCCAGTTCACGCTGCATTTCCCGCACCCATCCGCACCGTTTGGGGTGCCACAGGCCGCGGCGGCCTTGCATCCCGCGGCTTCCCCCGCCCCCCGGCGCCACTCCCAAAAACTCCTTCAAACAAAATCTAGGGTGACACCCGTCTTTTCCGCGCTTTTCTCACAGCTTCGGACCTATGACGACCACCGAAGCCCTGCGCATTCTCGATCTCACCGCACCCATCACCCGGGCGCAGCTCACCACCGCCTACCAGGAGGCCCTGCTCGTCTGGTGCGTCGGCCGGTTTGAAGGCCAGCCCGAGCTCATCGCCAAGGCCAACACCAAGAACGCCGAAGTCAAAGCCGCCTACGCCACACTGCAGGCCGTGCCGGAGGGGGCCTTCCCGTATCAGGCGGAGTCAGCCGGGCGCGGCAACCGGCACTCCCGGCACTCGCCCTCCTCCCTGCCCCTGCCCGCGCCCAAGCGGCTCCCGGGCCACCAGCAGCAGCAGACGCCCGCCTTCTCACAGCCACCGCCAGCCCCGCCGCAGCCCTGGGAGGCCGCCTCCGCAGCAGCAGCCCAGCCACGCGCCTCCCGCCCGCGCCCTGCCTCCCAGCCACCGGAGCCCCAGCAGCCATCTCCAAAGCCCCGCAGCAGGCTCACCCGCATCGTCGTCGGACTCTCCGCAGGCGCCGCCGCGCTTTTGCTCGCCTTCTTCCTCCAGGTCCCCTCCCAGCCCCCCGCAGCCGCCGCCGCCACCACCACCCCGCAGAGCCCCCCTGCCCCGCCTGCCACCACCCCAGCCGTCACCGTCACAGACACCACCCCGCTGCCCGAGCTCCGCGCCCTCGCCGAGCAGGGAAACGTGCCCGCGCAGCGACTCCTCGGCAAGCGCCTGCTCAATGGCGAAGGCGTGACGAAGGACGCCGCAGAGGCCGTCAAGTGGCTGCGCCTCGCCGCAGACCATGGCGATGGCCGTGCGCAGCACCTCCTCGGCAGCGCCTACTTCGAGGGCAATGGCGTGCCCAAAGACGAGATCGCCGCGCTCACCTGGGTCCGCAAAGCCGCCGCGCAGGGGGACTCCGGCGCGCAGTTTGATCTCGGCGAGTTCTACCTCCGGGGCGTCGGCGTCGTGAAAGACTTCACCGAAGGCGTGCGCTGGATGCGCCTGGCCGCAGACCAGGGCCTCGCCGAAGCCCAGTACGAGATGGGCCGCTGCTACTTCGAAGGCGAAGGCGTGGAGAAAAGCTCCGCCGAAGCCGTGCAGTGGTTCCGCAAAGCCGCCGTGCAGGGCGAGCCCCTCGCCCAGTACTGCCTCGGCAAACATCTCAGCCTTGGCGATGGCATCCCCCAGAACGAACTCGAAGCCTCCAAGTGGTTCCTCAAAGCCGCCGAGCAAAACAATGCGCTCGCGCAGCATGAGCTCGGCCTCGCCTTTCAGCACGGCACCGGCATCCGCCAGGACGATGCCCAGGCCGCGCTCTGGTTTCGCAAAGCCGCCGTGCAGGGCCTTGCCGAGGCCCAGACCCGCCTCGGCCAGGCCAGCATGCGCGGCCGCGGCGTGCCCCAGGATTACGAGCAGGCCGTGGACTGGTTTCGCAAAGCCATCGCCCAGGGCAGTGCCGAGGCTCACGACCTCCTCGGCCAATGCTACGGCAGCGGTCTGGGCGTGGCGCTGGACCTCGCCGAGGCGGTGCGCTGGTTTCGCAAAGCCGCCGATCAGGGCGATGCGGGCGGGCAGAATGATCTCGCCCTCTACATCGCCCATGGCCTCGGCACCCCGCAGGACCTCGCCGAGGCCGCACGCTGGTACCGCAAAGCCGCAGATCAGGGCCACCGCGGCGCCCAACACAGCCTCGGCGACTGCTACTACAGAGGCAAAGGCCTCCCCCAGGACACCGCCGAAGCCGCACGCTGGTATCGCAAAGCCGCAGATCAGGGAAGCATGTTCTCGCAGTACTCCCTCGGCCTCTGCTACGCAGACGGCACAGGCCTCCCCATGGACGTGGCCGAGGCCATCACCTGGCTGCGCAAAGCCGCCGTGCAGGGCCATTCCGAGTCCCAGGTCGCTCTCGGCATCCTCCTCTATGAAGGCAGCGACCGTGCGCCCGACTACGGCCCTGAGGCCGTGTCCTGGTTCCGCAAGGCCGCAGAGCAAAACCATGCCGGCGCGCAGAACCGCCTCGGCATCTGCTACGCCACCGGCACCGGCGTCCCCAAGGATGAATCCGAGGCCCTGCGCTGGATCGGCAAAGCCCTGGAGAAAGGCGACCGGGGGGCGCAGCTCAGCATGGGCCTGTGCTACCACTACGGCATCGGCTTCCCCAAAGAAGACGCCGAAGCCGCGCGCTGGATCCGCAAAGCCGCCGACCAGGGCGATGTCGAATCCCAGGCCGCCATGGGGCTCATCTACAAGCATGGAAGCGGCCAGCCCCAAAACAACACCTTCGCGCTGCAGTGGTTTCAGCAAGCCGCCGCCCGGGGCCATGACGAGGCTCAGTACCAGCTCGGCCTCGTCTACCAGCAGGGCCTCTGGCTGCCCATGGACAAAGTGGAAGCCTGGGCCTGGTTCACCCTCGCCGCCATCCAGTGGCACGCGGAGGCCAAGGCCCGCCTGCAAAAGCTGGAGCGTGAGCTGGACAGCGCCCAGCTCTACCTCGCCCGCCAGAGAGTGGCAGATCTGCAGAAGACCACACCGCCCATGGTCCCCACATCGCTCCGGCCCGCCAGCAGGTACCAGGTCGCAGCCGCATCTCCCCCATCCACACCCGCAGCGCCGCCCGCCACCACCCCGCCTGCGGCACCACCCACACCACCGCCCGCACCACCTGAGCCAGACCTGGAGCACCTCTCCACCGACACGCGCCTCACCTCCGGCACCGTGCTCAAAGACACCCTCGCAGGCCTTGGCGGCCGGGGCACGCTGGTCATCAATAACGAGCGCCCCGCCGACGCCTTGATCAAAGTGATTCTCAGCAAGCAGCTCGTCGCCTCCTTCTATGTGCGCGGCGCGCAGAAGTTCAAATTCGACCACGTGCCGGACGGCTCCTATGAGATTCTGTACTGCACCGGCTACGGCTGGCAGGGCTCCATCTCCGACTTCACCCGTGGCCGCCAGGCCGTGCGCTTCGACTCCGAACTCAAGTTTGCCATCGTCACTCAGACGGAGGGCGGCACCACCACACGCCTCGCCGACATCATGACCCTCACCCTCAAAAAAGATCACAGCGGCATGGGCAACGCCCCCACCACCGAGATCCCCCTCGAAGAATTCGACCGCTACTGAGCCCGCCATACCCAAGCTCCTCTTCGTCTTCCTCTTCCTCTTCCTCTTCCTCTTCCTCTTCCTCTTCCTCTTCCTCTTCCTCTTCCTCTTCGTCCTCCTACTCGTCCTCCTACTCGAACTCGGCTTGCCCTTCGTAGCTCGTAGAGCGAAGAATGGGTCCTCGATCCTTACACTCCGCTTTCACGATAGACCTTCACCATCCCCCAAGCGCCTCTTCCTCTCTCCATCAGCCCCGCCATACCCAAACACCCGCCGTGAAGCCCCCCCCCCATTACCACGAAGCAGTTCATCACGTGGTCAGTGCTCATCACCCTGGCGTTCGTCTTCCTGATCATCACTCACGGCAGACCTGCTTTTCTATTCATCTTCCCGCTGCTCATCGCCACTTTCGTGGTCATGCCCTCGGATGATTCTAAGCGACCTCTGACACTCAGGCAGGCGCT
>NZ_JBGANL010000061.1:0-28398 GCF_044222345.1 Prosthecobacter sp.
TGCAAAGTCAGCCCCATGGAGAACCGCCCCCCCCCTGCCGCTGGCCTGAGAAGCGACGGCTCAGCACGGCGATGCCCAAAAACTCAACGGCCAGCCTCTTCTCCCGCTCCAAGGCATGATCCCTGCCGAACACTACTGATGTCCACATCGGCTCCGGGCGAGCGTCCTTGCACCATCGCGACGGAAAGAAGCTCACGGGTCACACGTAGCCTGCCCGTGCGGCGGAGCCGTCCCCAGAGCCGATAAAATATCGGCGCTCCCAGCACAGAGCTGCCGCCTCGGCGCGGAGTGCCATTCTGTACTGGGAGCGCCGATGTCCACATCGGCTCCGGGCGAACGTCCTTGCGCCATCGCCATGGAAACAAGCTCACGGGCCACACGCCGCCTGCCTGTGCGGCGGAGCCGTACCCAGAGCCGATAAAATATCGGCGCTCCCAGTACGGAAGGCCTGCCATGCGTAGATACCATGCGCTGGCATTTCCCACCGGCACTTCCGGCGGGATGCCTGCGGCTCATGCTCATGCCTCCTCCGCAGCCGGGGCCTTCGCCTTGCTCTTGCGCGGCTTCTTCACGGCCACGGGTTCTTCCACCTCAGGCGCGGGGGCGGCGGCCTCGGGCTGCGGGATCTCCGGCAGGATGAAGATGCTGCAGTAGCCGCAGACCTGCAGGGAGGCATCCTCACGGCGCAGATCGGAAAGCTGGCCGCTGGGCAGCGAGAGATGGCAGCCGCCGCAGGTGTTGTTCCGCATGCGGGCCGCACCGCGCTTGCCTTTGGAAATCCGCAGATCGTAGTGGTGCAGGATCGCCGTGGGCAGGCGCTCGCGCACGCTTTCGGCCTCCAGCTTCAGCTCTTTGCCGCGCGCGCTGCCGGGCTCCAGGCGGCGTCTGGCGGCGTCCAGCTCGCTGAGCTGGGAGAGATCTTCGATGAGAGTGGCGGTGGTTTTCATAGGTTGGTCGGGGTCGGTGGGGTGGTCAAAAAAGAGGGCATAGGTGGGGGAGGTCTCGGCGGCAGGACGGCGGAAGACCTCCAGCCACGCCAGGGTGGAATTCATGCGAAGGCGTAGTCCTCCCCTCCGCCCGTAATGCGGTGATCATCCGCAGAAAGAGCGGCGGCATGCGTGTAGGCCGGAGAGGGGTGCTTCTTCACCCAGAGCTTCAGCTTGTCGGTGAAGGCCGTTTTCACGCAGGCGTAGCAGTCGGGGATCTCCAGGCCGTCCCCGCAATACGTCACCACCCGTGTCGCCATGGGCATCCGCAGGAGCTGCTGCTGCACATGCGCGGAGTACTCCGTGTAAAGCCTCGGCTCCAGCTCCACCTCATAGTCGATCCGCAGCGCGGGCATGATGTTCTCCTCAAACGGATTGAAGATATAGAAGGCCTCAAAGTCGCGGAAGTTCACGTCCTGGATGTTGCCATGCACGATCTCCACCCGTGGCACATGATGCTTTTTCACCACATCTTGTGCAATGCGCGCCAGCTTGCCCCGCTGCTCCACGCCGGTGAAGTGGCCCTGCGTCGTCGTGGCGCCGATGACGCAGAATTTCGCCGGACCGCAGCCGATGTCCAGCACCCGCGTGCCGGGCTGCACGACCAGAAGCTGCGCCGCCGTGCGGCACACATTCACCGGGCTCCAGTGGCACGCGGACAGTTTGCCGACGGCCTCTGGAAAGATCAGGTCAAAGTCCTCGTCCTTCTTGGCATGCAGAAGCTCGCTGTCAGACGTGGTGCGGGAGGAGGAGGTGTTGCGTTGGGAGGAGGATGTGAGCATGACAGCCTCCAGAGATTGCATTTCACGGGCCAGGTGCTCCGGCAGACGCTCCAGCCCTTGTACTTCAAGGCCTCCAGCCTCATGCCAGTTTGGGGTTGCTTTCCACCGTCCGCCCTGGCGTGCAATTTTTGCACTTGCACCCGCCACTCAGTGCAACGTTGTTCCCCCTCCCCATGGAACCCGCCAACATCCACATCCTGGTCCTTGATCGTGATGCCGCCTCCGCCCGCGTCATCCGGGACGTGCTGGCCAAAGTCGGCTACCGGGTCTCCGTCGCCTCGCATGAGACCGATGCGCTGAATCTGGCCGCCGGAGAGCTCTTCAATGTGGTCGTCAAATCCTTCGACGCGCAGCGCATCGACGCCGTCGCGCTCATGGAAAAAGTGCGCGGCATCACGCCGGACACGCAGTTCATTTTCCTCAGCGACAAAGGCACCATCCACACCGCCGTGGAGGCCATGCGCAAAGGCGCGTTTGACTACCTCTCCAAGCCCGTCAACGCCGCGCAGCTCGCCGAGTCCGTCCGCAAGGCCCTGGACCATCAGTCGCTGGTGGCCGAAGACCAGCAGATCAAGCAGCGCCTGCGCCGCCGCTCCGACCCCGACATCTTCGCCGGTAGCAGCGCCGCCATGAAGGGCATCAGCCGCCTCATCCAGCAGATCGCCCCCACGGATGTCACCGTGCTCATCGGCGGCGAAAGCGGCACCGGCAAGGAGGTCGTGGCCCGTGCCATTCATGAAAAAAGCCGCCGCAAAGCCCAGCCCTTCATCGCGGTGAACTGCGCCGCGCTGCCGGAGAACCTGATCGAGGCGGAGCTCTTCGGCCATGTGCGCGGCGCCTTCACCGGCGCTGTCAGCGACCGCAAAGGCCGCTTCCAACTCGCGCAGGGCGGCACGTTGTTTCTCGATGAGATCGGCGATCTCTCCCGCAAGGGCCAGGGGGATCTCCTCCGCGTGCTCGAAGACGGCACCTACCGCCCGGTGGGCAGTCAGAAACTCGAGCGCGCCAATGCCCGCATCATCGCCGCCACCAACAGAGATCTCGAAGCCGAGGCCGTCACCGGCGGCACCTTTCGCGAAGACCTTTTCTATCGCCTCAACATCGTCTCCGTCACGATGCCCCCGCTGCGCGAACGTGCGGAGGACATCGCCCCGCTGGTGAAATCCTTCACCGACCACTTCTGCACCAAGCACCGCCGGCGGCCCAAGAAATTCAAAGCTGAGGTGCTCAGCCTTTTTCAGACCCTGCGCTGGCCCGGCAACGTCCGCCAGCTGCGCAATCTGGTGGAGCGCCTCGTCGTCACCGTGCCGCACGCCGCCATCGGTATGGATGATCTGCCACCCGCCATGCACCAGGGCCGGCGCGAGCCGCAGACCATCGCCATCCAGCCGGGCATGACGCTCGCCCAGGTGGAGGCCGAACTGATCCGCCAGACGCTGCTCAAAGTCACCTCCAACCGCGAGGAGGCCGCGCAGGCCCTCGGCATCAGCCGCCGCGCCCTGCAGTACAAAATTCAGCGCTACCGGCTCACCAAGCTGCCGAAGCAGACCGCCCCGCCCACGGCATGAGCCAGCGCCCCTGCCTGCAAAAGTGAGTTCGCATGTTGGAGGCCTTGGGAGTATCATGAGCACAACCTCGAATCCCCATGCACACCCCTCGCATCATTCATCGCTGGTCCAACCGCATGACCAGCCTCGTCACAACCGCGCTGCTGCTCGCCATGCTGCTCACGCTCAATTCCTGCACCTCCTGGAAAAACGCGATGGCATTCAAGGATCTGAACACGCGGACTCTGGAGGGCAAGTACCAGCGCGCGATCCAGCTGGAAAACCAGGTGGACGCCAAAGTCCTGAAGTCGTACACCAAACCCGCCACCCATGGAGAGCCGGGGCTCGTCGAACTCAAAGGCAAACCCTTCTGGACAGCTGCTCAATTTGATTGGATTTGTTCCATCGACAAAGCCGTCATGTCCGAAAGGGCGCGTCGTCGCATGAAGCTGAGGTGCATCAAAAAGTATGGCATGGGCTTCGTCGTGTTTAAGCCCGATCCCGCAGACCGGAACTTTCCCAATATCGGGGAGTCCGATGCCAAAGGCTTCACCATGGCCGACCTCCACAAAGCCTTCGGTCCCAATCTTCCGCCCTTCACCTCCCTGCTGAAACTCAGCCTGAATCAAAAGTAGCGCAAAGCCACCGCGACCAAGCTCAAACGCCGCACATCCGCCACGCGCTCATGCAATCACCCGCACGGGCCTGGATATAGCGTTTTCCAAAACTGATTTCCGGAAAGCGAGCGTGGAAACGCTCGGCGGCGGCTTGAGGACAAGCCGCCCTACCTCGCGCTGGACGCTCGCATGCTCGGCGCTGGTAGGGCTGGCTGTCCTCAGCCAGCCGCCGTCGACGTGTCCTGCGTAGCTCGACGCAGGAGAGCGAAGAAGGAAGCCCATGATCATCGATCAAGAAACAGCCTGCTAAACGGAAATGAGTTTGGCGAACCGCTATATTAAGTCAGCCTGGCATAGCCCCCCCCTCGTTCGAATGAAAGGGCAGCCTCCGGCTCTTCAGCACTCTGCTGACAGATCTCTTTGAAATCCGGATGTTGACCAGACTCAAATCTCAAACCGCCGACAGCAGCTACTGCTTGCCCCCGCGACCACCAGGATTGGGGTCCATGTCCAGATCGAAATTGAACTTGGGGAAGTCCTTCAGCGTGAAGGAAAACAGGAGGCCGAAATCAGAGATGCCATTGCCATTGTTGCGCGACATCAACCCAAAAGAGGCAATCCAGCTGCTCAGGTCCTTTGAAAAGCTGTAGCTCTGGAACTGCAGAATGCCGTTGGTCGCTTCGTAGATGTGGTAGGTGTTGAAGCCGTAGTTTTCGTTCAACCGCGCATAAAAGCGTGTGTAAACCAGGCTGCTGTTCCGGAAGAAGGGATGGTCGTAAATGTACTGATGCCCCAGCTCGATGGACGTGTTTTTGCTCAACATCCAGCTAACGCTGTTGTTGGCCTCAGTAAAGGCACCGACACCACTGGTGATGGGCAGTTGCAGATCTGACTTCAGTGTAGCCCAGGGCACCGGCGACCAGAAAAGCTCATTGTACACATTGGACAGGCTGCGGCCATATTCCGGGTCCTGGCCAAATACGTTCACGTACGTGTTCATCCCAGCCCAATTGTAGGTCTGGCTGTCGCCGCCATCGGGCGTCTCCCAGAAGCTGCCGTACCCGTTGCTCGAGATGTAGTCGCGCTTCGTTTGGAAAAGATTGCGGAATCCGACACGCGCCACATTCCATGAGCGCAGACTGTCCACTGCCGTAAACAGCGGAACATCAATAGAACGCGGCCGGGTGGTGGTGGAAAGCCGGTCAATGGCAGGAACCCCGGCATTCTGACTCGCATCCAAATAGGAATAGTTCAGATAGGGCTGGAACACATGACGTATTCCATTGATTCCCAAGGAAGGAACCTGTGCATCGCTCCAGTTTTTGGAAAGTTTGAAGGAGACGTCCAGCCCAGCGCTGAAGATACCCCGTGCGTAATTTTTCAGGCCGGTGGTACTGCCCACAATGCCATTATAGCTAGTCACGCCGGCACCGATCCTGGGCGTCACATTCAGCCAACCCATGTAGGTCTTCGGGTAAAGCAGCTCATGATACGTGTGAAACCGGGCATATCCAGGTTGCGCAAGCCTGCTGGAAATAGCGCCCAACCCCTGGGTGATCTCGGCGGGTGTGAGTGTGGAAGTTTGTGGGGCACCCACGAGGCCGAGGAAGGATTCGGGAGCAGTCCCAAGTGGATCTCCCATCACGCTCGCCAGTCCACCAACCCCGAGAGCCTGCAGACGGATCAACTCCGCTCTCTCCTGCACTCCAACCATTTCACCGATGATGCCAGCGGTGATCGTGCCTTGGTGAAACACCCCGGAATTCCACAGAGGCCGGCGGGTGAAATCAATGGAAAGCTCAGGCAGACGTGTGGTCGTCCGATAGAAATTGTTCAGCTTGAACTTCGCCATCAGGGTGGCGACGTAAGCCTCATTCGTGTGGATGAGCGAGATCTGGTTGTCAGGCTCGCGATTGGTGCGGTAATCGTTGAAGAAGAAATCTTCGTAAAAGTGGATGTCGCTGATCTTGTTGATGTCGAAATCAAGATACCAAGTGCTCACATCCGGGCCGGGAAGGTAGATGCGGTGCTGAAAATTGACCCGATACCTGTTCTGAGGCACCGGATAACGGATGGCACTGGTGGCGTTCGTTGTAGGGTCGGTGTCACGGACCCCATACAACTTCAGGGTGCCAAAATTCTGCCGGTTGGCACTGTTCCGTATCGAAAAGAAGTCCACGCCGGCACCCACACCACGCTTGCTGCGCAGGTCGAATTTGTATTTCGCGAAGGTATGGTCGCCATGCACAACCGCCATCTGGGTCAGAAGGAAAGCACCCCAGCGGCTTTGATAGCCGGGGCCGATGCGTATGCTGCTGTCTTCATCCAGTGATTTGGTGAGCTGAGGCAGCCAGAGAAACGGTGTTTTTCCAGCATACATTTTCACATCCTTGAGGATGGCCTTGTCATCTGGATAAACCGTCAATTCCTTGATCCCAAGATGGTAGTTCGGGTCCTGTACATCATGCGATGTGAATGTCACCCCCTTGGCATCGATCCGGTTTTCAAGCTTGCTCCCCGAGTGGAAATCCTCCGCCTTGAAGAAAAACATGCCCGATGTCCTTCTGAAACCGCCGCCCGTGGGACCACCACCGGCAGTGATCCCTGTGCCAGCAATGCTCTGCTGATTACCTGCACCAATGCCCGTGATCACATTGCGGCCTGACATCTCACCCGTGATGGAGTTGTAGGTGATCGAATCCCCGTGATAAAGCATTCCATCCCGCCAAATCGTCACCCCGTCCTTGGCAACGACTTCGCCCGTGGATTGATTGTATTGCGCACTGCCGCAGCGCATTTCGACGTCACCATATTGAATATGAACGTCCCCAGTCACCGTCGCGACACCCGTTTCAGGATCCATCGTAGTGGTTAGCCCCCGAATGTTCAGATCGCTCGTGAGACTGTCGAGAAGGGATTGCCCGTTCGCCGCCCCGGCCATGGCCAAGGCGCAAACGAGAACCGTCACGCAAAATTTTGAAAAAATCATAACACGAGAGGACATCGCCCTAAACAAACAGGCAATGAGAGCGACCTAAATAGGCTACCGGGATCACGGTGACAAGAAAAAGCCGGACTTTTTTCACCTCAGTCATCCTCTCGCCCCGGACGCACTGGGCACACCCCTTTTTTGCTCGGCGCTTGGACAAATTCCAGCAGCCGCCGCGCTTTGTCAGGCCACTCTTGGATCACCGCCTGCTCCACCGCCTGCGTCAGGTTCAATCCCCCGCAAAAAAGCTGCTGAAACAGGTCCTTGATTGCTCCGCGCTCCTCTGCGGTAAACCCCTGCCGCCGCAAACCGATCACATTCAGCCCGGTGATGCGGTTGATGCGCTGGGCTGCGCAGTAATGAGGAATGTCCTTGCTGAAGCTGCCGTTCCCCTGGATCACACAAAAGTCCCCAATGCGCAGGAACTGGTGAAACACCGCCCCTCCGCCGATGAAGGTGTTGTTGCCCACGTGAATATGCCCGCCCAGCAGGACCGCATTTGCCAGAATGTTCCGGTCCCCCAGCACCACATCATGCGCCAGGTGGCTGCCCACCATGAGGTAATTGCCATCGCCGATCCGTGTGGCCGTTCCCGGCTTGCTGCCGCGGTGGATCGTCACGTGCTCACGAATCACATTCTTTTTGCCCAAAATCACGCTGCTTTGGATGGCGGGATCAAAGCCCAGATCCTGGGGCTCCCCGCCGATCACCGCACCACGTCCGATCCGCGTTCCCTCCCCCACGATCACATGCCCCACCAGTTGGGCATGAGCCTCGATCCGGCAGCCGGCAGCCACCACACTGGGTCCTTCGATCACCACATAGGGGCCGATCTCGGCAGCGGGGTCGATTTGGGCGCTCGAATCAATCAGTGCGGTCTTGTGGATCATGCGCAATGACCATGGATGCCCCCTCGTCAGGGATCAATCCTGACTTGCAGCTCATGCAAACTTCCTCTTGGCAGATTGCCCTGCATTGCCTACTGTCCGCGTTCCGCAACGCAGCACCAGGAGAGGTGGTCGAGTGGTTTATGGCTCCAGTCTTGAAAACTGGCGTGGGTTTATCCCCACCGTGGGTTCGAATCCCACCCTCTCCGCCATTTTGCCGACCCCAAGAAGGTAATCAATGCCCTCCGCAGCTCGAAGAGCGAAGGACGGGGCGCCTAATCCTTCCGGCCACGAATACCCGACCACTCCGCCAAGGAGGCAGAGTGCCGCTGGCCGGACTCGAACCGGCAAGGGAGTTACCTCCCAGCAGATTTTAAGGCTAACTATTAGCGGAATTTAAATCGCTGGCATCCAATGCATTAAATAACATAAAGTCCAAATAGTGACACTGCTGGTGACACTTAGCGTTTCCAAGGTGGCACCGTTTCGGGGTGGGTTTCATAGTGCAGGGTTTCCTTCCATTTTTCTTCGATCTTCTGGCGGTCGCCCCAGCGTTGCCGGCCTTGCTCCTCCTTTTCCTCTCTCTCGGCTTCGCCTTGAAAATGGTTGAGCAGTATCCAGGCGACGAAAGCGATGAACATCAAATAACCGGGGGGGATTCCGAGCCACCGGGACAGTTCATAAGCGGGCATCAGACATCCGGGCAAGGCCAGCATTGCCAGCACGGAGGATAGGTTGCGTGATGAGTGCATGCCCAAAGGCTAGCATGACTGTCAAGCCGGTCACCAGTGGCGCTTCACGACGGGCGGCGGGAACAGATTCCGGTAGGCGTGTTCGGCCAGTTTGTTCCTTTGGTGAGAGAGCTCGATCAGGCGTGCGCGCTTCACGTCGGGGCGCAGGACCCTGCTGGCTTGGGTGTCTTTCATCGCTGCGTTGATCTCGGAGAGCGTGCGCTGTGCCGCGCGGATCTCACCTGCGCCAGTGCGCCCGGTCTTGGCGTCGGTGATGCGGCCATACCAGCCAAGTTCGGCACCGTTGGCCTGCCACCATTGGCGCTGCTGCTCGCTGGTCATTTGCGCGGTCTGCTTGTTGAACACCGCCAGCTTGCCTTCCATCTCGTGTGTGGCCTCGTAAAACCGTGAGACAAAGGCGCTGGCCGCATACGGGCTGCCGGTGAAACGATTGAGCCCGACGAGTTTGCCCAGCGGGGTTTCAGTGATGCTCTGCCGGGGTGGAGGTGGGACGTCTGACATGCCCAGCTTGGCCATGCCGTAGTCGATGGCGCTCGTGCCGAACTGTGCGGAGGTTGCAAAATATCCACGCAGCAGGTGGTCGATCACCATTGGGCTCTGGCCCGTCCACCGGCCCACCGCTTTGGCCGTCTCGCTGGTCATGTTGTTGTACTGCTGTTCCTTCGGCAGCCAGGTGTAGCTCTGCGGCACGATGGGCAGGCCTGTCCAGAGCTGATAGTTGGTTTTCGACTCGATGATTGGCCGGAGCCCTGCAATGCTCAGAGTCATTTCAAGCGGGTCGATGGTGTTTTGCAGAATGTTCTCTGCGGCCTTGCGCGCGCCGTTAGGATCTCGGTCTGTGGCATAGTCCAGACCACGCTCGACACTGGTGCCATAAACCGCGCCCAAAAGAAACGGCTTCGGGATGGACAGAATGTTGTCACCCCAAGGCATGTAGCTGCCATCCATTCCCATGGCCTTGAACAGCGGCCCCAGGTTGATGTTCCAAAACAGGTTCTTGCGGTAGTCGTTAAGGTTCTGGATCTCCTCGTCATCCTTCCCCAGCGCCCAGCATAGCAGCGACGGCAGGGTGATGTACAACAGTCCCTTCATCACCACAGTGCCACGTGTTTTCGGGTCGAGGTGCATGCGAAAGAACTGATCCAGCCCCTGCACATTGGCGTTGGCAAATGGGATGAACTGGTTCACGACGCGCATGATCTCACCGGCACGGGCAAAGTTCAGTGAAAGCGTCTTGCTGAAGTTGGCGGCCTGCATGTCGGTCGCTCCGCTTTCCTTGGCGCGCATGAACTCCCCCACGCGGGTTGCTTGTTCGGTGAATCTGCCGGCAGCTCCCACCAGATCGAGCGCATTGCGCAGGCCGGTGCGCCAGGCTTTCGGATCGGCCATGCCCTGCACCATCCTGCGTGCAATGGGATCTTTGGGCAGGGCGTCCTCCAGCATTCGTGTGAAGGCCTGGGTGCCTGTCACTTGGGCGGCAAACTCGCCGCCCGCCTGCTTCCAGCGTTCATACTGTCCGCCTTGCCGCATGATTTCGAGCCCCCCTTTGAAGGCATCCCAGAACGGCACAAAGCTGCGGCCGATCTTGCCACCGCCGCTGGTGGTGAACACACCGCCCTGCACCTGGTCGCGGGTGAAATTGGGAATGGCAAACCATGGTCCGCCTGTTGCACCCCACCGCAGCACGCGCGCGGGTGTGGAGAGAATGCGAACAAACCAGCCGGGCAGATTGCCCAGTTTCACCGCGTCGGCATCGGCATTCTTGAGCGCTTGCATCAGCAGCGCATCCTTGATTTGCCAGTGTTCACGCTTGCCGTTTTTGAAAATGATCACCTCTCCGTTCTTGGTGTCCGGCTTGGTGATGGCCTGATACATTCGCAGGGTGAGGTCGGCATCGGCGGGCAGATCGCTTTCGTCCTGGATCACTCCGGCCTGCTTGAGATGTTCCACGATTTGATCATGTAAAATCACCTGCGGCTTGATCTTGGGCATGATCGTCTCGCCCCACTCCCCGTGTCCCTGCACCTGTCTCACGAGGTCGAAGAATTTCACCGCGATAAGGTTCTGCTCCGCCAGCTTGCGGAACATAAACGCGTTCTTCATCGCTGATTGCAGCGGGTCGATGATGGCCCGGTCACTGCCCTTCAGAGAGTGAATGCCGCTGCGCAGATCCACGTAGCCGCCCGCGTTCTTTGACTGCTCCGGTCCGAAGCTCACATTGTTGAGGGCTTCATAAACGCGGTAAAACGGAACGTAATCCGCGTTCGCCACATCCATGGCCACGGCACTGGCCACATCCAGCAAACCGGCCTGCACCAGCAGATTGCGTTCGTTGCGCATCCACGCTTGCAGCTTGATGCGCGTGGGTTCAAAGCGCCGTCGCAGCTCCTGCATTTCGGCAGCGGGCAGGCGCGCGTTTTCAAAGCCGCTGCGTTTGCCCTGGCTTTCGATCTCAAGCGCCCGCACCAGTGCAATGTAGGTGGTGAAGCTGGTCACATCTCCGGGTCGTAGAACGCTCAGGATTGTTTGCAATCCCGGTCCCACCACATTGCCATGCAGGTCGGTCTGCTGGCCAAAGATGTCTTGTCCGGCCTTGCCAGCCCAGCCGCCGCGATGGTTCTCCATCCACATCTCCACCTCAGCCGCCAGCGCGGCCAGTCGCGGGTCGATCTCCGCCGCCTGCTTGATCACATCGAGCGCGGGCTGAAGCGTGTTCACGTTTTTTGCATAGACATCACGAAAGAATTCACCCCAGGTCCGCTGCTGCTGTGCGCTGGCCGGATCAATCACAATTTGCGCCTTGGCCTTCTCGAATGCCGGCATCGCCACGTAATCGGCAATCATATCCTGCGCCTCGCGCAGAGCATCGGCCAACTTTGGGTTGCGCCGTTGCACTTCGCTTTCAAAAAACGCGCTGAACTGGGGCGCTGCCGCCCGCGCGTGTTCAGGCATCGTCAGCCATTGCCGAATGAATTCCGCGACACCCTCTTTTCTCACCATGTTTTGGGTGTAGCTCGGCAGGCTCGTGGCGCGGCCCAGCGGCATCAGCTCGCCATCAAAATGACCACCCCAGTCAGGCGCGGGTTTGCCCGGCTGGTCATTTAGAGTGCGATAGTGCAGCGCGTGGCCGATCTCATGCGCGAGGACCGGAATGTCATTGATCGCTTGCAGCCGGATGCTCTCAGGCTTGCCTCGGTAGATTCCCAGCGCATTGCGGAAACGTCCCACGCCCACGGCAGGCAGTCCCACCGCCCGCAGCAGGAATTGGCGAATGCCCGTCAATGTCCGCACCTTGCCGCTCCAGACTCGTTGGCCGCCCCCTTGGGCCAGCTGTGGCGCGGCACCTGGGGGAGAGGTGCCTGGGGGCCGTGCCCCTGAATACATCGAAGGCAGCGGGCCGTTGACGCTCGGCCTGGCCATCGCCAGCGTGTCCGGCTCGTTTATTTCTTCACCTGTGTTACCAGATTCACCCGGTAGCGTACGCGCTTGGGCTTGAGAACGAACTTCTCCTTCTTGGGCGGGTGCGCCCCCCTGCTCGTGTGGTAGATCGCTGGTGTTTCCATGGTCGGGTGCTTGAACTTCTTCCAGTCTGCCGTGGCTAATTTGTCGCACGGCTTCCACGATCCGTCCAGCTGCTGCTTGGTAGGCTTCGGCATGGGCCGGATAATCGGACGCATAGATGGGCACTGCCTGCCGCACGTCCAGGTGCCACGGTTGCAGGTGTCCATTTTCCGCGCGGTCGGCAAAGTAATGCACCAGCTCGTGTTGCCAGCTGTCCAGACTGGCGTTGCCCGTGGGGGCTGGGTTGATGCTTTCGATTTCGGCGGCAAGTTGACGCCGTAGCGGATAGGTGGCATTTGCCCAGTCGAGCATCTTTTGCACCAGCGCATTTGGCGTGCGGCTGCGCTTGGAGGATGGCAGCGCCATCTCGCTGTCATCCATCTCAATCGGCATGACCACCGCCATGTTGGGGCTGGGAATGCCGCTGGCGTTCTTCAGCACAAACGGCCCTGCGGCTTCCAGCTGCCTTGGATTGTCCCAGACTTCCAGCAGCACCTCGTTGCGATGATCGGCGCTCTGCACCGCATCCAGAAAATCTTCAACCTTGAGGTCGGGGTGATACCTCAGCGCGGCCTGATAGACCTGCCTGATGGTCACCATCATGGAACTGCTGCCTTTGACCGCAGCGGCATAAGCCGCCTGCAGCAGGGAGGTTTGCGCGGCGGCGCTTGATCCGAAAGGCGCGCGCGTGACACTGGAAGCGGCCGCTGCTTGCAGATTGGCTTGCTGCCCGCTGGTGAAATTCCGCCTGCGTGGCAGGAAGGGGTCTGCCTCTGCGCTACCGGCTTTCTGTTGCGCCCGCTCGCGCGGTTTGAACTCGTCCACCAGAATAGCGGAGCGGGTCTGCGGGTCCAGATTCAGCACGCCAAACTTTTTCCCGTCTTCGATCTGTACCAGCGTGGCAGTGCCGTCCTCGTCGTGTTCGACGTGTGTGACACGCACGTTCTCGCCTTTCAAGGTGAACTCATCACCGGGCAGCACGCTGTCGAGTGACACGCGCTGGCTTTCGACGGGCGACAAGCTGCTCTGCGCCTGATCAAAGTTTTTAAAGCGGCGTTCTTCATCCTTCTGGTTCTGCTGCTGGCGGCGGAACTCCACGCGGTGCTGCGTGCGTTCGCGAATCGTCTTGTCGATCTGTTCGATGAGCGCGTCCGGTGACGGCTGCGCGATGTAGCCCTCATCAAAGGCCATCTGTGCAAGCGCGTCGGCATTGTGCCCTCCTTCGCTGCTGGCAAGAAAGCGCCGGTAGTAGCGCGGCATTTCATAACTTTGCGTCCAGTCGTATTCGCCCTGGTTGCGCGCCTCGCTGCCCTGTCGCGGGATGTGCAGCGGGTTCTCATTGACGAAATCGAGAATGTCACGATAGCCCAGCGGGTTGTCGGGAATGACGGGCATGCGCTGCCCGCTCTGATTGGCCGCTCCCTGCGCCCGTGCCCGGTTGTCCGCGTATTCCTGCTGCTGCTGGTCAAAACGCGCCTGCGCCTCCGGCGTGCGCTGGATGCCGTAGTCCAGCAGCACGTTGCCACCGGCAGGTTGTCTTGCCACCGTCCCATACGGATCATCCTGAAAGGCCGGCACCGGCTGCGGGCCGGGCGGTGTTACCGTTCCCCCTGCTTCGTTCGGTTGTGGCGGCGCATTGATCGGACCCTCGAAGGGATTGAAAGTGGGAGCACTACCAGGCGCGGCAGGCTGAGCTGTTGGCGGATTCGGCGCATTCGGATTCGTCGGGGTGTCATGGGCTTGGTTCCAGTTGGCAATAGCTCCGCCTCCGGCAATGGGCACCGCTGCCATCATGCCTGACACCAGCTCCTGGGGCATGGGTGCGAGGACATCGGGATGCTCGCCAAGCGCCACAGGATCAACCGCAGCGCGTTGAATGCCGCCAGTCAGAACCTCTTCGAGCCCTTCCTTGCCGATCTCCATGGTGGCATGCCCAACACCGCCACGGAAGATGTTCTTCGCCTGTGCCGCACCCAGCCTTTCAACCGCACCTTCAGTGATGCCGGTCAGCAGAGCATGCAGATCACGGCCTGCACGCAGCCGCTCTGCGGTTGCAGTGTCGCCACGTGCCACAGCGTCGTCAATCTTCTGCTGCGTTTCCAGTTCGGCTCCGCCCGTGGCGCTCGCACTCATCCCTGCACCGGCTGCGCCCAGCCGTCCGGCTTGCTGCGCGGCCAGTTCAGCGGCGGCCGCATCACCCGGCACGGCACCCAGCACGGCACGCGAGGCGATGCCTCCGGCAAGAAACGGAGCCATCTGTCCAAGACTCTGCTGCGCACCCGTCACTGAGTTGTTCCACAGTCCGCCTTCCAGGTCGCGCCGTGTCGATCCGCCCAGCCGCAAGTCCTGCGTGCTTTGGATCTCCCCCAGATCGCGCATGGTCTTGTCGGCACCGGGGGCACCCACCAGCTGTCCGGCACGCGCCAGCAGCGCAGCACTGGTGATTCCCGCCGTTTCGAGCCCTTTGTAAAATTCAGTCCCGCCCGCGTAGGAACCAATCGTGTCGCGATACTGCGGCTTTTGCAGTTCTTCCCGCACGCGCTCATTCATCAGCGCCTCCGGTCCGCCTCGCTTTAAGTTTTCGATCGCTTGATCCAGCGGTTTGAGCGCCTCCCTGCCAGCAATGGCCAGGTGGACGATCTCAGGAGACTCCAGCTTGCTGTTCGCCAGCATTCTTTGTCGGTAGGGATCATTCAACCGCCGCTCGATTTCCGCCTGCACATCCTCCGGTGTCGCATGTGGAACCCGCACCAGTGCCCGGCTTTCCTTCATCGGGTCGTTCGGATCTGGAATGGTCAGCCCCACGTCCATCATTCCGTCGCTGGCTTTGCGCATGCGGAAGTGGGCGAGATCCCTCCCCCCCGCTGTCACCTTCCCGCCGTAATAGCGTTCATCACGCAGCTGCACGGCACTGCCTGCCTTGATGGCCTGTTGCACCACGTGCTGGTAGGTTTCCGGCAGCTTGCTGGGGTCATAGTCATGCTTCTCCAGCAGGGCCGCCAGCTTCTGCTGTTCCACCGGGTCGGGCATCTGCTGCTCGATCACCTGGCGCTGTACGGCGGGGCGTAGTTGATTGAGTACATCCATCGTGTCGTTGTCAAGCTTGAGCACGCCGTTGAAATACTGGTCGCCGCCATGCTCCCGGCCCCAGGTCTCCAGATTGTCGCGGTGCCTGATCACCCCTTGCGCGATTTGTTCGGGCGGCAGGTTTTGCTCCTGCCCCATCTTCACAATATCAGACGGGCCATACCTTAGAAATTCCGGTGCCTTATTTGTTGGCATGGGTCAGTTGTTCACGTTGTTTTTTCTGCCGTGCTGCCTCTTGCTGATACTTCAAGTTCAGCTCGTTGGCCTTGGCCATCAGTTGCTCGCTCGCCTGCGTGTTGAGCTGCGCGGGAGCGCTGAGTCTTTTTGCCTGCTCTGGAAACTGCCAGTCCCAAATTTGCGCCAGCGCCCCTTGCGTCGCAGGCGTGGAGAGAAAGGAATGACTCAGAGCTTTGTCCCGTGTCTTATGATCTAAGGCTCGCTGCCATAGCGTCTCTCCATCCGCCTGGTTGTTCTCGCCGATCTGCTGCCATAGATCCTGCTCCTGTTTCAGCAGTTGCGATGCCTGGCTTGGATTGCTCTCGAAGTACTGCCGAATTTTCGAATCATCATTGGTCTGCAAATAGTGCTCTCTCGCCGCTGCCAGCTGCTGCTCGGGTGACATGTCGTTGGCGTAGCTTGCACTCGGCATCTTGCCGGTCTGCGTGCTTGCCTGTGGCGGTGATTGCTTGGTCGCGGGCGTGGCAAAGGGGTTGTATCCCGTGTCGCCAGTTCCATCGCTGGCATGGTCCGGCACGTAGAGCTTCCTTGGCGTTCCGGTCTTCGGATCGTTTTCAAAATAGTAATGACGAAGCGGGCTCGTGCTCTTCTTTCCCGTGCTGGGGTCCACCGTTTCAGTACCTCCTTCATCGTAGATCTTCGGCACATCTTTGGGCTTGGCGGTTTCCGGCTGCGGATAGGTGCCGTGCATCGAGGTCATGGGTTTGCCATCTGGGCCAAAGCCCTGCCATGCCAGCGGCTTGCCGTCCGGGCCGGGCACGTCAAAGCGTTGCACGGGCGGGGGTGGTGGCACGCCGCTGCCACCGCCAAGCGTGGAGGGCGGCAGAGGTCCCTGTCCGTCCCATGGGAGCATCGGCACCGGGAAACCAAACTGAGGCGGTGCGGCCTGGCTTGTCGCGCTCGATGGCGGCGCTTGAGGGGCTTGAGGTGGGGGCATGGATGGCATGCCTGCATCTGCTTGTGGCATCACTGGGGCGTCCCGCAGCCACACTTGAGATCCGGTTGAACGGCCCGGCACCCAATGCCCGGAAGGTGCGGCAGGCACGGGCGGCAGGATGGCGGCAGGTGCGCCGTTCACCGCTGCACCACTGTTCGCCTGCGGATAGGTGCGGTTGAACCACTGCTGGCTTTGCAGCATCTGCGGGTTGTGATTCTGCCTCCACATGCGACGGGCGATGCGGTCCAGATCATAGTTGCTGCTGCCCTTCTGCACGGGTGCTCTGCCGGCCAGCCCCCCGCCGTAGCTGTGGTTTCCAGTTGCTGACGTCGCCGCCATCGGGCTGCGCGCTGGCATCGGCGGCATGTTCTGCCACGGGGCCGCTGTGGGCTGGCTGTTGCCCGGCCATGACTGCCCCAGCATCATCGACGTGGGCCGCGTGTCATGGGGCTGCATCAGGTTCACCGCAGAGGGCGGGGCGCCGATGCCTTGATTCCGGTTGTAGGGTGATGGATTGGCCATGGTCGTTGTTCCTTTCGTGGTGGTCAGGGCGTGATGCGCCAGATGTAAAATTCCGCCCGGTAGGTCCATGGCGGTGTCCCGTAAATGTCATCCCAGTCGAAGTGCTGGGTGCCCGTGCCGAGTTCCACCATGACCATCGTTGAGGTCAGGTCGGTCCCGTCATAGGTGTACTCGATCCAGCCCAGCATCACGGGCCAGAAGTTCCTGCCGGGCAGCACCCAGAAGTCCATGCCGGTCGTGTGGTCGCAGTCCGCCGTGTTGTAGCCGACTCCGACACCGGATGAATAATCAATGTTGCCCCCGTGAATCAGCATCTCGCCGGGGCTGTTGTCATCCGCGCCCGGCCCAAAAGTAGCCTCCACATAGACCTTCTTCACCGGAGGCCTTGGCAGCGTGTCCGGGTTCGCATTGAAGTTGGGGACGGGCAGGCTCATGCGGAAGGCCAGGTTTGATAGGCAGGCACGCTGTGGGCATAGCCGTCGTCCTCACAGTTCATCTCAAAGCTGTAAGTGAGCTTTTGCTCCACGAGCCTTCCGGCCTGCCATTTGAAGAGCAGGAACCAGCGCGCCGTGTCCGTGTTCGTTTGCTCCGCAGACTCCGCTGAGATTGCACGGGAGGTCACCGTCCCGCTGCTCACGACTCCACTGGCGGCAATGTCCAGTGAGAACGTGACGCACACGTAAACATAGACCAGATCCGTGGCGCTCACGGTCAGTTGCGGCGGGGTCGCATTGTCCAGCGACACTCCGCCAATGGTGGCCACAGCTCCCGCTGCATTGCCGGAACTGATCGTCAAATGCGTATCATCGACCTTCGTGGGTTTCCAGTTGTGCGGGTCCGTGGCGGCACTCGGCTCGGCTGCATACACCGGATCTGTCACCGTTGGCAGGCTGACCTCAGGCATGATTATCGCCCCCTGCGCACCGCCGCTGTAACGCAGCCCTTCCCGTGCAGTCACCGGGAGTGCCTGGCCAAACAGGGCGCGAACATCAGCCGCTGGAAAGTTCGGATTGTTCATGGCCGCTCAATAAGGTTTGTAGGCCGTGGTTACTTTGAGGATGTAAATCCCCCGGTCAAAACTGGGTTCCATGTCGATCACCAGCGTATCCGGCCAGTTGGTCAAGCTCGTCGCCAGCATCACTCTCTCAAAGGTCTGCGCGGGGTGTCGGCTCGATTCAGGAATATCAACATACAGATCCAGGTAGCCATGCAGGCACGGCGGCAGCGTCATGCTCCCGATCCCGTAGTTGAAAAAGTCCCCCTCATCCTGCATCGCAGTCGGAACCGTGATCACAAACGGCTCATGCGAAGCAAAGTACTCCACCTTCACCTTCGTCGGTCCCCGCCACGCCTTCCGCGTCCACGAAAAATCCCAAACAATGGAGGCCACGTAGGTCTCCCCATTGGCGTCATAGGCCAGCAGGTACGCAGTCACCACCGTGTTCAGAACCGGGGGCCAGTAAATGCCTTGCCTCAGCCCCTCATCGCTATCAAACGCCGTGGCGATTTCCTCCGGGCTTCTCTGCTTGGCAAACCAGAATGCCCGCATGCCATCCACCAGTTCTCCCGCCTTCGTCAGCACGTAGCTGCCATAGCCTCGCAGTTCTGCATCTTCCTTGGGTAGCAGCGGCATGAACGCAGTGAGCGTCATCCCCAGCGTCCTCACCGTGCTGTCCGTGATCTCGCTTTCCTTGACGTAGAGCACGACGGCATCCTCCCCCACCAAGGCCGTTGGCACCGTGGTGAAGAAGGATGTTTCAGCCGGGTCGCGCATCTCAGAATTTCCAGTTCAGTTTCAGCTTGTGATGGCATCGGCCAGCGCCTCGCAGGCCAGGTACATGAGGGTTTCATCCATCAGCTTGGCGCGGTCGCCTGCATGGTCGATGAAGCCCAGCTCGATGAGCACAGCGCGCGGGAAGTTCAGCACCGCCAGATGCGTGTGCTGGCTTTCGTGCTCTGTTTTCACGCCGCGATCCTTCATGTCCAGCATCTTGACCACGGCGTCATTGCAGGCTTGAGCCAGAGATTTGTTCTGCTCGCCGCGATAGAACGTCTCCGTGCCCTTGGCCTGGCCATTGGCGCAGTTGCAGTGCAGGGCGATGAACATCTCGCAGTCGTATTTCCTGGCGATGTCGGCACGCTCTCCCACCGGCGCGGGGTCGCGTTCATCGACGCGCGTGCGGATCACCTTGTGCCCCATGCGCTGAAGGATGGAACGCAGCACGTTGGCCCACTTCATCACAATCCCGGCCTCGGTGATTTCGACGCCGTCTACCTCGACGGCTGCGCCCGTGTCATAAACACCATGGCGTGCGTTGGACATGCCGTGTCCCGGATCAAGACAGATGTTCATGGCTTCACGTTGGTGAGGGGTTGCTTGGCGCTGGTGAGTTCACGCGCCTGCATGACCTCGCCATAGACAACCGGCGTTTCGCGAATGAACACGCCCTTGCCGATGTTGAACCATTGCGTGCCGGTGGCACCGATGAATGTTTTCTGCCCGTCTGGTGCGGAGCCACAGGAGGCAAGCAGCATCGTGCAGCTGAGCAGGAGGGCTGCTGCGCCAAGTTTGGTGAGGTCGAGCCTGTTGCCCGTTGTGCTAGCAGGTGCGCTGGTTGGCGTGTTGTCTCCCGTGAAAATGGAAAGCAGGGATGCTCCAAAGCTTCGGCCATTGGCCAGCGACTTGAGGAATCGGCCCAGCGCCATCAGTCCGACACCGATGGCAGGACCATAGACGGCCCACTGTGGAGGCAAGGCCTGCTGAACGGCGGACTGCAGCAGCGGGTCAACCTGAGCCGACGCAAGGGCGGTCAGAGCAATGAAGGCGATAAGGGTGGCAAAGATGTGTTTCATGGCGTTCGTGTTTGTGTTGTTGGTGTTGCTTGGGTTCGCGGGCCTTGTGGCCCGAAAGGTTTGGCGTTTCAGGGGTCGAGCTTTCGGTCGATCTTTTGCAGCAGCTCCTTGATGGAAGTCAGCGCGTCCTCAGAGCGCGTGATGCGCTTATCCTGAGCGTTGAGGGCAGCAGTGAGTGCGGTTTGCAGCTTGTTGGCCTCGCTGGACGTGTACCGGGAGCCGTCCGTTGCCGCCCGCCATTGGTTGATCTCAATCAGCGCCTTGTCATGCTGCGGCACCAGCTCCGTCCGGCTGTCGATGGAACTCACCCACATGGCCCCCGCCACCAGGCCCCCGGCAATGAGCACCGCTCCGGCAATCAACCATTGCACTAGTGGCACCAGCTTGAGAAGTTTGTCTTCGGTGGTCGCGCTCATGGTCAGTTGATTTCAAGGGCTGCGTTGAAGATTTCCAGAACCTGGTCATCGCTCAGGCTGAGAGCTCCGGCGATTTGCGTCACCAGCGGGTGGTTGCTCTCCGCCGTGGCGGCGTTGAACCAGATCTGCGCCTTGATCCGTTCGGAGGCGTCCGCAATGGCCGCGATGGCCGATACCACAGCGTCATACAAACTGGCATCCACCAGCGCCAGCTTGAGCTGCGTCATGGTGACGCTGATCACTGGAGTTTCCTCAGGCTTGACCTCGCGCGGAATGCCCGCCGCGATTGCATCGGCCTCCAGCATCTCGCTTCCGTCGTTCTTCATCTGCCAGCTTTCGTCAGCCAGAATAACGTTGCTGATCTTGCCTTGGGTGATGATGGCAATTCGTCTGGTGATCATGATGCTAGATGGGTGATGATGATCACGACGCCTGCGCCCCCGTCTCCGCCCGCGCCGCTGTTGAAGCCGTTTTCAGAAGCAGCGCCGCCGCCGCCTCCTCCTCCATACAAGCCGCCGGTGCCGCCGTTTCCGCCGTTGGCGCTCACGCCGCCGCTGGAGGTTGGCCGGGCCGATCCGCCGCCGCCGCCACCGGTGCCGCTGGACAGGAAGACGGTGCTGCCAGCTCCACCATCTCCAGGTGCTCCCACCACGGACGATGCCCCGCCTGTGCCGCCGGTCGCCGCACCAGTGTAAACGTGCGCGGTATAGGCCGTGTTGTAGCCGCCGCCATCCGCACCAGAGTCTTCGGCATCGGCAGATGACAAATCCCCTCCCCCGCCTCCACCTGTCGGAGTCAGAGCAGGAAAAGCCCCCGGTGCGAGGGAATGAAGCCCCCCCGCGCAGCTGCTTACAACGGCGGAGCTGTTAATCCCGCTCATAAAAAAGCAGCTGTTTGACGTGCTGGGTCCGGCGGATGAAAAAGACGCTCCAACCAGCCCGCCCTCGGCGGTCCACGGTCCAAAGGATGAGGCTCCGCCCGCGCTTCCGATATTCCCGTTCGTGTCGTCGGCTGTCACGCTGGCACCCCCAGTTCCGCCCGCGCCTACAGTCACAGATTCTGTCCCGCCAAACAGGTTGGGTGAAAGCCCGTTGGCATAAATGGATTTCCCCCCTGCGCCCCCACCTCCGCCGAAGCGCGTAACACCATTCGCCCCACGCTGGCCGGAGCTGCCGCCACCGCCGCCACCAATCACAATGATGGCAATGCTCACCGCGCCCGCTGGCTTGGTCCAGGTGCCGCTGGCGTTGAACATTTGCACGTCAACGGCGGCTGCTCCGCCGGTGAAATCCAGCCGCCCTGTGAAAGGATTGAATGTCGCACCCATGATGTTTAAGCAGCAGTGATTGAAGTGTAGTTGGTGCCATCGTTGGCAAACGTCAGCGTCTTCACCGTGGTCCCGCCTGCCCCCCCGGTTTTGTAAACTGCCACCGTGACAAATCCGCCGCTCCAGGTCAGCCCGCAGTAATCAGCACCGAAGGGGAGAGAAGGCGAGGCATTCAGCAGCGCGTTTATTTTGGTCAGCAAATCCGTCACACGATCCCCATCCTGAGGAGCGGTCGTCGGCAGCAAGGGAGTGACGTCCGCGCGGTCGGCGGTCGGACTGAAAAGATTGGAGTCAACTTGATGAATCATGGCAGTCAGCGGGTTCAGGGCTTGGGACGCCACGCGGCTTTCGCGAGGCGGAAATATTCGGCTTTGGCGGCGTCTTCGAGTTCGATCAGGGCATCACTGCGGCGCTGGGCTCCGGCCTGTTCCTTGCCGGTTTCCAGCAGGTAGGTGCCGCTGGCGTAGGCCATCGTAAATTCAAGCAGCACATCGAGCACCGGCACCACTTGCCACCAGTCCGCTTCCGTGTCCGGGGAGTGGCCCGTGTTGTCGTCTTGCAGACTCTCATACACGTGGCCATCGGTGAACAGCGCAGTGGCTCCGCTCGCATAGGTCGTCGCAATATCCCACGCGATGGTGGTGAACTTGCGCGCCTTGGGCATGCTCAGAATGAACACGCTCGTTTCACCATCGGTCAGTGTGAGCCCGCCCTTGGTCGTCGTGTAACGCACCCCATAGGCGCTGTTGCCTGCCGGGCGCGGGTCGGCGCTCCAGACTTCAAAGCGCCGCGCGTCCTTGAGGCCGCTGAAATCGACAAAGCCGCTTGCGGGTGTGTAGTTGTCGCCGTCCCAGGCATCCTCCCAAGATCTTTTGTTGTAGCCGCGTCGATAGGCGCGGTTGAAAACATCCAGGCATTTGGTTTGCAGCTGGGCGGTGCCCGCCACTTCTGTCGGGGTGCGGTTGAGTGCCGACGCGAGGCCGTCAAAGGCGACTTGAAAGCTGGTGCCTTCTCGACTCATGCGGCGGTGATCAAGGGTTGAGAGTTGCGTTCGCGGCGCCCCCAGTCGGCGGCGTTCGCCATGCGTTGTTCGGCGGCTGTCCAGCCGACCTTGTTGGTGATCTTCGCCAGCGGCACACGCAGGTGCTCAAACTCCGGCTTCTTGAGCAGCCACGGAATGAAGTCGCTTTCTTCGCTGAGCAGAGATCCGCCTCGGTCCCCGCGCTCGATTTTGCTGGCGCGGTGAAATTGCAGCCAGCGAAACTTGCTCATGGAAACCAGCGGGCGGGCGTCTCCCAGCTCTTCGATCACACGGCGCGGTCCCTGCCTGTGTCGCATCGCAGCCGCCTTCTTCTCCACCTCCAAAGCCCGCCCCTCCTTCAATCGCCAGTATTCTTCCAGCTGCGCCTTGATCTCGCGCAAAGGTCTTCCGCTCATCAAGCAGAGCGTTTCGAGGGATACGGCGGGTTGTTCGTTGTCGGACCACATGACTGGGAAAAGCGGTTGCTGGTTCGTCGTTGAAATCCCGCGCCGGAACGGCCCCGCCACACAAGGGCGATGAGTTGCAGTAAGCGTTGCCGCTCCGGCTTTCGGGAAATGGAAAAGCGGACGGTGCTCTCAACACACACGCAGAGAACACCGCCCGCCGAGATTCAGTTGGAGTAGAACATCCCCAGCAGCGCCGGGTAGGTGCAGAACAGGCCGGTGATGGATTCGCAGTAGCCGTCCTCGCCGCCGGAGTCCTCAGGCAGCGGTTTGTGGCTGGGCACCATGTTCGTGCGCAGTTCCCAGTACTTGAGATCCGTGAAGAACATGTGCGTCTCCACGCCAAGGGCGAGGTCAACATTGTCGCCGTCCGCTGTGGCGTTTTCACTGATGGTGATCTGCGTGGCGCTGTCCACGCTCACAATGTAGGCACCTGCGGGGATTCCAGTGCCGCTGATCGAGCTGAACGGTTGCAGGGCGCTGTTGCCATCATCATCAAGGGGAACATTGAGCAGGCCGGTGATGACCGCGCTGCCGTTGGTGGTGTCCCCCGTGAGGCTGCTGGCACTGTTGCGCAGACCGTTGAGGTAATCGGTGGGATTCGGCGTGATGCGTCCGTAACGGGTGCCGTAGGTGGTCACCATCTGCTCGAAGATTTCCGCATCCCCGTCGAAGTTGAAGCGGCGGCTTGGCACCGCGCTGCCGGCAATCGGAATCTGTTCGGCAAACCAGCTGTCAAACTGCGCTCCGGCATCCAGCGTGCAGAACGCCATCACATCAATCTTTCTGTTCCGCGCTTTGCGCAGATTGAGCAGCATCGTTTTGAACAGCGCTTCCGTGATTGCAGCCACGTTGGCGACGGCCACCCGCTGCGCGGCCAGTGGCCGGTAGCCATCAGGCACCTTGAACTCATCATTGGGCTGTGCGCTGCTGTTGGCCCATTGAATGGCCCCGCGCGTCAGACCAGCGATAGAGTCGCTGATTTCGGCGCTGTCCTGATCGCTGAGGTAGGTCAGTTCGCCCTTTTGCTTGAGTGCCAGAATCGTCTTCGCCTTGCCATCGGCAATCACATCCGTGATGCCTGCCGGATTCTGCACCTGCCGCGCAACGATGGTGGAACCATAGGTTTCGCGCATGTGCTCAATCGTGCCAAAGAGTTGCTTGCGGTTGGCCTGGCGGTTTTTCACGTTGTCGCGGTTCACCTTCTGGCCGTCGCGCTGGCCTCCAAGGCGCGGATCGTCCAGCTTGTCCACGGGTGCGCGGAACACCACGTTTTCTACGCCCTTGCCTTTGGGCACTGCGCTGCTGAAGATCATTTCCTCAGGTTCCAGCAGCACAGACGCGTCACTCAGGTCTTCGTGGGTGACAGGCAGGGTGGCGACGGTGACGGGCGCGCAGAACGTGAAGCTGCCCGTGCGGCGCACGTGCTCGCGTACCTCGTTCCAGTCGATGGCCATGGCGCTGCCGGTGAAGGCCACGAGCCAGGCTGCATGCAGTTCGTTGCGGTAGCAGAGCAGGACGGTCAGAAAGAACGTCATGCCCAGAATGAGATGCTTTTTCATAGCAGGAGATGGTTTAAATAAAATGTTAGGTGGAGATTTGGGTTCTTGCCGTTCACTTCGCGGCGGCCGGCAGGCGGAGCCATTTCTGCAAGGCAGCTTGGTCTCCCTTTTCGGCCTTGGCCCAAAGCGCGGCGGCTTCCGGGTTTGCCCCTTTTTCCGTCACAACCGGTGCAGGCGGCGTGTTGGGAAGTTCCGCAGGCGGCGGTGCGGCCTGCTGGGCCGCTGGCTTGCTTGTCGTCGCGCCCGCCTTGGCGCGTGGCACCAGCACGTAATCCCCTCTCGTCACGAGTTCTCCCAGCGCTGCATTTAGACTCAGCTCCGGCGCTTTCGCGCTCCAGTCGGCCTTGAGATTTTTCTGATAGTCATCCTCAATGCTTGGCACCAGCGTTTTCAGTTGAGGCAGTTTGCCTGCCACCAGCTGTTCCGCAGTGCTGCGGCCCTTGAGTTGTTCCATCTTCGAATCGTAGCCTCCCAGAATGTCCATGGCCCATTTCGCGGCATCCACACCATGATGACCACCTTGCTCGTCGAGCAAATTCCACGGGCGATTGCCGGGAAGTTGAATGACGGCGCGGGAGGCATCATCGTTGAGTTGCTGCAAAATTTCCATCGCATCGGCGCGGGCGCTCGTCAGATCCTCCAGCTTGTTGTAACGGTCGATGAAACGGCTGTTCGGTTGCGCAGCGTTGCTGCTGGCGTCCTCCAGCTTTTTCGTCAATTCGTCCACTTGGGCCTTCAGACCGTCCGCTTGCTCGCGTGCTTCGCGACGCTGCTTGCGCAGATTCGCGTTGGTCTTGTGCGCGTCATTCAGCTTGGTCTTGACGACGGTATGGTCGGCAAGCTCGGCATCGGTCAGCGCGGGCAGTTCATCATCCTCGCCTGTCTTGGACTTGCCCTCTTCGCTGTTGAGCTTGGTGAAGTCGATCACGCCGTCTTCGGGCGTGTCTTTGGCCTTCACGTCATCGCCCTTGGCGTCTGCGGGTGGCGTTATGGATGAGGTTGCGGGGGGCGGTGTGATTTCGGCGCTCGGCGCTGCCGCCTTGCTCTTGTCATCCGCCGGGGGTGCTTGCACAGGCTTCACGGGCGGCTGCAATTTGCGCAGGGCTTCGCGGGCCTTGGGTGTCAGCATTTGCTCCAGTGGGTCGCGCTTCATCGTCTTTTCAGACTCAGCGGTCACTGTGGCCTTCGACGCTTCCGGTGCCTTCTGAGCAGCTGGGCTCACGGCGGGCGGGGTTGTCGGCAATGTGATGTTATTCAGCATTGCCAGCGGATTTTGTTCATCCCGTCCCCACGAGCGAGACTTATCCCGTGCCGCCCCCATGGCACCCCCTCAAATAGTACACTCGCGCCTTGTGGTGTGCCTCCTCACTCCGCTTTCAACAAGCCGATGCCGTTGATCTTCGCCAGCAGTTGCTGCAACGCATACCCCTGCCCCGCATCGTGCAACGTCGCACCTGCCAGGCACGCACGCGCCTGCTTCGTCCCCACCTCGCGTTCGAGCAGCTGCACCAGTGCGCACACTCCTTCATTGTTCCAGTGCGCCCGGATCTTCTTCCGGCTTGCTGCTTCCAGCTTTTCAATCTGCACCTTCGTCATGGGTGCGAGCGGTTTGCATCCATGAACGGGATAGATCAATGCGGGGGGGAGTGTGTTGGCGCGTGGCATGATTTTTATGTGGCAGGTGTTCGTGTCGGGCTGTGGATTGATCAGGCGGCAAGCGCAGGCTGCTGTGGCTGCTGCGCCCCTAGCATCGCCTGATAACCGCCTGCTTTGAGCATCGCCAGCGGGCTCTGTCGCAGCGGATCGCTGCCGCCCATGATGCCGGCCTGTTTGTTGGTCGTCTGCTGTTCGGTCTGGAATAGAAGGCGTTGCAGGTAATCCTCCCACACCGCGCGGATCGCGGGCACGGTCTGCATGATCTGCTGCCGCACCGGGCTTTGCGCGAGATCCTGCTGCATGTAGTCGGAGCGTGCCTTGTAATCGACGCCCATCGGAAATTCCGGCTGCGAGTCGCCGCTGAAAATGCTGCTGAGTATCCGCCGCATTTCCTGAATCTCCGCATCGCTCGCCTGCTGGTCGGTGCGCAGGGCACGGTCGGCCAGTGTGGGGTCGATCATGTTGTAGCACATCTCCAGAAACACTCGGCGGTCGGTCAGGTTCTTCTGGTCGAAGTTGTTCATCGCATCCTTGGCGAAATTCAGCACCTCCTTGAACCAGTCGAGATCCAGACTCTTCACGTCGAAGTCCACGCGGAAGTCAAAGCTGCCGCGCACGCTTTCGCGCGTCGCATCAAAAACAATCTGCGTTCCCGCGATGCGCGCGCCTTCCAGATTGCCCATGCGCTGCTGGATGATCTGCGCCATGAGGGCGAGCACTCTTGACCATGCTGTCAAAAACCACATCACGCCGCTTTGGCCTAGCAGCTGCGTCAGCTGGTCCGGCACATTCTTGCTGAACAGGCCAAAGTAGCGGTCCACGGAAGTGCGCAGGGTGTTCTCGATTTCAATGCTGCGCCCGTCTGGTGGTGGCAGGCGGAACGGCTGCACCTCGCCATTCCGCCATGTGGGAATGTAGGCACCGGGAGCAATCACCGTTTGCTCCAGATCTTCCGGCCCCGTCCAAGGCGGCAGTGTGGTCAGTCCTGCCACATCATCGCGGCTGTCCCATTGCGTCTTGATCGCGCCCTGCACGCTGTTGACCAGTTCAGGCACGCCACGGTTCAGCATCAGCACCGGCTCATCCTGCTCGTTGGTCAGCGCCACAAAGGGGTAATGCCCGTGCCAGTCTTGCAGCAGTTCGCGCTTCGCCACACGGTCTTTCACATCGGGATGCAGCACCGTTTTATGAATGCACTGGATGCCGTCCGCTGTTGTGCTTCGGTCATACAGTTCCCCGATCTGGATCATGTGCTTTTGCCCTTCCGAAAAGTCGCGCCATTGCAGCGTGTAGCCCACGCCCAGCCCTGTCAGCGCCCACGGCGTCTGCTGCGTTAGTGAGGTGAACATCTGCGGCTTGCCCTTGCCTTTCTCGATCACTTCCAGCACCCACTGCGGGTCCCAGCCGCGTGCCGCGCCTTCTTCACGCACCTGCGCCACGCTGAGCCAGCGCAGCCGGTAAAGCCAGCGCGCGCTGTCCATGGTCTCCTCGTGCTGCGTCTCTGCCGGACAGAAGAAGTCGATGCCCTGCCGCAGTGCCTCCAGCGTGGGCCGGTTCTCTTTGATGAAGCTGCCGAAGTAGCTGCCCTGCGGATCGGCGCTCGTGTCCGCTCGCATTTCCTTCACGCATTTGACCGCCTCCCCCATCGCCGCCTTGCCGCGCTCAAGCAATCCCGGTCGCATCTGCAAAATGACCTGCGCCAGTTCCTCCGGTGTGGAGTCCTGATCAATGCGCTGCTCAATCACCTGACGCACGTTCGGCAGGATCATGGGCGGCTCGCCATTGGGGCCGGGCTCCACGCCTGCGATTTGCTGCGCCAGCAAAAATTCGGCAAGCTCGCTCTTCTTCACCCAGCGCTGCTCCAAGGCTTTCGTGGTCTTCCAGCCGACATACATCACCGCATGTCCATAACGCAAGGCCCACGAAGCCCATCGGGTTGAGGCAATGAGTTTTTCCCCGCGCAGGCAGTTCTCCAAAAAGTACCGCAGCACCAGCTTCATCTGCCCCGCCGCCTTCACATCGCTGCTTTCCATCGGTGTCACGTTCAGCGCACCGCGCACCATCGCCGCACTGCGCAGGGCCGTGAGTTGCAGCAGCACTTCCTGAGCCAGCTGCACCTCGTGATCGGCGGCATTCTCCCAGGGCTTGGCCGGTTTGCCTTTCTTGCTCACCTTGCGCCCGCTCTTGTCCTTGTC
>NZ_JBGANL010000143.1:0-3622 GCF_044222345.1 Prosthecobacter sp.
TCATCTGGTTGATAAGAGTGGGAAATTCATTCTCGAAGATTTCCGAGATGCTGCACCGCGTTGGGGATGCTTGAGCTATTGCCTCATACTCGTGTCACAGCCCCTGGGCTGGTGGATCGCTTTCCAAATCGTGTTTAAATTATTAAAATATTGGCAAAGTAATTAGCAACGCGAAGGAGGCCGCGCTTGATCGCGGTGCATCCTGACGTCGGCGAGTGCGTCATCGAAGAGGGTGCGGATGAATTCGGCCTTAGCCTTTCTGCGCGGTAGCACTGGCGGCTCCACGCGCCGGTCACTTTTTGGATTTTGACGAACTGCGTGCTTTGGTGGGGCTTTGTGTATTCCCAGCAAGTGCGTCATCGAAGAGTGTGCGGATGAATTCGGCCTTGTTGGCGTAGCCTTTCTGCGCGGCGAGCTTTGCCTGGGCTGCGTCTTTCTCGGCGCTGATGTATGCCCCGGCCAGTTAGGTTCCGCTTTGTCGTTGGTTCGGCACTTTTATGAAAACAGGGACTCGCTGCAACTGTTGAGCCTTCTGCATGTCCCGGTCATCATCTAGCCAGGGCCAGCTGACGGCTTCACCCCTCATTAGTCAAGTCTTGGGACTTGCGGGATCGTTATCCGACTGCTTAATCTCGCGCCACCCTGCAGGCAGTAACCGATGCGCTTCTTTCAAGAAATCGGAGCGAAAGGCAGGACGCGTAAATCGAAATGTGACTGTGTGCCTAGAGGATTCCCATTCTGCTCTTCCCGTGCCAGTTGTGCTGCTGAGTGATTGTGACTCCAAATCCTTGCCTTCGGTTTAAACCCCCGCTTTGATGCCGGTGCCTTCATGGCGAAATCTGATGTCTTTGACCGACCACCAAGCCAAATACCTCGCCTATGAGCTGACGAAGCGCTGTCCATCTGACAGCGTGGAAAAGATGGCGGGCGAGTGCATCGAACCGCAGCCAGCAAACGATTCATGACGCTTCCTTCCGAACTGATCTCCCGCCTGCAAGCCCTGAAGGCTTTGCTTGATCTTGGCGATGTCGAGCTGGCCTCATCTGCTGCTGCCAGGCTTCAGACGCATCGGGAGATTGGTAACATTGCACAGATCATCGAATGTTTCGGTGCACACCGCTACGCGGAGGCAGGCAGGCTCATCACCACGGTATTGACCGAGGGCACGCGGCTGGTGCGCTGGGCTGATCCAGAAATCACGCTGCTGGAGGCTGAATTGGAGCGGCTGTCATCAGATCTGGCCGAGGCGGAGGCCGAACAAGCGGATCTCGATCATCAGATTTCCCGATTTCATGCTGCCCACCATCAAAGCCTTGGCGATCGATTAGCGAAGCTGCTGCGGCTGCGCCTGATTGTTCGTATTAGAGCGGCAGCGGCAGACCCGACGAAGGCTGAGGAGGCCAAGGAAGCACAGCAAGATTTCGACGACTTTCAAAAAGAGAGCACCGCACAGGAGGCCGAGAATGCCCGCACGAAGTGGGATTTGTCCGAGGAGGAGCAGCAGGAACTGAAAAAGCTCTTCCGCAGCGCCTCGAAGAAATGCCATCCAGATGTCGTGCCGGTGGAGCATCAGGCAGCAGCAGCGGCCATGTTCCGTGATTTGACCGAAGCGTATCAGACGGGCAATCTCGTCCGCGTGAGGCACCTCGCTGCTCAGGCAGCAGCCGGCGTCTTTACTGCCGCAGCGGGAGCCTCTGCGGCAGATCAAAAAGCCACCCTTCAGGCACGCATCCAAGCAGTTCGTTCCGCCTTGGAAAAAGTCCGCGCCGACTTGGCGGCAGTTCAGCAGTCGGCGGCTTATCATGTCATGTCCCAGCATCCCGACTGGGACGCCTATTTTGAAATTCAGGCAGCGAAGCTTGACCACGAGATTGAACGACTATCTCAAGCCGTGGAGGGCTCGGATTCATGAGCGACGACCAGAACCTCCAACTCGAACTTCAGATCAATTCCTCGAAGGCGCTGGTGCGCCGCATGGACCAGCAGATTGATCTGGTGGACCGCTTGCTGGCCGAGTCAGCGGCTCAGGCTTTGGTTGTGCCGTCCAACTTCACGAACAGCCTCGGCATGAAGATGATCTGGTGTCCTGCGGGCACCTTTCTGATGGGCAGCCCAGCAAATGAAGAGTGGCGGAATGAATGTGAAAACCAAGTCCAAGTGCAGATCAGCCAGGGGTTTTGGCTGGCACGCACGCCAGTGACTCAGGGCCAGTGGCAGGCCCTGATGGGCAGCAATCCAAGCAAATTTGAAGGTAGCAAGGATCTGCCTGTGGAGAATGTGAGCTGGGATGATGCTCAGGAATTTTGCACCAAGTTGAATGTCGGACAAGGTGACCATCCTGGCTATCGCTATGCCTTGCCGAGTGAAGCGCAGTGGGAATACGCCTGCCGTGCTGGGGAGACAGGGCCGTATTCCGGCGGTACCGTGGATGATGTGGCGTGGTATTGGAACAACAGTGAAGAGCAAACCCACGATGTAGGCCAAAAGAAGCCGAATGCCTGGGGGCTGCATGACATGCACGGGAATGTGATAGAGTGGTGTGCCGACTGGTATGCTGACACGTTGCAAGGTGGAGTAGATCCCAAGGGGCCTCAATCGGGCGCGTACCGTGTGTACCGCGGCGGCGGCTGGGTCAGCTACATCGCCGCCTTCTGCCGTGCCGCCTACCGTATGAGGAAATCCCCGGACGGCCGGAGCGACCGCGTGGGCTTCCGCCTCGCCCTTGTTCCATACTGTTGATTGGGTAATTAAAAATCACAATATTTCATTAAGGTTAGCCACTTCCACACGGCTCACCCCTGGAATGGCACACCTTTTTGTGCCGTCGAAATACTTGTGGTGTTTCATGATCCAAGAGTTCGCCCTTTCCGTGGCTGGCAGCATGAAATCTGGATGCGCGTAATATCCGCGATCATCTCCAAGCACAAAGCGACCCCTTACATCTGCTTCCTCGATTGGCTTGAACTCAATTGGGCGTGAACGGAGCTTTTCTGAGCGAACATACTCCCCATACGTGAACGTCCCGAAGAAATCCAATACATGTCCACCGCCTGCATCACACGCCACATGGTCATAACGATTTCCGTCTTCTTTGACCCAAAGCAGTGGGTATCCGTATAGCGAACGGAGTGCCAACGCGAAGACATGACAGCCGCCAGCTCTAAAGAGACGCGTGTCGGGATGTTCAAGTAGATATAATGCCCGTGCTTCCATCATGAGTTGGTACGCTATAACTTGTTTTTTGATTGGCCGGGCTTGCCCAGGTAAATTTCTCGCCCAATCCGCTCAAATTCTTTGGATTCAAAAATCGTCTTCTCGGCGAATTTGTCGAGATTCTTGTCGAGCGCCCACCACTGCACATAAAGCTCAGCCAAAGCCTGATGGTCAGCTACGAGGTCGCGCTTTCGATATGTGAGCGAACTCATATCGCCGTGAGCGGGGCCACAACGAAGATCGTGAATCTCCTGAAGGTCAGACGCAATGGACTCATCGAATACGTCGAAAGCAGGTTTGAGGAGGACAAACGCCTGATTAAAACTCATGCCGTGAACACGCTTGTGCAGTTGTTGGCGATACTTGTCATCAGTTCCAAGAACCATTCGTGAAAGTTGCGAAAAAAGGA
>NZ_JBGANL010000011.1:0-128352 GCF_044222345.1 Prosthecobacter sp.
GCTGCTCAAACGCGGCAAGCCCTTCAAAGTCGCCATCACCGCAGTCATGCGCAAAATGCTCTGCGTCCTCAATCGCTTGATCGCCGATCCAAAATTCCAGCTTGCCAACTGACACAGTTGCTGTCTGTCGATCAGCGCTCCCCAATCCCCCTGGCAAGCGAATCAACCAAGTTGGTCTGAATAGCTTTCTCAAGCTCTGAAGACATGGTACAACCCAACGCCGTATTGTAGTCCGGCTTCAGCCGGAATCTGGAAGCTTTCTTCGTGCAAGCGGCTCCCAAGTGACTCCTCGTTCCACAGCTCATTCAGCCCTCCCATTGAAATAGCGAAACCTCTTGCTCAAGCATGCACGGCGGGAATGTATGCCCCCACGAATGGAACGCGAAAATCTGCCTCTCGACCGCCGCTTGCGGCAGGAAATCTTGTTTGCCCGTGAGCGGGTCTACCGCTTCGGCCAGCCCACGCCCATGGAGCGTCTCATCCTGCCCGGCTCCGAGCCTGGCCCCGAGATCTGGGTGAAGCGCGAAGATCTCTCCCCCGTGAAATGCTACAAGTGGCGCGGCGCCTGCAATGCCATGACCGAGCTCACCCCTGAGCAGCGCGCCAAAGGCGTCGTCACCGCCTCCGCCGGCAATCACGCGCAGGGCGTCGCCCTTGCCGCCAAAACCCTTGGTATCCACGCCCGCATTTACATGCCGCGCTCCACACCCAAGGTGAAACAAAACGCCGTGCTGCACCACGGCGGCGAATTTGTCCGCATCGTGCTCGCAGGCGACAGCTACGACGAAGCCGTCACCTCCGCGCGTCAAGATGAGCGCAGTAGCGGCGCGACCTATGTGCACGCCTACGATGACCTCAAAGTCATGGCTGGGCAGGGGACCCTCGCAGACGAGGTCGTGCTCTCCGGTCACGGTCCTTTCGATGCCGCCTATCTGCAAATCGGCGGCGGCGGCATGGCCTCGGCGGTTTCCTGCTGGCTCAAAACCTACTGGCCCCACATGGAGGCCGTCGGCGTGGAAGGCGTGGGTCAGGCCTCCATGAAAGCCGCGCTCGCCGCAGGCAAGCCCGTCGAACTCCATGACCTCGACATCTTCTGCGATGGCACCGCCGTCCGCAAAGCCGGCACCCACCCCTTCGGCATCTGCCAGCAGTCTCTGGATCGCGTCGCCACCGTTACCAATGCCGAGGTCAGCGCCGCCATTCGCGTGCTCTGGGAGACGCTGCGCTGCGTCTCAGAGCCCTCCGGTGCCATGGGGCTCGCCGCCGTGCTGAAAGACCGCGCCGCACTCGCAGGAAAGAAAGTCCTCATCGTCATCACCGGTGCCAACATCGACTTCCTCCAGCTCGGCCTCATCGCCCAGTCCGAAGGCTCCAGCAGCACCGCCTCACGCGCCCTGCGCGTGCGCATCCCCGAGCGTCCCGGTGCCATGCTCGCGCTGTTGGATTCCTGCTTCGAAGGCCTCAACATCGCCGACTTCCAGTACGGCCTCCACCGCTCCGACGAAGCATGGCCCGTCTTCACCGTCACATCGGAAAACGCCGAAAAGCTTGCTTCGCTGCCCTCACGTCTCGAGTCCGGCGGTTACCTTTGGGAGGACCTCACCGGTGCCGTGGATGTCGCCTTCCGCGCCATCCCCTTGCGTGGCGATCTCCTCATCCATCCCGTCTTCCTGCGCCTCGACTTCTACGAGCGCTCCGGTGCCCTCCACGACTTCCTCTCCCGTCTCATCCGCGATCGCGCCAGCCTCTGCTACTTCAACTACCGCCAGTCCGGCGAGCGCATCGGCCGCGCTCTCATCGGTCTCGATTTCCAAACCACCGCAGCCCGCGCCGCCTTTCTCAGCGAGCTCCCCGAGCACGGTGAAGGTTACCGCTCCTGCAAACCAGTGGACGACGCTGTGCTCGCGCGCATGACTGCCTAGCCTGCTGACTCGCTTTAAAAAGCGGCCTTGATGCTCGCTGGAGCGGGTGATCAGAATCGAACTGACGTATGATGCTTGGGAAGCACCTGCTCTACCATTGAGCTACACCCGCGACTCATTCGAGCCATAAGTGCAGTCTGGCTGGCTGAGGCGGTGTTGTCAAATGCGCTCCGCTCAGATTGACGGCGGCATCGGCGGCATCATGAGCGCACGGTTCATCCCGCCCCGGCCATAACTGGCGGAGGGCACGGACATAAACGCGTCTCGCTTCGAGGAGTATTCCCGGTACAAGCGGCTGTACGTGGCCGCGAGCCGCTGGTGCAGCGCCTCATTTTCCGGTGTCCGGCTCAGTTTGCGCACACTGTGGCGCAGGTGGTTCATGGCCTGCCCCACCCCCACATAGCGCACATCCGGACTACCGGGCGGCGGAGTTGAATTCGTGGAGCCAAACCTCGCAACCACCTGCGTGTCCTTACCTTTGGGGCCGAGCAGGTCGCTGGCCATCGACTCCGTGCCAAAGTCATCATAGGCAAACGGCAGACCGGGAATCGCGTTCAAGTTGGCGTCGCAGCCGGCCAGAAAAAGAATGCTGAAGCAGGCAAACAGAGCAACGAGCGGAAGCGCTTTCATGTGCTCCCCATACCACAGTTGGAACTGAAAGCGAATGCAGGAACGTGAAAACGGGCCGCGGAAATGAATCCGCAGCCCGCTGTTTTTTTCAGAGCGCCAGCTGGCACCGATGCTGCCTTTCAAGGCGTTTCCAGCGTGGAGATGGGCAGGGATGCACGTTGCCTGGTGAGCATGGCCATGAGCGCGTCAAGGATGCCGCTGCTGTTCGGCCCGCTGTTCACGAGCACATCGGGGACGACACGGAGGTTTTTGTCGGCGATGATTTGGAAGGCCTGGAGCATGCCGTACACATCGGAACCAAGGGCGGTCACGCCTGCTTGATAGGCATCGGCCTTGGCCTGGCCCGTGGCGCGGATGGCTTCCGCTTCACCGCTTGCACGCAGCCGGGTGGAGGCGGCTTCACCTTCGCTTTTTTTCACGGCAGCCGTGGCGTGGAGTTCGGCAATGTTGACCCCCTGCTCGGCGCTCACCACCTGGTTTTGGATGTCGGCCAGCGACGTCTGGCGCACGAGCTGCTGGCGCTGCTTCTCGGCAGCTTCCTGCATCTCATAGGTTTTGCGGCTCTCTTCCGCCAGCTTGCGGTCCGTCTGTGTTTTCATCAGCGATTCGGGCGGCGTGATGTCGCCGATCAACGTGTCGATCCCTTCCACGTCATATTCACGCAGCGCGGTTTCGATGTGGCTGGCGGCCTCCCCCTGGCGCTGGCTGCGGGCGCTCAGGAAGTCCAGCACCGTGTAGTCCTGCGCGGAGTTGCGGAAGTAATTGCCAACGATGGGCTGCAGCACGTGGTCGATGAGGTTTTGCAGCGATCCCGCGCGGCTGATCACCTTGGGGGCTTCGTTCGCACCAATGTGGATGATCTGCGAGACGTCGAGGTTGAAGGCGAAGCCGTCACGTGAGCGCACGGTGATGCTGCTGAGCTTCGCATCAAAGTGGTGCGCCTCCGTGCGCGTTGCCCAGTTCAGCACGATGTTGGTGGTCGGCACCAGTTCCACCCGCATGATGCGTGTGTTCACGGGATGTTTGCCCGGCAGCAGCGGTTTGCCCCAGACACCTTTATGGCCCACGTCTACGAGGTCGCCGTGCTTGAACTCGGGCCCGCTGATGTCGAGGTGCGCCTTGCCCACATAAGAGATCACGACACCGACGTGCCCGATCGGAATCTCAAACCTGGGCACCTGCTCGATCTGCGCGAACCACGGATTGATGTTCCACTGGCCGCTGAGAAGCACCTGCTCTTGCAGGCCTCGATGGCCGCCGGCATTCAGGAAGGCCTGCGCATTCTGAAAGTTGTCGTGGCCGGCTACGATGGCTCCAGCGATTTCGGTTTGCTCAATGGGCATGCCATCCAGCGTCGTGACGATGCCGACGAGATCGGGATCCACGTGGCGGATGCGCAGCAGCTGCGGTTCAAGCCCGTGCTGCTGGGCATTTTCGGACGTGATGATGTTGAAGAGCGCAGGATTGATGCGATACGAACCTGCGGTGATGACACCGAGCTGACGGCCTTTTTCACCTCCGTGTTTTAGAAAGGCGCGGGCATCCTGGAAGTGGTCACAATCCACCGTGCGTGCCAGGATGCGGCCGGGTGGAATGGCTGCGCCGGTTTTTGCGACGATCAAAGCCAGCTCTCCCTGCGGGACTCTGACCATGGGCACTTTCTCGATGTAGTACTGCACGATCCAGAAACCAAAGTGCAGGCCCGGGGCCAGCGTGTCGGCCTGGTAACCCGCTTCACCATTGAGTGCGATGATTTCACCGGGAGGCAGGTTTTTGAAGGCAAAGCGTTTGACGACCACGCCGACTTTGCTCTCCGGAATGTAAACGCAGGAGACAAAGTAAAAAATGACAACGCCGACGACTGAGAGCGTGATGAGCCAGTGCTCGTAAGCAAATAAGAGAATGGAGTTCATGATGGAGGTGAAAAATTCAGGGTTCAGGAGTTCAAACGGGTTCAGGCATGGAGATGGGCACTCACGGCACGCGCAAAAGCCTCAGGATCGTCAGGAGAAAGCACCGCCGTGCGGTTGTTCATATGCACGATCACCGTGCGGTTGAGATCCGTGACGTAGGCACGGAAATGCCCGAGCTGCCTGCTCCAGTAGAAGCCCGTGAAGGAAAACATGCCGCCATTACCACAGGTGCGGAAGCTGTGGCTCAGCGCCAGCGGCTCCAATTCGACGGAACGCACCTCAGTGAAGGGCAGCACGGTATTCCACCACAGGCGTTTGATGAGAATGCCGTCCTTCGTGAGCACGTAGCCGCGAATCACGAAAGGCAGCGCCCCCAGCGGTATGAGCAGCACGGCGGCGATGACCAGTCCACGAGAAGGCAGTGCTGGCAGGTTGAGGAATGGCGGCGTTTGCCGCCCGAGAGTGAGAACGATGGCCGCTCCAAGCGTCACTAGCGTCATGAAAATGGAGATGATGAGCAAGGTGCGGCCCCAGGGGGCTTTGAAGTGATGATGTGTCATGAAGATGTCAGATTTTTGAAATGGAGTTTCAGGGGGTGGGTTCATTCCGCGTGGCGGAGCGGTGCGCTTTCTTGATCAGCAGCGCTCAGCGCCTGCTCTGCGTCCAGGTCTTGTGTTTCACGGTCCGGTTCGTGGATCACATGAATCCAGTTCAGCAGTGGGAAAGGCGGCGGCGGTGCGCCCCGGGCAGATGGATTGACCAAGCCCTCAGTCATGGGGCTTCGGTTCTCTTGGCAGTTCATGGGTATGGGTCTCGAAGGCCCCCGGTGTGTGAACGGTTTCCCGCCCACTCGCGGGTGCGGTGGTTCTGGGGAGACCATGGTCCCGGCGCACTCGCGACGGGCATAGGATCGCCCTTCCAATGTCGCCTGCGAGGTTAGCTGTCGGACTGGTCCTTGGAAGTGGACTGGTCGGTGGTTGCCCACCATCCTTCGCCCCGCCCTGGGTCTTTCGACTCAGGGTGTTTGGGTCCCCCGCGCCACCACTCTGGAAGGAGCGGCAGCTTCGGCTGCGGGGTAATTCACGCATGGAAGAGGCGTTTTGTCAAAACGCCGGCCCAAGATAAACGATGAGCAGGCGCTTGACATGGGTGGCGGTTTTTTGCTTTTTCAGGTGAGGAGTCATCGCTTGGCCACGGCTTTTTTCCTGGCCTCCGGTCTGCTGCGCCTTGAGGGGAAGGGGCCGCCAATTTACCCCGCACCTGCATTTTGATGGTTGAGACGGCCCCGGCCAGACGTAATTTCGCTCCATGAAGCATGCGTCCACTTCCCCCTTCCTTGCCGGCCTCCTCGTTGCTTTGCTGTTTGCTGCTTCCACCCTGACGGCGCAGCAGACTCAGCGCGTTGATGAAAAGGATCTTCGAGACTGGGCTGATCGCGGGGATGCCGATGCTCAGTTCGAGCTCGGGTTGCGCATGATCACGGGTGAAGGTTTGAAGAAAAACCTCGAAGCAGGCGTGAAGTCCGTCGAGAAAGCAGCCAGGCAGAAGCACCTGCGCGCGCAGCATGTTCTGGGTACCCTTTATGAAGACGGGGTGGGAGTAAAAAAGGATCTCGCTAAAGCAGCAGAGTGGTACCGCAGCTCCGCCGAACTCGGCTTTGCCCTCTCTCAGCACAGTCTCGCCGCCATGTATGAGGAAGGCAAAGGCGTGAAGAAGGATGCCGCCAAGGCGGCCGAATGGTTCAAGAAAGCCGCCGATCAGGGAAATCCCCCTTCGCAGACCGCCTATGCTTCAAAACTCGAACGGGGCGACGGCATCGACAAAAGCTCGGCCAAGGCGGCTCTCTGGTACCTCAAAGCCGCCCAGCAGGACTTCGTTCCCGCCATGACGCGCCTGGCCAATCTCTACTACACCGGTCAGGGCCTGCCGGTGGATTATCGCCGTGCCGGGGCCTGGTATCGCCGTGCTGCACGCTCCGAAGATCCCTGGGCTTCCAACAATCTCGCCTGGTTCCTGGCCACCTGCCCCGAGGACAATTTGCACAATGGCGAAAGCGCAGTTCTCCTCGCCCGGCGTGCCTTGAAGCTCGTGGCCGAAGTCGTCCAGAGCGACGAGCAGCCTTATGAAATGATCGACACCATGGCCGCAGCTCTCGCCCGCAACGGCGAATTCAAAGAGGCTGAACTCTGGCAGAAACGCTGCATCACCCTCCTCAAAGAGGACAAAGATCTTCCTGAAGAAGATCGCAAAAAGCTGCAGGAGGAATTCGACACCCGCCTCAAGCTCTACCAAAAGGCCACCCCTTTTGCCGAGCCTGACCCCAAAGGTGAGGATGGTGCGGAGCCGCTCCCTCAGGACACCATTCTCCAGGACGAAGGACTCCCTGAATCCAATCCCAAGAAAACCACGCCTAAAGGCGGCCGGGGCACGGTGGTTTGAGCTTGGTTTTTGCCGCTGCTGCATGACTCCTGCGGCCAGTCCGTATCCTTTCGTGGCGCAAGATTTGCATGCTTTAGCGCAATATCTGCAAGACTAAGCCCCTCTTACACGGTTAAACCGCCCACCCTTTTCATCCGGCATTCTGCCACTTTCCCTTTCCTCTCATGTCCGCTGCCGTCGTCCGTTCTGCCGCTCTTCCTCCGCCCATTCCCGGTCTGAACCGCCGTATCCGCCAGCCGAAGAAAAACATCCCGCAGACCAAGCAGGATCGTGATCAAATCCTGGGCTGGGTGCGCGCCTATGCCGAGGAGCAGAAACTCGTCCCCCCGGTGCCCTTGGCAGATCTGCAGGGCCACACGGATAAAATCGTCGCGATCCATGCCATCGACAAGATCCACCGTGACTACGTCGGCGTGCTGCTCGCCAACGAAACCTGGCGCGAATCCCTCGCCACCGTGCCGTTTGAAAAGCGTCTGCTGCTGATGCCGAAGTGTCTCCGCGTCGAAAGCAAATGCCCGGCCCCCTTTGATGAATTCGGCCTGCTCTGCAAGCAGTGCGGCCTCTGCTCCATCCAGGATTTCCAGAACGAGGCTGAAAAGCTCGGCTACGCCGTGCTCGTCGCCGAAGGCAGCGCCATCGTCATGTCCCTCATCCAGACCGGCAAGATCGAGGCCATCGTCGGTATCTCCTGCCTGCCCGTGCTGGAGCGCACCTTCCCCTACATCGAAGCCGCCGCCATCCCCGCTGTCGCCGTGCCCCTCCTTCAGGACGACTGCATCGACACCCTCGTCGATATCGACTGGGTCTGGGATTACATCCACCTCACCAGCGACGACAAAACCCGCCGCCTCAATCTAAACGCTCTGCACGATGAGGTGAAGACTTGGTTCACCTTGGACTCTCTCAATGCACTCATGGGCCCCTCCCGTGGTCACAGCGACGACATCGCTCGTGAATGGCTCGCCCGTGCCGGCAAACGCTGGCGTCCCTTCCTCACCGTCGCCGCCTATCAGGCCCTGCGCGAAGACCCCGAAGGCCCCATCTCTGACACCGTCAAGAAAGCCGCCATCGCCGTCGAAATCTTCCACAAGGCCTCCCTCGTTCACGACGACATCGAGGACGGCGATGCCGAGCGCTACGGCGAAACCACCCTGCACACCGAGCACGGCATTCCCGTGGCTCTGAATATCGGCGACCTTCTCATCGGTGAAGGCTACCGCCTCCTCGCCGACAATGATGCCGCCGCCCACGTCCGTAGCGCTGCCATCCTTGTGGCCGCCGAAGGCCAGCGCGAACTCTGCATCGGTCAGGGCGCGGAACTCCTCTGGACCCGCCACCCCGTCGCTCTCAGCAGCACGCAGGTTCTCGAAATCTTCCGCAGCAAAACCGCCCCCGCCTTTGAAGTCGCCCTCAAGGTCGGTGCCGCCCTCGCCGGTCAGCTTGATGAATGCGCCGACGTTCTCCACACCTACAGCGAAAACCTCGGCATCGCCTATCAGATCCGTGATGACCTCGACGATCTCGGCGAAGACTCCGCCGCCGGCAACGAATGGAACATGCGCCCCAGCATCGTCCTCTCCCTCCTGCGTGAGAAAGGCAAAGGCGAAGTCAAAGACCAGATGGAAGCCCTCTGGAACGGCCTCGCCAAAACCAAGCCCGACAACGCCACCATCCGCGATTGGGCCCTCGACAGCGGTGCTCACGAGAAGGCCATGACCCTCCTCGAAAGCTACAAGGAAGCCGCCATCCGTTCCCTTCAGGAAGTCGAGCTCCCCAATCTCAAAGGCCTCCTCCGCCGCGTCATCGGCAAGATCTTCAACGAACTTGAGATCAAAGGTTGGTGCCGCGAATTCGAACAGCAGAATCTCAATCCCGAACTCCGCGCCGAAGCCGCCAAAGCCGCCGAGCACCTCGTGCCAAACGTGGCCTCTTAATGCTGCTATTTTCATCGGTCGAGCTTCGTTTGAAGCCGACCATGAAGTTGTCCCTCCTGTTTGTCGCTTTAGCCTTTGCCTCCATCCACGCCGCTGACTCGCGGCCCAATGTTCTTTTCATCGCCATCGATGATCAGAACGACTGGATCGGCTGCCTGGGCGGGCATCCTCAGGTGAAGACACCTGCCATCGATGCCCTCGCCAAGCGCGGGACCCTCTTCGCCAGCGCCCACTGCCAGGCCCCCTTGTGCAATCCTTCGCGCAGCTCGCTGCTTACCGGCCTCCGTCCCTCCAGCACCGGCATCTACGGCCTCGCCCCCGGCATCCGCGAAGTGGAGCAAACGAAGCACCACGTCACCCTCCCGCAGACCTTCACGCAGGCCGGTTATTTCACCTTCAACAGCGGAAAAATCTACCACGACGGCTCCATGCGCGGCGGCGATCAAAAAGCCGAGTTCAACGAATGGGGCAATCGCGGCCCCATGCCAAAGCCGAAGACTCCCATCGCCCATCTCCCCGGCCCGGATCGCCATCCCGCCATGGACTGGGGCGTCTTCCCTGAGAAAGACCAGGACAACGCCGACTGGAAGATCGCCGACTCCGCCATCGACGCCCTGAAGCGCGCCCCTGCCGATAAGCCTTTCTTCATCGCCGCCGGCTTCCGCCTCCCCCACGTCCCATGCTTCGCCTCCCAGAAGTGGTTTGATCTCTATCCCGATGCCACGCTCCAGATGCCGCCCGTCAAAGAAGACGATCGCGCCGATCTCCCCAAGTTCGCTGATTTCCTCACTTGGAAGCTCCCCGAGCCACGCCTCTCCACCCTGCGTAAATTCAACGAATGGCGCCCCCTCGTCCGCGCCTACCTTGCCTGCGTCAGCTTCATGGACAGTCAGGTCGGTCGCTTGATGAAGGAGCTCGAAGCCACCGGTCGTTTGGACAACACCATCATCGTCGTCTGGGGCGATCACGGCTGGCATCTCGGCGAAAAACTCATCAGCGGAAAAAACACCCTCTGGGAGCGCAGCACCCGCGTGCCCCTCATCTTCGCCGGCCCCGGCATCAAGCCCGGCCAGGTCTGCACCAGCCCCGTCGAACTCCTCGACATCTTCCCCTCACTCCTCGCCCTCGCCAAACTGCCCGCCCGCCCCGACCTCGAAGGCCACAGCCTCGTGCCCCAGTTTCAAGACGCCAGCGCACCCCGCGAATGGCCCGCTATCACCACCCACAATCAGGGCAATCACACCATCCGCACCCAGGACTGGCGCTACATCCGCTACGCCGATGGCAGCGAAGAACTCTACGACATGAAGAACGATCCCAACGAGTGGACCAATCTCGCCAAAGATCCTCAGCACACCGTCAAAAAAACCGAGCTCGCCAAGTGGCTCCCCAAGATCGACAAAGCCCCCGTCCCCGGCAGCAAGAGTCGCGTCCTCACCTACGATCCCACCACCGGCGAAGCCATCTGGGAAGACAAGCCGATTGATAAAAGCGCCCCGCTGCCGGAACCGTAAGGCGTGTCCGCCTCTCCCCACAAGCTCCGCCTCACCCTCGGCCTCGGCTTCCTCGCCTTCATCATCGCGGGCTCGCTGCTTCTCCTCGCATGGCTGCGTCAGCGCGAGCGCGAGGAGTCCAACCGCCTTTTTCTGACTCTGGCAAAAGCGAACGCCGAATCCGTCAGGCAGATGAACCTGCCTCGCAGCGAAAAGCTCGCCAGAAGCCTGAAGGAGTTGCTCGGGGTGAGCGTCGCGTTCCTTGATCGCGAGACCATGATGCAAGCCGTGGAATCAACGATTCAGTCCGAGATCAAAGACGGCAGTGTTGAGGATTTCAATGATCACCAGCAGTCCGTGGTCGTTGAACTCGATAAGCGCCACTACATGCGTTTTTCCAGAAACACGCCTGCATCCTCCCTCTCTCTCCGCGATCCCGCCACCCGCAACGCCTTCATCACCTTCTGGCTCATCTCCGCCCTCGTCGGCTGGCTCCTTGTCCGCGAGCGCCTCAAGCGCGCCCAGTCAGAGCGCCTCGCCATGCTCGGCCGCGTCGCCACCAGCCTCGCCCACGACATCAAGAACCCCCTCGCCTCCATCCAGCTTCATGCGCAGCTGATGACCCCGCAGAATGAGGAAGACGCCCAGGCCATCAAACTCATCGAAAACGAATCCGAAGTCATCGCCGGCCTCGTGAACCAGTGGCTCCACCTAGCGAATCCTCTCCCGCCGAAACTCACCAAGCTCGATCTCACCGACTGCATTCGCCGCGTCGTCAAAAACATGGAGCCCCAGGCCCGCCACGCCGGCGTTGAAATCACCCTCGACCTTCCATCTCCCGTCTTCATCATGGGCGATTCCCCAAGGCTCGCCCAAGCCATGCGAAACCTCGTCATCAATGCCATTCAGGCCATGCCTCGCGGTGGCAAACTCATGATCAGCGGCCAGTCCACCGGCTCATGGTTTGAGCTCCGCTTCGCCGACTCCGGCACCGGCTTTTCCGAACTCGCTCTGGCCCAGGGCACCGAGCTTTTCTTCACCGAAAAAGAAGGCGGCATGGGCGTCGGCTTGAACATCGTCTCCAGCATCATCACCGCGCACGGCGGCAGCTTAAAGTTGCAAAATGACCCCAAGGGTGGAGCGGTGATCATCGTGCTGCTCCCCTTGCTCCCTGCATGACTCCCGCCATCCTCATCATCGAAGACGAATACGCCCTCGCTGCGGCACTCTCCACGGTGGTGCGCCGTCTGGATGCCACGCCGGTCGTGGCCGCTTCAGGGCAGGGCGGGATCGACAAGCTCGCGGCGCAAACCTTCGCGCTCATCATTCTCGATGTCGGCCTGCCGGACATGAGCGGCCTGAAGGTGCTGGAGAAAATCCAGTCTCTTCCACAATCACCTCCGGTGATGATCATCACCGCCCACGGCACGCTGGACACCGCCCTTGAGGCAAAGCGTCTCGGCGCTCGCGAGTATTTCCTCAAGCCGCTCAATCTCGCCGACATCCAGCGCGCCATCCGCGAAGTCTTCGCACCCGTGAAGACCGGGCAGCAGACTGAAACGACCATGATCGGCAACAGCGAGCCCATGCAGCGTGCGTTCGCTGTCATCGCCCAGGCCAGTGGCAATGACGCACCCGTCCTGCTTCAAGGTCCCCCCGGCAGTGGCAAGAGCCTGGCTGCGCAGGTCATTCATCGCCACAGTGCGCGCTCTGAAAAACCGCTGATCGTGTTTCGTGCCGATGAATGGCCTGAAAATCGCGCCGAAGCCGCGTTGGATGATGCCATCAGCAGAGCAGGGGACGGCGTCCTCTTTCTTGATGAAATCAGCGTGTGGTCCAAGCCGCTGCAAGCGGCACTCATGAATCGCCTCAGTTCAGGCACGCTCAAGGCGCGCCTCTTCAGCGCATCCAGTCAGGAGACCGCACCTCACCTGCGTGAAGACTTGTTTTACGCGCTCGCAGTTCTGCAGGTCCTCCTGCCCCCCTTGCGCGAGCGCACCTCGGACATCCCGGCTTTGGCAGTTTCCTTTCTGGCTGGCCAGGTGCTCTCCGCTGAGGCTCTCGCCGCGCTCAAAGCCCACACATGGCCGGGCAATGTGCGCGAGCTGAAAACCGCCATGGCCCATGCCGCCGCCGTCTGCAGTGGCAGCACCATTCTTCCTCATCATCTTCCCGCCAGCATCGTGAAGCCGGGGGAAACCAGTCATCTCGATGAAACGATGAAGCGCGCTCTCGCCGCCTGGCTGGATCAAAAGACCACCGGTTCCGATGAAATGATGCCTGCCTACGATGCCCTGCTCGAAACGGTGGAGGCCACCATGCTGGACACCCTCCTCAAGCGCTTCGATGGCAAGCCCACCCGCCTCGCCACCGCCCTCAAAATGAACCGCGCCACCCTCCGCCGAAAACTCCGCGAAGAGTGAACCTCTTCCCTCATGGTGTGGTGAAACATTGGTTGGCGAAGTAGGGCCATGAACCCTGCCGCACTTCTCTGGCCAATTTGAAATTCTCAGTTTTCAGTTCCCAGTTTACAATCCTCAGAAGTGCCGTCTACGCGTCCACCGTCCTATGGACCTGAGTCCTTTGCCGCAGAAAACAGGCCCCCACTCACTTCCCATCCGCCTTCCCCGGCACGCGCGGATCATTCGCAGGAAAAAAGAGCTTTTTGTCCTTATCAAAATAGATCGCCTGGCACGCTCCAAATCCTTCCGACTCCGCCAGCTTGTGCCCCAGAGCCTTCACTCGCGAAAGCGTATCTTCGCCAAACGCCTTCTCAATCTTCAGCTCGTCCGGATTCCACTGGTGGTGAAATCTCGGCTCCGCCAGCGCCTCCGCCGGCAGCATCCCGTCATCAATGATGTGCGTCAGCAGCAGCAGCGCCTGCGTGATGATGGTGGGCCCGCCCGCCGCTCCGGTCACGATCACCGGCTTGCCATCCTTCAGCACAATCGTCGGGCTCATGCTCGAAAGGGGGCGCTTGCCCGGTGCCACCGCATTCGCCTCCGCGCCCACCAGCTTGAAGGCATTCGGAATTCCAGGCTGCACCGCAAAGTCATCCATCTGGTTGTTGAGCAGCACCCCCGTCCCGGGAATCACCACCTTGCTGCCAAAGCCGGTGTTGATCGTCTGATTCAGCGCCACCCAGTTGCCCTCGGCGTCCGCCGTGCAGAGGAACGTGGTGTGCTTGCCAAAGATGTCTCCCTCCCAGTGCGGCGGCATGTTGTGCCCTGAAACGGCGGTGGCGTGATCCAGATCAATCTTCTTCGCCAGGTCCGCCGCATAAGCAGGATCCACGAGGCCCTTCGGCACCGGCGCAAAATCCGGATCCCCCAGCCAGTACGCACGATCCGCAAACGCCAGCTTCATCGCTTCCGTGATCACATGAATCCGGCTGCTGGCGCGGAAGTGGCGGATTGGGAAATGCTCCACAATATTGAGGATCTGCGCTACATGCACTCCGCCCGAACTCGGCGGCGGCATCGTGATCAGGTCGTAGCCACGATACTTCGAGCGGATCGCCGCACGCTCAGGCGCTTGATAGCTGGCGAAGTCCTGCGCCGTCATGAGCCCACCGTTGGCCGCCATCCATTCAGCAGTCCTTTGGGCGAATTCACCAGCGTAGAACCATTCGACCCCGTTTTCCGCCACAGACCGGTAAGTTTTTGCGAGGTCGTTTTGGATCAGCCGCTGACCTTTCTCCAGTGGCTTGCCATCCTTGATGAAGATGGCGGCTGAGGACGGAAACTTTGCGAGTTTGGCCGCCGTGGCCGCGAGCTTGCGCGCATACACCGCATCAATCTCAAATCCCTTTTCCGCAATGTCAGCGGCTGGCAGCAGCACATCGGCCAGCTTGAGTTTGCCATGCTTCGCCTGGGCCGTTGCACAGGCCTTCAGGTAGCCGGGCACTCCGGAGGCCAGTGCGCCCGTCTTACTGGCTTCATCGTCCAGTTTGCCATCGATCACATACATGTCGCGGCTTGCCTTGGCCGGCGCCATTTCACGGCCATCGATGCACGTCACCGTGCCATCTGCCGCATGAATGACAAAGAAGCAGCCCCCGCCGATGCCGGAGTTGTGCCCATCCACCACGCCCAGCGTCAGTCCCGCTGCAATGGCCGCGTCGATGGCATTGCCACCCTTTTCAAACGCCTGCTGGCCCGCCTCAGTCGCCAGGGGGTGCACCGTCGCGATGGCATGTTTCGCAAAGGCTGCATCCACGGCGGACAGTGCCGGTTGAGCTAGCAGGACAAGGGCGGCCAGGACTTTCATACCACGGATGCTAGTCGCGGCGGCGGATGCGTCGAATCAAAAAGACACGCCAAGTGAGATGGACTGTCTTCAGGACTGTGCACTGCGCTTCCAGCTCAGCCATGCGTGGCGGTAGGTGAAAGCCATGGCCATGATGCCTGCAAACATCATCAAAGCTCGGCTGGGTTCTGGCACCGCAATCACACTGCTGATGGCAGTTCCCGGCACTGTGAGATCCAGCGTTCTTGCCTGGTCAGGTTCCGTCGCTCCCACAGCCACGGCGGCAGCTATGCTGCTGGCTAACCAATAACTAAAGGAACGGAAGGACATGGATTTGAATTAATCTTTATCAGGTCCCCCCCGGGTCGAACAAGAATTTTTTTGTTCCGAAATTGATGCAGAAGGCTCAATTTCAGTTCTTTGCTTGGTGCCATGTAGGAGATTTGCTGAGTTTTGCATTGCCCGCCTTCTCGCTTGCGCGTTCCCTGTGCCTCCGCCATGACTACGGCCCCCCATCTCCGGCATCTTATCCATCATGTCTAACGTCAGTACTCCGCGTGTCATCAACATAGGCTTGGCCGGTTTAGGCAATGTGGGGGCTGGAGTGTTCAAGAATCTCCAAAAGAATCGCTCCCTGATCAGTCAGCGCATCGGTGCCGAACTCCGTGTCTCCAAAATAGCCGTCCGTGATCTCTCCCGCCCGCGGGATATTGAGGTGCCTGCGGAATTGCTCACCACAGATTGGAAGGTGCTCGTCAATGATCCTGCCATTCCAGTCATCGTCGAACTCATCGGTGGCACGACCACCGCCTACGATCTCGTGGCCGCTGCCTTGCGAGCCAGGAAAATCGTCGTCACCGGCAACAAGGCCCTGCTCGCGGAGCGCGGAAAAGAATTGTTCGCCCTGGCCGAGGAATGCGGCGTGCCGATTTACTTTGAGGCGGCGGTCGCAGGCGGAATTCCCATCATTCAGGTCCTGCAGGAAGGACTGGTTGGAAATCACATCCGCTCCATTCACGGCATCATCAACGGCACCTGCAATTACATCCTCACCCGCATGTCCCAGGCTGGTCTCAGCTATGCAGATGCTTTGCAGGAGGCTCAGGACAAGGGCTATGCCGAGGCAGATCCCACCCTCGATGTCAGCGGATGGGATGCCGCTCACAAGGCCATCATTCTGGCTTCCTTGAGCTATGGATTCTGGATTCCGCAGGACAAAGTCTATGTGGAAGGCGTGGATCGCGTCAGCATCACCGATTTCCGCTTTGCTGAACGTCTTGGCTACACCATCAAGCTGCTTTCGGTCATCCGCGCAGACGAAAACGGCCTCGTCGAAGTGCGCACGCAACCCTCCTTGGTGCCGCTCTCTCATGTCCTTGCCAATGTAAGCGGTGCCTTCAATGCGGTGCTCGTGAACGGTGATGTCGTCGGCGAAACCCTCTTCTACGGACGCGGTGCCGGTCAGGATCCGACCAGCAGCAGCGTCATCAGCGATCTCTGTGAAGCCGCCGCCGTTTTGCTGCATGGCGCCCGCCACAGCGGCTTTGTTCCGCACGGCCTTTACGGCAAGTCCAAGCCCATGGATGACACCGTTTCGCACTACTACCTGCGGCTGACGGTTGACGATGTTCCGGGTGTCCTGGCTCAGGTCGCCACAGCACTTGGAGAGCGCGGCATTGGCATTTCTTCCATGATCCAGCCGGAGGATCTTGAAGACACCAGTGGCGAAACCTCGCTCGTGCTCATGATCCACGATGCACGTCTGGGAGACATGAAGGCGGCTCTCGAGGCCATCAGCCGGCTCAAGTGTGTGCGCTGCGCTCCAAGCTGGATGCGCGTGGAAACTTTGCAGGGCTAGTGGTTGGATGAGCAAATCTAACGCCGATCAAAAATGGGCGTGGAATGCAGCTCTATCCATGAGATGATGCATTCCATGAAAATCGCTCTCTCCAATCTCGCCAGCCTTGTCGGAGGGACTGTTTTGTGCGGTGATCCCGCCGGGCAGATCACAGGTTTTGCATCCTTGAAGGAAGCCATGGCTGGAGATTTGAGTTTTTTTAACGATCCACGCTACAACGAGAGGCTGGTGAACACGAAGGCCAGCGCCATCCTTGTGCCCCTGGGGTGGAAAGAGTTTCCGCCAAACGCCTCCTGCATCGAAGTCGCGGACCCTTCACGCTCCTTTGAAAAGATTGTGGAAACTTATGGCTTCCAGCCCGCCCCCTTTGCGCCCGGAGTACATCCTTCCGCTGTGGTCGCTGACGGTGTCAAATTCGATCCCGCGCATGTGTGTATTGGGCCCAACGCCGTCATCGAAGCCGGAGTCGAACTCGGGGATGAAGTCGAGGTCGGCCCCGGTTGTTTTGTCGGCCGCAATGTCATCATCGGCAAAGGCTCCCGTCTCCATGCAAACTCCACCGTGCATGCCGAATGCATTCTCGGAGAAAATGTGTTTCTTCATTCCGGTGTCGTCATCGGTGCCGATGGTTTCGGTTATGAATTCGGTCACGGACGCCATCGCAAAGTGCGTCAGGCCGGCATCGTGCAGATCGACAACGATGTGGAGATCGGCGCTGGCAGCACCGTGGATCGTGCGCGTTTTGGCCGCACCTGGATCGGAGAGGGAACCAAGATCGACAACCTCGTGCAGATCGGGCACAACGTCGTCATTGGCAAACATTGCATCATCGTCGCCTGCACCGCCATTGCCGGCAGTGCGGTCATTGGGGATTATGTGGTGATCGCCGCCCAGGTCGGCATCGCCGGGCATGTTCATGTGGGCTCCCAGAGCACCCTCGCCGCACGTTGTGGAGTCACCCGTGATCTCCCAGGTGGAAAGACCTATCTGGGCTTTCCAGCGATCCCCTCCGGAGAAGAAAAGCGCCGCCTCGCCGGCATCAACCGGCTGCCTCAGCTCGTGGCACGTGTGAAAGAACTCGCCGCCCAGATTGCCGGCACCAAGCCAGCCTGATCACCCCAGGAGCCCCCGCTAACAGCCTGCTGAAAAGCTTCATCAGCATCTGAGCGACAACGCCCCATCTCCTGCAGGAGAGGGATCATTCTGATCCCTCATCACTCCGCTTCCTCCATCGCTCCGAACAGGCATCAAACTCAGCACCAAAAGCACGTCCGTTCGTCCTCCTGCGCAACGCATTGCGCTGACAGGAGAGGGATCACGTTCTCTGCTCCCTCTGCATCTCTGCCCCTCTGCGGCAAAATCGAACGTCTCATCGACTTCGAAACAAAATGTCGCCGAACCCTCTTTTCGAATATCCGTTTTGGAAAATCCTGTAGCCCCCACGGCTCGTCGTTTGTGCATCACCTGACGCGCGCTCTCACACGATGCTTTCGCAGCATGCCAGTCCTGAAGGGACTGCGGAACATAGAGCATTTTAAATAAAAATGTGGCCTCATCTGGGTTGAAAAATCCAAAGCTATCGCGAGGGCGACAGCAAAGTGGTCCGCACAGTCCCCTGTGCGGCGCTCCGCCACACCCATCAAATCCGCGTCCACCGCCGCCGCCCCATTAAGCTATAATATAATTTAAAATGCTCTAGCCTTGGGCCATGCAGCCCCCCCCGCTCACCAGAAACCCCACTGCTGCGTCTTCATCACATAAAGACCCAGCGCCAGATTCCCCACCGCGTGCATGAACACACACGCCCCCAGGCTCTTCGTGCGCACCGCCACAAAATAAACCAGCGCCCCCCACACGAACGCCCCCAGATAGTCCTCCGTGTTGTGAATCAGCATCACCGCCAGCGTCACAATCCAAAACACCTTCCACCCGTGCGTGCCAAACGGAACGCGTTCAAACCGCCCGTCCTCCGTCATCAAATAGCGCATCAAAAAACCGCGCCAAAACAACTCTTCCACAAACGGCACCACCAGCACCATGCGCGCAAAGCGCATGCCCACCACCAGACTGAACCACAGCGGTGACGCCTGCGCGATCATCGGATCAAAACCCTCCTTGCGCTCCGCAAGTCCCAGCCAGTTCCACCACCCAGCCGGCTCATGCCCCTGCTGGATCAGGCTCTCACGCAGCACCGACGGCGCCACCCACACAGCGATTCCAACAAGCCCCAGTGTGAACGCCAGTCCTAGACCCCGCCACGGTCTGAACGTGTAGTGCTGCCGAAACCACACCAGCGCTATGCCGCAAATCACCGTTTGCAGCGGATAGGCCCAGTGCTCCGGCGCACGCACATGCCACGGCAGTTCGGAATTCTCGATGCGGAAAAGCCCGGGCACACCATTCAGCAGCGTGAACAGCAGCAGCGGCAGCACATAGGCTGCAGTGGAGGAGGCGCGCAGGCGTGCAAACATCACTTCAGTCAGGTGAGTGTATTTTGAAGGGATCTCGCACCCTCTCCGGCTAGTCGCAGGATGCGGCCAAACAGCGAATCCCCTCGCCCCCTCGACGATGTGGCAATGCCCAGGATATCCATGGGGGAGAGACCGGGTGAGGGGGGCATCCCCATCCTGACGAAGCGCAGAAACGATGGTTTGAAATGTTTCACGGCAGCGCCAGATCCTTCGCACGGTCATTGTTCAGCAGCCACTTGGAGCAGCCCTTCAAATACATCCGGTTCCAGACGGAGAGCGTGCCAGCACCCGTCGCCATCAGCGCGATGGTCCGGTTGGAAATAAACTCCATCATGTTGCTGAAGCGGCCGGGATGGTCCGCCTTGAGCTGCGTGCCGCGTTCATAAAAAGCCACGATGCGGCCGTCGTAAAAATACTCGATCAGCTCATGCCACGCCTCATGCCAGGCACGCTGGCGCTGCTCATAGCGGCCCAGCTCCTTGGCCAGCCGCTCCGGGGAATCCAGCAGCTTCTCGCCATGCTTGGCAAACATCGCGCTCAGAGACTCAGCCGAGTCGAGCGCCAGAAACACCCCGGGCGAAAGCATCGGATCCACAAACCCAAACGCATCTCCTGCCGACACCCAGCCCGGACCCTGCGCGCGGTCTGAAATGAGCTGATAGTTGGTGTAGGTGTAAACATCCGTCACGCGCTTCCGGTTGGCCGTCAGCGGTGAAAGCACCGGATCAGTCGCCAGTACTCGGTCGAGCCGTTCTTCACCATTCGAGCCAAACTCCGGCAGCGCCTTGGGATTCATCACAATGCCAAAGCTCAGTTTGTCCGGCAGCGGAATCCGCCAGCTCCAGCCCCAGGGGTGATACATGATCGCAATCTGCCCCGGCTCATACGGATGTTCGATCCCGGTGAAGTGTGCAAAGTGCGCCGTGTCCCGGCGCTGCCCGGTCGCCGCCTTGATCCCCAGCAGCTTCGCCGACGTGCGCGCGCGTCCGCTGCAGTCGATGACCAGATCCGGCTTCGCGCCGTCGCAGAAACCGCCAGCCTCCAGCGCCGCCACATCCAGCTCCAGCTCCGGTGTGCCACCCGGATGCGCCACCAGTCCGGCACGGTGTTTCACAAACTTCACCCCCAGCTCCTTCGCGTAATCCTTCAACACATCATCAAACTCAGGGCGCGGTACATTGTAGGCATACGGCGGCAGGCGGCCTTCCACGGACTTGAAATTGAAATTCATGCGCGTGCCCAGATGGTGCAAAAAGCTCGCACCCGGCTTGAACTGAGAGATCGCAGCCACCCGGTCTTCAATGCCCATCCGTTGCAGAATCGCCACAATCGCGGGAATCAACGACTCGCCCACCAGCAGCGCCGGACGTTTCTCATCATCATAGACCAGCGTCTGGATGCCCTGCTTGGCGAGCATCGCTGCAAGCGCGCTGCCGGCAGGTCCGGCTCCGAGAATGGCAATGCGGGGAGATGGGTTCATGAGTCAATAGCGGCGGAGTTTGCCGCTGGCAGTCAGCGGCAGTTCGGAAACGAAGGTGTAGAACAGCGGCACTTTGTAGGCGGAGAGTCGCTGCTGGCAAAGTTTTCTCAATTCAATCGCCGCTGGCGGCGCCTCGGCGTTTTGCGGAATGATTTCTGCCGCAGGCATGGCTCCCAGTGCGGGATGGGCGCGCCCGGACACACGAGCGGCCTTGACCCCCGCATGGCTGCACAGCACCGCCTCCACCTCTTCAGGAAAGCACTTCAATCCACCCACATTGATCACGCTGCGCACCCGCCCTCGCAGATACAAACAGCCGTCCTCATCCATCTCCGCAATGTCTCCTGTCGCGAACCATCCGTCTCGCAAAACACTTTCGCGCGGCTGCCACGGCGTCAGATACGCATCAAACACTCCCGGCCCGCGTAGCATCAGCTCACCGTCATCCAGCTTCACCTCAAACGCTGGCAGCGGCTGGCCGATGGAAGTCGGCTTGTCCTTCGCATGCTTCAAATTCAAAATCGGCAGCCCCGCTTCGATGATGCCCATGCCCTGCGTCAGATGCAGCCCGGTCTTGCTGGCAAACAACTCCGCCACTTCAGCCGTCAGCGCAAACGCCGTCGAAACCGCGAGCCGCAGCGCCCCCAGACGCTCAGCGTCTGGCAGGCCTGACAGCATCGTATAATGGTAGGGCGATCCATACATCACCGTCGCCCCATGCGCCTGCATCATCTCCAGCATCACCTTGGGATCACTCGCCGGCGCAAGGATCGTCGTGGCTCCGTGATACAAATAGAGCACGATGGAAACCGCAAAGTGATGCGCCATCGGCAGCACCCACAGCACGCGATCCTGCGGCCCGATGCGCAATCCCTCGTTCGCCGCCGTGATGCGCGCCAGCAGCGTCTCATGTGAAATCACGATCCCCTTCGACGCTCCCGTGGTTCCGCTGCTGAAACGAATGAACGCCGGGTTCAAAGCCTCCAGCGCCGCTTCATCAAAAGCCGGCGGCGTATCATGCACCACCGCTTCCACACGCCACTCCTCCGCACTCTGCGCATGCACGATGGCATCCATCGCCGTCGCTTTGCCCAGTTGCTCACGCTCGCTGACCGTCAACTCATGCGGGATCGGAACAAAGCACGCGTTCTGCTGCAAAATCGCCAGCGCCACCACGATGTAGTCCGCTCCGCTCGGAGCATTCAATCCAATGCGCGGCCGCGCCTTCTTCGGCCAGTTCGGGTCGTCATTCAGTCGCTGTGCGCAGTTCTTCATGCGCGCCTCCAGTTCACCAAAGGTGAGTTGCAGTTCCGGGCTCACCACCGCTGAATGCGTGGGAGTGCTGCGTGCAAAAATAAGATCGACGATGTTCACTTGGCGGGTTCCAGTTGGCTCAAAATGCTTCGCACCTGCGGTGCCAGGTCAGCGGTGTCTTGTTCAGGAAAAGTCGCGGCAATCCCCGCCGCTTGGCCCGTGGCCAGCGCCGTGCCCATGACCCGCGTGCTCGCCTGCGCCCGATGCGTCGTGGAAATGCAGCGTCCCGCGATGAACACATTCCGCAAATCACGCGCCCTTAGCGCCCCCAGCGGAATGCCACAGGCCTTCGCTTCCTTCGGATACAGCAGACGCGGCCCCCTCGCTGTTTCCCGCAGCTCCATGGGCCACGTCGCATTCGCCACCGCATGCACATCGCTCCGGCTTTCAAGAATGTCGTCTTCCGTCAAAGTCGCTTCGCCAATCCATCTCCGGCTTTCCCGGATGCCAGCACGCACCGGCAGGGTCGTGATCCGCGCTTTGGCAAAACCCTCAAGCGCTGTCTTCAAATGCTCCACAATCGCATAAGCCACCTCGCGCCCCTGCATCTCAACCCACGTCAGACTTCGGGCATCCGTCGCATCAAACACGCACTCCGGCGAGTCACCCGTCAGATCCAGCGTTAGAAACGCCTCGTTCAAAACAGTGCTGCTTCTGAAGTGCGCACCCGCAGCTTCCGCCGGCAGCTTCTTCTCCTGAATCGCCCGTGCCAGGCATCCCGCAATTTTCAACGGACCATCGCCACTGAGGGCGGCGGCATCCACATCACCCAGCCCGACAATGTAGGCCGGACGTTGAAGCTCGTTTGCCGAAGTCGAATCCCACGGCTGTTTCGCCAAAGGGGCTAGCACCGCATCACCACTCGCATCGACTAGACTGCGCGGCTGCAGCGTCCAAGCCGTGCCGCGACATTGCAAAGTGACTTCCGCGATGCGCCTTTCTTCGACCCGGCATCCGGCCACCTCAGTATGCAGTAAAACCCGTAAGTTTTGCTGAATCCGACACAGGCTGTCAAAGAACAAAGCCAGTCTCATCGGCTGATGCATCAGCACATCCACCCGTCCCATCCGCACCGGTCCATGACCAATGCCCTGAGCCCGCATCTCACGTTCCAGTTCCACCACCAACCCAGGATTAGCTACGCGTGGCACCACACCAGGAGTCGGCAGATCATACAAACCGCAGAACGAATGCACCAGTGAAGCCGTGCCAGCCCCTCCCAAAATTCCATGACGTTCCACGAGCAGCGTGTTCATGCTCCGACGTGCGGCGGCCAGCGCTGCGGCCACGCCCGCACTGCCACCGCCGATGACGAGAACGTCAGGGTTCGTGGTGATGGCGTTGGAATCGGGCATGCAGATAGATGAACTGAAGCGCACGAAAGCGCAAATCACGGCTCAAGGATACTCATGGCCCAGATTATCGTCCGTGATGACCTCCGCACCACCCCAGGCCGCCTCCATGGCCGGGCGGCGGCACCAGTGCCACATGTCACCGGGAACCGGCAGAGCTTCACCCTTGAGGAAGTCCAGCACGCCTTCGATTTGATCCGCCGCGATGACGGGCTGGCCGTCGATCTGGTAAGAGGCGAGAATTTTCTGCCAGCGTTCCCGATTCGGCTCCAGCGGCGTGATGCTGGCGAGGCAGTGGTTCATGACCATCAGTGTGTGTGGAAACACCTCCATGCCGGTGCGTGCAGCACGAGGTGACTCAGTGCAGTTCCAGAAGGCGATGCCGTCGGGCGTCAGATGCGCTTTGACCTCGGTCAAAAATTCGCGCGAGAGCAGTGCTGAGGCAAACTCACGCCAGTGGTGCGTGGTGTTCATGACGATGGCGTCAAAACGCGCATCGGGATGCTGGCGCAACCAGCGGCGGCCATCGTCGATGACGAGCTCAAACTTGGGATTGGTGAGCAGGCTCGAGACTTCCGGACGAGCCCGAATGAGATCCAGGTAGCCATGGCTGAGCTCAATGGCGGTGACCTTCTTCACTTGGGGGTGATTGACCAGAATTTGTGTCCATGATCCGCTGGCGACACCGATGACGAGGACGTTTTCAATGCGATCCCGCACGGCGGAAAGAAAGTAAGGCCGCACCAGCCATGATTTCGGCTCCAGCTTCGTGCCGATCATCCCATCGTAGGCGCCGTTGCCATAAACGGCACCGCTGGTGTCCACCGTGATGACGCCGTGGCGTGATTCGATGGTCTGCGCGAAGTGCATGCCGTATTTGAAGTCATGCTTGTACTGCAGGCGCTCGTAGAAGCCTTGGAAGGTACCCAAGGCGACGGCAATGACGCACAGCGGCTGCAAACGCTGGCGAAGGGGCAGTTGAAATCGACCAATGGATTCAGCCCAGAGCCACGAAACGAGCAGCAATGCCACGCTGAGCGTCTGCATGCTCATCCATTCCATGAACAGAAAGCCGGTGAGCAGGCTGCCGGTTCCGGAGCCGATGATGTTGGCAAGATAGAGCCAGGACAAGCGGCTGCCGGTGTCTTTGCTGGGTGGAATGGCCGCCTGGCAGAGCAGGGGGAAGGTGACTCCCAGCAACGTGCCCGCTGCGATCACGAGGTAGAACCCATATTCCCAATAAGCCTGCGTCGCCAGGATGGCCGTGAGAGGCGCAATCATGAAAGCACCCACACTGGAAAGAAGCACCCAGCGCCCAAACTTAAGCCGCAGGTCGCGGGTTTGTTTCAGAGTCCGGGGACTGAGCAGAGAACCGAGCGCGAGTCCGAGCAGGTAGCTGCCAAGCATGTAACCAAATACCGGGGCCTTGGAGGCGCTGGCAAAGTTGAACACCCGTGACCAGATGATCTCCCAGGAGAGCGCCAGAAAGCCGGAGAACGCAGACCAGAGCAAGGCGGTGCGGAAAGGAATCTCGCAGCCCGCATTGGCAGCAGGTTCCTTGGCATTGTCAGCAGACCCTGCGGCGGGTTTTCTCAAGACGACCAGCACAATCAGCGCTGCGGCGGCATTCAAACAAGCCGCGATGCGCGTGGTGCCGCTCATGCCAAAGCTGCCGAGCAGCCAGTGTGCAGCGATGAAAGCTCCGAGCGCGGCCCCCAGCGTGTTCACAAAGTAGAGGCGGCTCACACTCTGGCCCACATGCGCAGTATCGCGCACCTGATGCGCCACCAGCAGCGGCAGTGTGGCCCCCATGAGCAGCGTGGGCAGAAACACCAGCAGGAAAACCAGAGCGCCGGTGGTGAGACCATGGGCTTGCACGGAAGTCAGAGCACCCACGGCGTCGAACAACTTCAGCGAAATGAGCCCATAGGCACCCACCCCCAGTTCGGCGAGGCCGAACAGCAGCACGAGCGGCGCGCGCGTCGATTTGGAAATCCAGCCGCCTGCGATGCTGCCGATGCCGAGCCCGGCCAGGAAGGCCGCCACCACCATCGCCACGGATTCGACGTTGCTGCCGTAGATCGTCAGCAGCGCGCGCTGCCACACGAGCTGATAGATCAGCGCCGAGATGCCCGAGAGGATGAAAACTCCATGCAGGATGATGGCGTGGAGACGGCGTGACATGGGATCACTCGAAGCCGTTGGCGCGCAGGAAGGTCAGGCTGTTGGGAATCTGCTCCAGGGAAGTGGGGGATTCGTCTTCGATGAAGTAGTGTTGCACTCCCTCCTTGCGGGCGGCGGCAAAAATGGCTTTCCAGTCCATCTGGCCGGTGCCGAGGGTGACATCGTTGGCGACGTCGGTCTTGCCAGTGAGGAAGCCGGTGGCGACGCCTTTTTTCAAGTCCTTGAGATGCATGAGCTTCCAGCGGCCGCTGTATTTTTCGAGCAGCTTCACGGGATCCTGGCCGGGGAAGATGATCCACAGGATGTCCATCTGCATGGAGACGAATTCAGGCTTCGTTTCGCGCAGGAAGAGATCCAGCAGCGTGCCGTCGCCGTAAGGCTCAAACTCGAAACCGTGGGCGTGGTAGAACATCGTGATGCCTTCCTTGGCCAAAGCCTCACCGGCTTTGTTGAAAACGGCGATTGCATCGCGGCACTCCGCTTCGTCAAAGCTGTCCTTGTGGTCGATCCACGCACAGCCCGCATACTTGAGGCCGAGGGTTTTCGCTTCCTTCACCACGTTGTCGAGGTCGTTCTTGTAGCGCGCGTAGGGGAAGTGGCTGCTGACAGCCTTCAGCCCGCGTTGCTCCAGTTCGGCTTTGAACTGCTCTGGCGTGAGATCGTAAGTGCCGGCGAGTTCAACCTCCTTGATGCCAAACTCCTTCACGCGGTCGAGCGTCCATGGCACGCCACGCAGTTTGAACTGGCTGCGCAGGCTGTAGAGCTGCAAACCGGCGGCGTTCGTTGCATCTGCGGCGAAGGCTTGCGCCGTTAGCGCAAGGGTGAGAAGGAGTGACGTGAGTTTCATAAATAGAGAGAATGATTTTTGAAGAATGGAGGAGCGAATGTCACGCATGAACTTCACACCCTCCGGATCGCCGCTGCAAAGGCTCCGTCCATTTGATCTTCTGGCGGAAAGCTGTGGCGGGTGGTGACGAGTTCGTAACCGGGCGTGGATTTGAGGACGCTGGCAACGAGCAGCTCGTTCTCGGCGGGTTCGATGCTGCAGGTACTGTAAACGAGGATGCCGCCGGGTTTGAGGACGCGGAGGCAGTTTTTGAGCAGCTGCGTCTGCGTTTCCACCTGAGCGGTGATGTCTTCCGGCGTTAAACGCCAGCGCACATCGACGCGACGGCGCATGACGCCGGTGTTGGAGCAGGGGACATCGAGCAGGATGCGGTCAAATCCGGCCTTGGCGAATTCAGGTATCTGCGGGTCGGCCCAGTCGTGCTGCTCGATGTGGGTATTGGCAACGTGGAGGCGCTGCAAATTTCCTTCCAGACGGCGCAGGCGACCCGGGGCGACATCGCAGGCGATGATCTCGCCGGTGTTTTCCATGAGCTGGGCCAGCAGGGCGGTTTTGCCGCCGGGGGCGGCACAGGCATCTAGCACGCGCTGGCCCGGCTGCGGGGCGAGCAGGCGCGGGGCCATGGCGGTGCTGGGGTCCTGCATGTACACTTTTCCCACGCTCAAATCTTCACGCGGCAGATGGTCGCAGACGATGAAGTCCTCCTCCGTCGTCTCGGTCATTTGCGGATAAAGGCGGTTGATGCGGGCGCAGATCGGAGCTGGGACCTGGTTCCATTCACAGAGAGCGATGGTTTTGGCTTCGCCGAACAGGCCGAGCCAGTGCTCGACAAGCCACTTCGGGTGCGAGGTGCGCGTTTCCAGTGGTAGCGTGGCTGCCATGGCCAGCAGTTCTTCGGATTCGCGGCAGGCACGACGCAGGACGGCATTGATCAGGCTTCGTGCGCGGCCGGTGGCGGCCACGGTTTCGTTCACGGCGGCATATTCTGAAACCTTGAGAATCAACACCTGACACAGGCCGATGCGCAGGCCCCAGCGGCTGCGGTGGTCGAGGTGCTTGTCCTCGGTGATCACGGCGATCCAGTGGTCTAGAAGGGAGAGATTGCGCAGGGTCGTGAGGACAATGTCGCGTAAAAAAGCGGCATCGGGCAGGCTGAGGCCGCAGTCTCGCTGGATGTGATCCATCAGATCGGCGGCAAAACGCTCCCCTGCGGACCATTCCCCCAAAACATCCAGCGCCATGCCTCGGATAGGGACGGCGGGCTGACGGGAAGGGGAGGGCGGGCGTGGTTGACTCATGGGCTTTACGACTAAGGCGGTGTGGCGCTGGACACAAGCCGCCCTTTGTCTGCGGTGGGAGGAATGATTGACAAACTTCCCGCCCCCGCCTTTATAGACGGCCCCCCGCCTTTTTCACCCGCCCAACCACATCTGACCATGGATTTTATCGCCAAGAACATCGCCGAAGTAGCCCCTTCAATGACTCTTTCCATCACCGCCCAGGCGAAGGCATTGAAGAAGCAGGGAGTGGACGTGCTGAGCTTTGGAGCCGGTGAGCCCGACTTCGACACGCCTGCACCGATCATCGCCGCTGCCGTGGAAGCCCTGAATTCCGGCAAAACCCGCTACACCGAAAGCGCCGGCATCCTCGAACTGCGCGAAGCCATCGCTGCCAAGCTGATGGTGGACAACAACGTGCAGTATGAGCCCTCCCAGATCAGCGTGAACTGCGGTGCCAAGCACTCCTGCTACAACGCCATTCTCGCCTGCGTGAATCCAGGTGACGAAGTGATCATTCCCGCCCCTTACTGGACCAGCTATCCTGAGATGGTGCGCATCGTCGGCGGTATTCCGGTGATCGTCGAAACCAAGCGTGAAAACGGCTGGAAGCTCACTCCTGATGAGTTCGAGGACGCCATGTCCCCGATGACGAAGATGATCATCCTGAACACCCCAGGCAATCCGACCGGCTCCATCTACAGCAAGGAAGAACTCACCGCCCTGGCCGAGATCGCCGTGGGTGAAGGCATCGTCATCCTGTCTGACGAAATCTATGAGAAGCTGGTCTATGGTGGCAACGAGCACATCAGCATCGCCTCCCTGAGCAAGGACATCTACGACCACACCATCACCATCAACGGCTTCTCCAAGGCTTATGCGATGACCGGCTGGCGTCTGGGTTACACCGCCGCTCCGAAGAAGATCGCCGAAGCCATCGACACCATCCAGAGCCACACCACCAGCAATCCGACCAGCTTTGCCCAATATGGCGCTCTGGCCGCCCTGCAGATGGACCAGCAGATCGTCAGCGACATGCGTGATGAGTTCGACGTGCGCCGCCAGTACATGCTGGGCCGCCTGAACAACATCAAGAACGTGCGCGTGGTCGAGCCTATGGGCGCCTTCTACTTCCTGGTGGACATCGAGCCGACGCAGATCAAGAGCGTGAACTTCTGCGAAAAACTGCTCAGCAAGCAGAAGGTCGCCGTCGTTCCCGGCGTCGCCTTTGGAGCGGAGCACACCGTGCGTTTCAGCTACGCCACCGGTCTGGACGTGATCAACGCCGGCATGGATCGCTTCGAAGAGTTCTGCAATCAGCATTAATCCCGCACCGTTGCCAAAACGGCCAGCCTCGTCTTCAACTGCTAACCTCCAAACATCATGGGCATCTACAACAACATCGTCGAAACCGTCGGCAAAACACCGCTGGTGAAGCTCAACAAAGTCACCGCCGGACTCAACGCCACGATCGCTTTGAAGTGTGAATTCTTCAATCCGCTCGGCAGCGTGAAGGATCGTATCGGTGCCGCCATGATCGAGGACGCAGAGAAGCGCGGGATTCTGAAGCCTGACACCGTCATCGTCGAGCCCACCAGTGGCAACACCGGCATCGCGCTGGCTTTTGTCGCTGCTGCGAAGGGCTACAGCCTGATTCTGACGATGCCGGAGACGATGTCCTTGGAGCGCCGCACTCTGCTGGCTCTTCTGGGTGCCGAACTCGTGCTCACGCCGGGTGCGCAGGGCATGAAGGGTGCCATCGCCAAGGCTACGGAAATCGTCGCCTCCACGCCGAACGCCTGGATGCCGCAGCAGTTTGAGAATCCGGCCAATCCGGCCATCCACTCGAAAACCACCGCTGAAGAGCTGTGGGCCGACACTGATGGCAAGATCGACATCCTCGTCGCCGCTGTCGGCACGGGTGGTACGATCACTGGCGTGACCGAAGTTCTCAAACCGCGCAAGCCCAGCTTCCAGGCCGTCGCCGTCGAGCCTGATGCGTCCCCGGTCATCAATCAAACTCTTGCTGGCCAGCCCTTGCAGCCTGGTCCGCACAAGATCCAAGGAACCGGTGCCGGATTCATTCCTGGCAATCTCCATCTCAAAGACAGCGCTGGAAACGTTCAGATCACCGAGTGCATCAAGGTCAGCAATGACGAAGCCTTCGCCATGGCACGCCGCCTGGCCAAGGAAGAAGGCATCCTCGTCGGCATCAGCACCGGTGCCAATGTGGTCGCCGCCATCGAAGTTGCCAAGCGTCCTGAAAACGCCGGCAAGCTGATCGTCACCGTCGCCTGCTCCACCGGCGAGCGCTACCTCTCCACCGCGCTGGCTGACGAAGCCCGTGCCAAAGTGGGGGCGTGAGCCTCACAATGACGATTGAAACCCGAATGCCAGGGCACCTTGACGGGTGACTGTCTTCTTTTCACTTCGTTATACTTCTGAACCAGCCGTTCACCGCCTCTCAAAACCACCCTTTATGTCCCAACTCGAATCCACCTCCCAAGAACTCCCGGCCACTGGCATGGAAAAGTTTCTGGAGGACAACCTCAGCAAGCTCGTCTGGCTTTTCGTCATCGTGGTGGTCTCGATCATTGCCTTCGGCGTGATCAAGCACCAAAACACCCTCAAGGCCAATGAGGCCGCTGAAGCCTTTACGGGGGCGAAAACGGTGGAGGACTGTGATCTCGTCATCTCGCGCTATCCCGGCTCCAATGCCGCCGCCAACGCGCTGCTGCTAAAAGCGGATCTGCTTTGGGACCAGAACAAAAAATCTTCCGCAGTGGAAGCCCTCAAGGAATTCACCACCAAGGACTCTGGCAATCCGCTGGCTGTTTTTGCACTGCTCGGTCTTGGCTCCAAGCTCGATGCCATGGGCGAAAGCAAAGAGGCGCAGGCCATTTTTGAGCGCATCACCAACGAATTCGCCTCCAGTGAGGCTGCTCCGCTGGCGCAAGTGCGTCTGGGTGACCTCCTGTGGGCGCAGGGCAAGGCCGATGCGGCCAAGAAGGCCTACGAAGAGCTTGCCGTGAAGTTCCCCGACATGCCTGAATTCCAGTCCATCAGTCAAAACCGTCTTGGCTGGATCGCCGCCTCACTTCCGACCAAGGAAGTCGATGCCCCGCCTGCCCCCAAAGTGGAGCCAAAACCTGCCGCAGCCGTCCCAGGAATGCCCAACATCAAGCTGAATGCGACCAACAGCGGCATCGGTGCCACCATCGCTCCGGTTTCAGTGCCTTCTCCTGCACCTGCACCTGCACCTGCACCTGCACCTGCCCCGGCTGCGACTACGCCTGCACCTGCAACGCCAGCACCAGCAGCTACGCCGCCACCAGCCGCTGCAGCGCCTGCTCCTCCGGCCACTCCTGCGCCTGCAGCCGCTGCACCCGTGCCGGCGGCTCCAAAGCCCTAAGCCGCACGACGGACAGTATTGCCCGTCGGTTGGTGTGAACTCAAAAGCCGGACAAGATTTGTCCGGCTTTTTTTATGCCAGCCACTCCGCAATCGCCGCGATCACTTCATTGCGCTGCGCTTCGGTGAGTTCGCCGTAGATCGGGATGCTGAGCACCTCACCTGCCACGCGATGGGAAACCTCGCAGCCTGAGAGCGAGGCTGCTGGAAGATCGGCAAAGCACTTCTGCTGATCGAGGGTGACGGGATAGTAAATGTCGCAGCCGATCTTTTTGGCCACGAGGTGGTCGCGCAGGGCGTCGCGCTGGCCGCCAAGCACACGGATGGTGAACTGGTTCCAGATGTGCTCATTGTGGGCGTAGCTGACGGGCAGCACGATCCTGGCATTCTGTGCGGTCAGCCAGGTGTCCTGGGTGCTGACACATTTGCAGTGGGCAGGATCCGCCTGCACCACGCCGGGAAGTTTCGAAAGGGCCTCGATGTAGTGCGCGGCGTTGCGCTGGCGGTCCGCCGTGTATTGCGCATAGCGCTTCACCTTCACGCTCAGCAGGGCGCATTGCAGCGTGTCCATGCGGAAATTGCCACCCACATAATGGTGGTAGTACTTGGGCTTGCCGCCGTGGACGCGGAGGATGCGCGCGTATTCGGCCAGGGCGTCGTCATTCGTCACCAGCATGCCGCCATCGCCAAAGCCGCCGAGGTTCTTGCTGGGGAAGAAGCTGTAGGTGCCGAAGTCGCCCAGCGTGCCGCTGCTTTGGCCGCGGTACCTGGCGCCGATGGACTGCGCGGCGTCTTCGATGACTTTGAGTCCGTGTTCTTTCGCCAAAGCGAGGATGGGAATCATGTCCGCACACTGGCCGAAGAGATGGACGGGGATGATCGCCCGGGTCTTTTCGGTGATCTTTTTCCGCGCATCGTTCACATCCATGTTGAAGCAGATGGGGCAGACATCGGTGAACACCGGCACAGCGCCGAGGCGTGAGACGGCTCCCGCTGTGGCAAAGAAGGTGAACGCAGGGCAGAGCACTTCATCGCCGGCCTTGATGTCCAGCGCCATGAGGGCCAGCAGCAGGGCATCGGTGCCGGAGGAGACGGACAGCGCATGCTTCACGCCCACCATTTCCGCGATTTCTTTTTCAAAGGTCTCCAACTCCGGCCCCATGATGAACCTGCCATGATGCAGCACCTGCGTGAAGGCGGCCTGGAGTTCGGATTCGAGGGGCAGGTTCTGGGCGTTGACGTCGAGAAGTGGGACGGGCATGGGAGGAGGGAAATGACGAATGCGGGATGATGAATGACGAATGGCAGGCGTGCCAGCGATTCCTTATTTCGTCAGTTCAGGCCAGCCACCCCATCGTTTTGAAAGCGGACCACGGGCTGGAATTGTTTCTCACGCGCACGGTTGATGATGCAAGGCCTGCCTGATCACATCCTCTCAGTCGTCTGAATGCCAAGCAGGCCGAGACCGGTCTTGAGCACACGGCTGGTGGCTTCGCAGAGGGTCAGGCGGGTGTTGCGGGCCGTGCCTTCGGAACGCAGAACGTGGCAGGCTTCGTAGAAACTGTGGTAGGTGTCCGCGAGTTCGTAGAGGTAATTCGCCAGCAGGTTCGGACGATGGTCGTCGAGGATGTCGTGCGCGTTTTCCGCGAACTGGGCCAGCTTCATCGCGAGGGCACGCTCGGCGGGTTCGGTGATGGCCAGATCATCGGTGAGTGTGACTTCACCATCGAGCTTGCGGAAGATGCTACGGGTACGGACGTAGGCATTGATGAGGTAGGGCGCAGTGTTGCCTTGCAGGCTCAGCATTTTGTCCCAGCTGAATTTGTAGTCGGTGAGGCGGTTCTGGCTGAGTTCAGCGTACTTAACGGCACCGCCGCCGATGATGCGGGCGATTTCGTCTTTCTCAATGTCGCTGAGGCCCTGCTCTTTTTCGTCAGCAGCAGTACGGGCTCGCTCGATGGCTTCGTCGATGACTTCGAGGAGTCCCACGGTTTCACCACTGCGGGTTTTGAACATCTTGCCGTCGGGGCCGAGGATGCTGCCGAAGGCGATGTGGATCATCTTCGTGGTGACGCCGCGACGCTGGGCGGCGGCGAAGACCTGGCGGAAGTGGAGCTGCTGGGGGGCACCAACGACATACCAGATTTCGTCTGCCTGCCATTCCTTCACGCGGTAGTCGATGGTGGCGAGATCGGTGGTGGCGTAGAGGAAGCCGCCGTCGCCTTTGCGGATGATGCAGGGGGCGGGTTTCCACTCGTCCTTGTCGCGGATGAGGAAGGGGTCGTTCTCGGGCTTCACGCTGCCGTCGCTGAAGACCACGGTGGCGCCTTCGCTGATCGTGGCGATGCCTTGATTGAGCATCTCGGCCACCAGCGGGGCCAGGGCGTCATTGTAGAAGCTCTCACCGAGGTAATAGTCGAACTTGATGTCGAGCGCGCCGTAGACTTTTTCGAGCTGTTCGAGCGTGAGGCGCACGCATTCCTTCCAGATGCCGAGGTTTTCGGCGTCGCCCTGCTGGAGCTTTACGAGTTCGCCTTTGCAGACTTCGAGCACGGCTTCATCCGCTTTGGCGGTGGCGTTGACGGCTTTGTAAACGCTGACGAGTTCATGAATCGGATCAGCCTTGAGCTTCTCCTGATCGAGCTGTGTCTTCCAGCCGTGGATGATCATGCCGAACTGCGTGCCCCAGTCGCCGACGTGGTTGTCGGTGATGACCTTGTGGCCGATGAAGCGCGCGACGCGGGCAAGGGAATCGCCGATGAAGGTGCTGCGGATGTGGCCCACGTGCATGGGCTTGGCGATGTTGGGCGCGGAAAAATCGACCACGATGGTCTTGGGCTTTTCCACCGGAGGGACGCCGACGTGGTCGTCTTTGACGATGACGGAGAGCCTCTGGGCCAGCGCGGCGGGGCTGAGCGTGAGGTTCAGAAAGCCGGGGCCGTCCACGGTGATTTTTTCACACAGGTCTTCCACCTGGAGCGCCGCCTTGATCTGCTCGGCAAGGGCGCGTGGATTTGTCTTGAGCTGCTTGGCCAGGATCATCGCCGCATTGCTCTGGTAGTCGCCAAAGCGTGTGTCGGATGCGATGACGACGCCGGGGGTGAAACCTTCCGGCAGATCAATGCCGGCGGCGGTGAAAGCTGCCTGGAGACGGGACGTGAGGAGGGCGCGAAACATGGGTGGCCTGCCTCATAGTATGAGGTGACGGGCAGTTCAATCACGAACACCGTTGATTGCCGTTCGGCCTAAAAACGTCTGTCTGGGTCTGAGACGCTCGTGAGCTTCTTGTCATAGCACTCGTCCGCCTTCATCAGTTTGACCTTCTCCGCCAGTTTTTCAAAAGCCGAGGAGGTGGATTTGGTCAGGACGATCACGCCATTTGGATCCGTGACCTGCACCACCCAGCCTTGATACTTGAAGCCAAAAACAGCGCCTGTGGTGTCAAACTGAGTGGTGACACTGGGCAGCTTGTTTTCATACACCTGGCGGATGGGAAGGGACACCGGGAAATCCACCCGCTGCAGGACTTTGGCGACTTTCATGTCCACCGTGCTTTCGCCGAGAAGAATGAAACTCACCGTGTAGCCATCGTAGACCTGAGCGGTCGAAGTATTGGTGAATTTGACGCGCGGATTGATCACCTGCATCTCGTCGTCAAAGTCACCGCCCTCGGTTTTGGCGGGACGACCTATCATGACTTCGATTTTGACACCGGTTGCGAAGGGGACTCTGGGAGCCGCCGTGTTGATCGGCATCGGAGCAGTGGGGGGCGCCGGGGGAGCGGTGACAGGAGATGGGGCTGGCACCGCAGCTAGAGTCGGAGTGCCGAAAGAAGATACATTGTTGAGAGGCTTGGGGGGCGGCAGGCTGGCGAGCAGTGCATCGCAGCGGGCTGAGCCAAGACGGTCGCCCTTCTGCTGGCGTTTGGAGGCGAGGTTTTTGACTCCGCTTTCGAGGTTCTTGCGCATGGCCTCTGCCGATTCAATGCGGCGGGTTTGAAGCTGCTCGATCTGCTGGCGGTAGATGCCACGAAAGCGTTTGTGATCCCCCGAAGTCGCGGCGTCGGTGGAAGGGTCAGGAACGGGCTGTCCGGTAGCGATGGCGTTTGCTTCTGCGCGCATGGCGAGCTGGTCTTTGGGCGAAGCAGAGGCGGAGGAGCGAAGCAAAGCGGCACCGTATTTGCTGGTGAGGTCGCGGATCTGGGCATTGAACTGCTCATCGTTGACGAGCGAGTCAGTCGGAGCTGACTGAGAGCGCAAAGCGGCGAGTTCAGGGTCAAATTTTTCCAGGCTGGAGATCTGACGCGAGGCCAAGGAGAGGAAGCTTTTGTTTGTGCCGAGTTTGTTCAGCTCCGGGAGGCGGATGACGAGCGCATCGAAGTCATCTGGCTGCGGATTTTTCATGTCGATCGGGAACCCGGTGACTACCATCCAGCCCTCATCCTGGGAGATGCGGATCGTGTTGGCACGTATGCCGATGTCTAGGCTGGCCAGTTCAGCTCCGGTGTCGGCTTCGCGGATGAGGAGGCTGCCATTGGAATAGGCGCACACGAGGATTCGGCCAGCCCCCGCCCAGGCCGTGCCGGAGCAACTGAGGCCGGCAGGGGGATTGATGAGGAAACGCGTGGTGAGGGCAGGAACATTGAGCAGATAGAGGGGGCCGAGGCCGCCGACGATGGTGCTGCCGTCCGGGGAGAGGGAGAGGCGGTTGCGAATATTGGTGTAGTCCGGCAGATCACGGATGTGGTGATGGTCCGGAGCGGAGAACAGCGCCGCAAAGGGCTTGTCCATGATGATGCTTTGATTTGAGCCAGGACCCGGATTGGGATTGGGCTTCATGGTGCTGCCGATCACCAGAACCTGAGGGGCCTCCTCGGGCTTGGTCGCGGGCAGGGGGAAGATGTGATAAGCCGCACGGGGCCAATTGGAGAACTGCTGCAGCACGGCCCCCTTTGACGGGTCCCAGTAATAGACGCCGCCGCTGGCGTCATTGCAGAGCAGATAGACGCCTTTTTGGTCGGCGGTCCAGGTGGCGTAAGTCAGCCGGTTGGCGGGAGCCTTGATGCTGGCAATCGTTCTGCCTTGTTCGATGTCGAAGATGGCGACCTGATGTGAGCGAAATGAATAGACCAGGATGCGCCTGCCATCAGCCGCCGCCTCGACGCTGTGGATATCGCCGACGGGAGAGGGGAAGCGTTTCAGTTCAGCGCCTGTGGCCACGTCCCAGAGCATCAGCGTATCATCATGCCCCCCGGAAACGGCGCGCCGCTGGTCCGGGAGGAGGGTGCAGGAATAGACGAGTTCCTTGTGCCCTTTGAGGCGTTTGAGAATGGTGAAGTCCCCGGCCTCGGGTTTGAACGGCCCGGCTGGCGCATTGCTGATGATGGCGGGCGCGGGCGTAGTGGCCGCATTCGTCATGGGAACTGGGGCTGCCGCGTCTTTCTTTGCGTTCGTCTCACTCGTTGTTGCGACCTTCTCATCTGGTTTGGACTGGGCAGAGGTGTCAGGCTTGTTCTGCTGCTGGATGAACCAGCCGCCCGCGATCAGCAAAGCAATGCAGGCCGCTGCCCAGAGCCATCCGTACGATCTCTGCTTTGGTTGCGCGTGGGCAGAACCTTGCGGGCGTACCCTGGCCTGCAGTTGCGGCGGTGGTGCACGATGCACGGATGCTGCCGGAGCGGCTGCTGCTGTGGCAGCAACTTGCAAGAAGGCTTTGATTTCGCCACAGTTCTGAAAACGGCGGGCGGGGTCCGCCATCATGCAGCGGTTCACGACACTGGCATAAGGTGCCGGCAGCCCCTGGCCTGCCGAAGTTCCCGCCGCACCTGGCGTCAGCTTGGTGAACATTTCATGGATGACCACGCCCAGCGCGTAGATGTCAGCGCGGTGATCCACGGCGGCGCCACTCTGCAGGCGTTCGGGGGCCACGTAGTCCGGAGTGCCGTATTCCATTTCGCCCCCGGCATCGGTGGTCTTGTCGTGCGCGAGGCCGAAATCGACGATCTTCGCCTGCCAGTCATCGGTGACGAGGATGTTGGCGGGCTTGATGTCGCGATGAACGATGTGGTGACTGTGGGCGTAGGCGAGCGCATCACACAGCTGCGGGACGATGCTGCGGATGCGCTCGGGAGTCACTTCATCGCTATGGATGAGGCGGTGGAGGTCCGATCCGTTCACATACTCCATCACCAGATAGAGATGCCCCTGCATCGTCTGACCGAAATCATAAACCGCCGCGATGTGCACATGCGAAAGTCTGGCCATGGAGCGTGCTTCCGTGATGAAGCGGCGTGCATCCTCCTCATTCTGAGAGGCGGACTCCGGCAGAAGCTTGATGGCCACCCAGCGATCCAGCGCCGCCTGTCTGGCGAGATACACCGCCCCCATGCCTCCGATACCGAGGATGCCATGAAATTCATACTGCGGCAGCAGCGCCGTCATTTCCTCCAGCGTTGGGAAGGTGTGGCCTTCGGCAGGCTTCTCTTCGGAAGAAATCGGGGTTTCAGGTTCGTCGCTCATGCAAAAATAGTCGTGGATGGTCGGTCGCATCCAAAGATGCATTCGGTAAAAAACTCAAGATGATAGTGTGAGGCAGGTTCCAATGCTTAGGAAGCTGAACCTGCGCCAATTTAGCTGAAATTCATCAAATTCTCACATCGCGAATTTCTTCGGCGCTGGTGAGCGTGAGCGAGCTGCCGTCAGGCAGCGCCAGCATGAGGTGACCCTCTTCATTCAAATCAACGACACGTCCATGCACTTCACGGCCTTCGGCACGGCAGCGGATCTGTCTGCCCGAAAGCCAGCTGCGCTCACGGACTTCCGCGATGGCTGCGGGGAAGTCACCTTCGATACGCTCAAACTCCGTATGCAAAGAGCCCAGCAGTCGGTGGGCAAGGGCGTTGCGGTCGAGTTCGGGCACCACGGGGCTGGCCAGCTCACGCAGCAATGAAGTGGCATGGATCTCAGGCGGGAAATCGCGCGTGTTCACGTTCAACCCGATGCCCAGCACAATCCGCATCCCGTCACGAGTGGAGACGGTTTCAGCCAGCAGGCCGCTGATCTTGCGGTCGCTCAAATAGATGTCATTGGGCCATTTGATGCGCGGCCCCAGTGGCAGCTCGGCCTCGATGGCTTTGCAGATGGCGAGTGCCGCCAGGGTGGTGATGCGCGGCCATTTCTCCAGGGCGGCCTCAGGTTTCAGCAGCAGGGAAAGCATCAAATCTTTGCCGCGCGGGGCGATCCAGCGGTTGTCGCGCCGTCCCCGGCCTGCGGTTTGAGATTCGGCGAAGACCACCGCACCGATCGGGAGAGTGGCGGCGTTTTGTTTGAGCCAGTCGCTGGTGGAGCCCACCTCATCCAGCACCGTGACGTGCCACGGTTGGGCGGGATCGTTCAAGGCTCTGGCGTCGAGCGGGATCATGCGCGGAGGCGGTGCGGGTCACTGGCCTCGCCGTGCTGATGCAGTTCATCATGATCGCCCTGGCATTCGAGATGCGTGGTGATCAGCACCGGATGGGCCACGCTGTCCTGCACGGCGGTTTCGATCTCGGTGGCGATGCGGTGGGCGTCGCGCAGCATGATGTCGTCGGAGAAGAGCAGATGCACCTCAACGTAGTGCATTTCACCGGCGTCGCGGTGGCGCAGGGCGTGAAATTTCAGGCCGTGTTTTTCGGTTTCGCGGCGCAGCGCGGCATCCAGCACGGTGTTCAGCTTCGGATCGGCCGTGTCCATGAGACCGCCGACGCTCTGACGCATGAGGCCGTAGCCGGTCCAGATGATGTTGGCAGCCATGACGAGGCCGCAGATGGAATCCCAGCTGTGCCAGCCCGTCAAAGCGACAAGACCCAGACCGATGATGGCGCCAAGACTGGTCCACACATCGGTGAGGACGTGTTTGCCATTGGATTCGAGAATCAAGGAGCCTTGTTTTTTTCCGGTGCGGATGAGATAGGCACCGAGGACGGCATTGATGACAATCGTGAGCGCCGTCAGCGCCAGCCCCTGGTCCAGATTGGCGGGCGGCAGATGCAGCAGCAGCCGGCGCACTGATTCGTAAATGATGAACAAGGCGGCAAGAATGATCAGTCCGCCTTCGATGCCGGCGGAGAAGAAGGCGATCTTGCTGTGACCGTAGGGGTGGTCGGTGTCCGCCGGTTTGTGCAGCAGGCCAAGGCTGAAGGTGGCAAACATCACAGCGGCCACATGCACGACGGATTCGGCCGCATCACCAAGGATCGCCGCCGAGCCTGTCAGCACATACGCCCCCATTTTGAGCACGAGCATCAGGAACCCCACGGCGAGCGAGAGCCGCATGGCGCGCGTGGCGTCGGAGGTGTTGCTCATGAGGGATCAGTCACGCAGCAGCAGCTCGACGATGCCCGGCACATCGGCAAACGATTCGACGCAGCGCCAGGGATTCAGGGCGCTGAGTTCAGCGTGGGAATACTGCCCCGTCGCAACGGCAAGACACTTGGCGCCAAAGGCCTCGGCGCAGCGGATGTCTTTCGGGGTGTCACCGATGACGATCACATCGTCGATGTGGTAGGTCGTGCCGGTGGCCTCCTGCATGCGCTGCAGCGCCACGGGGCCGAGCTGGTTGCGGTCATGATGATCACTGCCGAAGCCGCCTTCGATGAAATGCTCATAGATGCCATGGCGGGACAGCTTGATCACCGCGCCACGACGCACGTTGCCTGTGAGCAGGCCAAGGTGCGCCTCGCTTTCACTGCGCAGGGCTTCCAGCAGTTGCGTCACACCGGGCAGGGTGTAGCCGCTGAAGTCCGGCGCTTGGAGGCGGCGCTGGAGATGGGACAGGTAGCGGTCAAGAAACGTGATGACTTCTTCCGGCGTATGCTGACGGCTGACGTGACCGAACACATCCATGGCAATCGCCGGGTCGGTGGACCCGGCGAGCTGGAGCGGTGGCAGATGTTCGCGCTGAATGCCGAAGTATTCTTCAGCGGCGTCGAGAATGGCTGCGCCTCCCGCGCCATTGCTGTCGATCAGAGTGCCGTCGATGTCGAAAAGAAGCAGGCGTGCCATCTCAGTGTGGCTTGGAGGCTGCGGCAGGAGGGTGTGCTGCGCCGCCGGTGTTGGACGGGGCGTATTTGGATACCATGACCGTGCCGATGACGGCGAGTACGCAGCCGATGATGAACTGCGGCGGGATGGCCTTTTCCGGCCGGTGGAGCAGCATGGCGGTGAGGGTGTTGATCACCGGTGCGCCACCGAAGACAATGGGCATGACTGCCGCGGCAGCAGCGACACCGAAGCCACCACCGCCTTTGAGGATGGGAGTGGCGGCAGCGCCGAGGGCGAGGACCAGCGTGAGCGCACCCAGCGCACCTGCCATCCCTGCGATGAGACTGAGAGGAATGCCGCTGCCGGTTTCACCGGTGAAGCTCCAATTGGTGCCCCGGGCCTTCAGCACCAGCGCGGTCACAATGCCGATGAGTGCGTAGGCGATGCAGACAAAAAGGAAGGCCTTCAGACTGGCATTGGGGGTTTCAGCCCCCATGGGCATCTTGGAGCGCGCCGCGTGAAGAATGACACCATAGACGCCCCAGGAGAGCACGGTGAGGAGGGCGTACATGAGCCAGGTCTGCATGATTTTAGATTTGGGTTGGGAGTTCACAAGAGTTGGAGAGTGAGGCAATGAATTGCCTTTGGAAAACGCCCGTCACAACGGCTTTGTTCACTTTTTATGGTCAGGGGACTTTGAACGGGCAATGCGACAGCTCTCGGACTAGAATTCTCTCCGTCTGGAGTAGTGGTAACGATAAAAACTCGTGGCCAGAGCCAGGCTGGCAGTGCCGAGTATAAGCCGCCAGCCTATATGGACTTGAGCTGGTGGGGTTGAGTCTGAAGTGATCGCCGTATTGCCCTTTGTGAAAACTTCAGACATCTCATGGTGAATCTGGAGAAGTTCGCAGACGCACGCGCTGAACAGATAGAGTCCACCCGCCCCTCAGGCGGCCATCAACAGCAGAAGAACCGCCGGATGGATGTGAAACCCCAAGAAGTTCATGAAGAGTTTACTTTCGATCAGGCCGTTTCAGCAATTCCGGCGGCGCAGCCTCAATCTTGTCGCGAAAGCGCTGGGGGATCACGACGGCCTTCATCTGGCCGGTGGCTTTGTCTTTGCGCACGCAGGCGGCGGTGATGCGGCCTTCGGCGCACAGGGTGCCGTCGAGCTTCCAGAAGCGGATGAAATGGCGGATGACCTTGCTGCGGACTTCTTCGACGATGAGTTCGCATTCAAACTCCTCCTCCACGCGCAGCGGGGCCATGTAGTCGCAGGAGGCGTGCACACGGGGCCAGCCGACACGTTCTTCACCTTCCACGGGCTTGTCCACGATGGAGAAGCCGAGGCTGCGGAAGAAGGCATGCTCCACGCGCTCCATGTAGCGGAAGAAATTGGAGAAATGGACGATGCCGGCCATGTCGGTGTCAGAGAACTGGACGCGTTCGATGCAAGTGAAACGGTGGGCCATGAGGCTGTATGCTTAGTCGCTGAATGCCGGATTCTCAAACGCTCATCGCCTTCAAATCTCCGGCGGCGGCAGTGCCGGGAGCATGAGCCTGCGATTCATTCCGCCGAACGGTTGGATGAAGGAACCGCTCAATGCGATGTTATGGCGCCGAAGCTGCAGCGGGTAGAGCCGGGAATAAGTGGTGCGCAGGCGCTGGCGCAGGGGTTCATTGGCCGCAGTGAGCGGCAGCTTGTGAACTTCCTGCCGCAGGAAGTTCAGGCTTTGCAGCACATTCACATAGCGAACATCCTCAGGTCCCGAGGGGGTGAGGTCGTTGAATCCATAATGCGCGACGATGACCGTGCGGGAGCCTCGTGGCCCCAGAAACGGCGCGGCCATGCGCTCGGGGCCGAAGTCATCATAATTCAACGTGAGCGATTGTCCGGCAAAGGCCCTGCTCACTCCTCCCGCCGCGCAGCCTGGGAGAAGCAGAAGAGCCAGGAGCAATAGCAGCAGTGGGGTGGATTTCATGGCTTTGTCTGGGTGGCGGGTTAGTGGGAAATGACGCCGGGCTCACAACCCTGCGCCTCGCGCATTTTGTGTGCGGACTCGATCACCGCATGCGCTGCAGCTTCGGCCTCCGCCTTGGTGTTGAAACGGTTGAAGGAAAAACGCAGCGTGCAGGCGGCATCGCGGGCGCTGACACCCGTGGCCTCAAGCACATGCGAGGCATGCAATGCGCCGGTGTGGCAGGCGGACCCGGCGGAGCAGGCAATGCCTGCCTGATCCAGCAGGATGAGCATTCCGGCTGCATCGATTTCTGGCAGGCAGAAGGAGCTGGTGGTGTGCAGGCGATGCGTCGGGCAGCCGTGAATCCGCATGTCTGGCATCGCAGCGTGGATGAGGTGCTCAAAGCGGTCCCTCAGGGATTTGAGACGGGCCTTGTTGCCGTCTGCGAGATGTTGTCCGGCGAGTTCGGCGGCTTTGCCGAGGGCGATGATGCCGGGCACATTCTCCGTGCCGCCACGTCGTTCGCCTTCCTGACCACCGCCCACGAGCAGCGGCGCAAAGCGGACGCGCTGGCTGATGTAGAGCGCACCAATGCCTTTCGGCGCATGCATCTTGTGCCCGCTGAGGCTGAGAAAATCGACCGGCGTCGTGTTCACATCGAGGTGAATTTTTCCCGCCGCCTGCACGGCATCTGTATGCACCAGCGCGCCGGCAGCGTGCGCCAGTGTGACGATTTCATGCATGGGGGCGAGCACTCCGGTCTCGTTATTCGCCCACATGATGGAGACGAGCGCGGTGACTCCGGGCCGAATGAGGGCGTGCAAGGCATTCAGATCAACACGGCCATCAGAATGCACGGGAACTCTGGTGACTTTGCCTCCCTCCGCCTGCCAGCGCCGGGCAGACTCCAAAACTGCGGCGTGCTCCGTGCCGGTGATGATGAGTTCCGGCTTCTCCGGCCACAGGGCGCGCACGGAGGCGTGCACGGCATTGATGGATTCGGTGCCGCCACTGGTGAAGGTGATCTCCCCCAGATGGGCATTGAGCAGGGCTGCTACCTGACCCCGCGCCTGCTCTATGGCGCGGCGCACCCTGCGCCCGGCGGCGTAGCTCGCGGAGGGATTGGCGTAGTGCTCGCGCAGGAACGGCAGCATCGCCTCCAGCACTGCTGGATCGACCGGCGTGGTGGCGTTGGCGTCGAGGTAGATCACAGCCGGAAGGTCGGACTGCGATTCCCGCTGTCAATACCCCTTCCTGCACTCGACAAGCCGCCCACTCCCGCTAACCTCCCGGCCCTTATGCTCGACATCCGCCTCATTCGTGACAATCCAGAACAGGTCAAACAGCGCCTCGCCAACCGCAGTGGCGACTTCGCATCATTGGTGGATGAAGTGCAGTCCATTGACGCTCAGCGCCGCGCCGCTGAGACGGAACGGCAGAAGCTGCAGAGTGACCGCAACCGCATCAGCAAAGAGATCGGCATCGCAAAAAAGAACGGCCAGGACACCAGCGCCATCGAGGCGGAGGTGCGTGGCATCGGCAGCCGCATCGAAGAAATCGGCCGTGAGGCGGATGTGGCGGATGCACGCCAGCGCGATCTGCTCCTGAGCATTCCGAACCTGCCGCATGAAGCCTGCCCGGTGGGCAGCACGGCGGAGGAGAATCCTGAAGTGAAGGTCTGGGGTGAGAAGCCCACGTATGATTTCCAGCCGAAGGACCACACCGTGCTCGGCGCGGCTCTCGGCATGCTCGATTTCGAGGCCGGGGCGAAAATTTCCGGCAGCGCCTTTGTGGTGTATCGCGCCGCTGGCGCCAGACTTGAGCGCGCTTTGATCAGCTTCCTGCTGGATCTGCACACCACGCAGCATGGCTATGAGGAAATCAGCCCGCCGCTGCTGGTGAAGTCGGAGTGTCTCGTCGGCACCGGCCAGCTTCCTAAATTTGGCGATCAGGTCTATCACAGTGCGGCAGACGATCTCTATCTCATCCCGACCGCTGAAGTGCCGGTGACGAACCTGCATCGTGATGAAATCCTGCCTTTGGAAAAGCTGCCGGTGAACTACGCGGCCTACACGCCCTGCTTCCGTCGTGAGGCGGGCAGCGCGGGGCTTGGCACTCGCGGGCTGATCCGCATGCATCAGTTCGACAAGGTTGAGCTGGTGAAGATCGTCACTCCAGAGACGAGCATGGCCGAACTGGAAAGCCTCACGGCGAATGCAGAGAAGGTGCTGCAACTGCTCGGCCTGCACTATCGCGTGATCGAACTCTGCACGGGCGACATTGGATTTGGCTCGGCCAAGACCTACGACATCGAAGTCTGGGCACCAGGGCAGGGGACCTATCTTGAAGTGTCGAGCTGCTCGAACTTCGGCGACTACCAGGCCCGCCGCATGAACCTGCGCTACAAGGATGAGCACGGCAAAAACCGCATCCCCCACACTCTCAATGGCTCGGGCACGGCGCTGGCGCGTTTGTTTGTCGCGCTCGTCGAAACGTATCAGCAGGCCGATGGGACGATCCTGATTCCTGAAGCCCTGCGTGGTCACTTCGGTGCCGCAAAAATCGGCTGATCACCATGAAACACGCCTGCGTCCTGTTGTTCCTGCTGGTGTCTGCCCGCATTGCCGGTGCGCAGGCTCCTGGAGTGCCGGTTTATGCGGAAGGGCGTGGAGCGCGCCCGAATGCGGCGCTGATGGAGCAGGCGAAGAAGCTGCAGGGTGCTTCAGAGCTGCTTTCGATGACGAAGGCCCTGGAGCAGGCGCAACGCACGCAGTGTGACATTACTCTGCCGGTCGCTGACTCCAAGCCGCTCAGCCCACGCGAACGCTGGCAGCGTGCGCGCATGTCACACCTGCGCGTGGGGCAGTTGTACCTGTGCTCCAAGTGTGACAAATGGCACCTCGATCTGTCGGGTGGCTATGCCATCACGGCAGACGGCGTGGTGGCCACCTGTGCGCATGTGATCGCGCCGCCGCCCAGTATGAAGGAAGGCTGGCTCGTGGTGGCCACGGAGGAGGATGTGATCCTGCCCGTCACGGAGGTGCTTGCCTGCAATGCCGGTACCGACTGTGCCATTCTGCGGGTGAAGCCGGACAAACCGCTCACCCCGCTACCGCTCAGTCTGGACGTGAGTCCGGGGGATTCTGTGTGGTGTTTCAGCGACCCCAGCGGCAAACACGGCTACTTCAGCGAGGGCATTGTAAGCCGTTTTGTGAAGCGCTCGTTCATGACCAAAAAGGAGGCGGACAAGCTGCCCGAAGGCACCGAGGCACCCAAGCCCGTGTGGCTCGAAACGACGACGGATTGGGCACCGGGATCAAGCGGATCGGCACTGATCGACCAGTTTGGCAATGCGGTGGGGCATGTGTCCGAAATTCAGACCGTGATCGAAGATGCACTGCCGGCACGAAAAAAGAAAAGCGAGGCCACCGTCATTCATCAGCTGGGCACCCAGATGGTGTTTCATCAGGCCATTGGTGCGGTGGAAGTGATGGCTCTGGTGAAAAAACCTTGAGTCTGAGGCGCAACTTTCAGTGGGGCCATGCATTCATCAGGCCTATGAGATGCATCACCCTCTCCTTCTTTGCTGCGCTGAGTCTTGTCATTTCTGCACAGGGGCAGATCGCGGGAGTGCTGGGGCATCGTGATCTCGTATATGTCGAAGGCGGGCACGAGCGGCACAAGCTTGATCTCTATCTGCCGGAAAAGGCAGAAGGCCCTCTGCCGCTCATCATCTGGGTGCATGGTGGCGGCTGGCAGAATGGCAGCAAGGATGGCTGCCCGCCGCTGCGTGCTGGTTATGCTGCGCAGGGCTATGCGGTGGCCAGCATTAATTACCGCCTGAGCGGCCATGCGGTGTTTCCGGCGCAGATCGAGGACTGCAAGGCTGCAATCCGCTGGCTGCGGGCGCATGCCAAGGAGTATTCGCTCGATCCGCAGCGCTTTGGCGTGTGGGGGAGTTCGGCTGGCGGACATCTGGTGGCGCTGATCGGCACCAGCGGTGATGTGAAGGAGTTCGACGTAGGCGCGAACCTGGACCAGTCCAGCCGTGTGCAGGCGGTGTGCGATTACTATGGGCCGACGGATTTCACCGTCTTCGTCACCACTCCGGGGTATGAAAGTCATGCCACGGATGCTTCACCCGAGGCGAAACTCATCGGCGGCGCAGTGATGCAAAACAAAGACAAGGCCGGGCGGGTGAACCCGATCACCTATGTGACCAAGGATGATCCTCCCTTTCTCATCGTGCATGGCGACAAGGACCCCACCGTGCCGATCAATCAGAGCCAGTTCCTGTTTGAAGCCTTGAAGAAGACCGAAGTCAGCGCGCATTTTCACACCATCCACGGCGCAGGTCATGGCGGGCCGGGTTTTGCCGGGAAAAACATCGACGAGATGGTTGGCCAGTTCTTTGCCGAGAGGCTCAAAAGCAGCACGGCAAAGACCGAGGCACTCACCACCGAAAGCACTGCGGATGCGGCGATGATGGAGCGTGATCCACGCAAAGGCATGCCTCCAACCGGCGGGCGGCGCGGCATTCCTTGGGAGGTCATCACCGGCCGCGACGACAAGGACAAGGACGGCAAGGTCAGCAAAGCGGAGTTCAGCGGCCCGCCCCAGCTCTTCCAGCGGCTTGATCAAAATGGCGACGGAATGCTGGAGAAGGCCGAGCACGAAGCTTTCGTAAACCCGCCTGCCACACGCCCCTGAAAGGGGCCAGATTTCGCTTCCCAAGCGAATTTTGAACCTTTAACATCGCTTGAACACCAACAGGCCATGTATAAGCACCGAAGCACCTTCGTCCTGGCTGCTCTTCTGAGCACGGTCATCTCCGCCAAAATACACGCCGAAGGCGACTGGAGTGTGAAAAGCGCGGAACGCCCCAAGGTGGCGATCTTGGCCGAGGATGTAACGGTGGACGGCACCCGGCGTCCCGATCTGGGCCGGGCGCTGGCGGACAGTCTCAGCACCAACCTGCTGCGTCGCGGGCAGATGCGTGTCTTCAATCTGACCACCGAGGAGACCAAGAACGGTACTCAGACCTTGGTGCTGCCCAAAGATGCGCCCACCAAGGTGCCGACGCTGGACAAGGACATCGACTACCTGCTGAGCTTCAATTTGTTTTCCAATGCCAATGAGCACCGTCTGACGGTCAAAAAGACCCGTGTTTCGACTTCTGAGCTGATGGATTCCCACCAGTTCTTCACCTATGGACGGGTGAGTGATGTGTTCTCGCTCGTGGGCAAAATTGCGGACCGCGTCGATCCGCTGCCGGTGCGCCACAATTTCCCGGTCACACAATCTCCGGCGGCGATCCGTGCCGCGCAGCCTGATCCCACCCCATATCAGCGGTTCTGGACCGGGGATTACTCCAACCCGGGCAGCCCTGCCTATGACCCATGGCGCGCCAACAATGTGGCGCAGTATGATCTCAAGAACGTGCCCAAGGCTCTGATCTACCGTGAACTGGGCTCCATCCAGCACATCAATACCACCTGGAGATTCACCGTCGTCAAACCGGTCAAAGGCGTGCAGTTGAGCAGCCGAGATCCGCTGCATGTGCTCTACGATGAAGGCGACGTCTATGCCAATCTGCGCGTGGGCACGGTGGAGCAGGCGGGAGTCATCGCCGACTACGGCGGCATGACGCCGGAGCATCACAAGCTGTTCAATGGCGACAAGGTCTTCGGCTGGTACTCGCCACCCCAGGAGAAGCCGGCGAACACGAAGTAGGGTTGATATGGCTTTGACGTGGGCTATTGGCACTGCCGCCAAATCCCGCCCCCCCATGCTGCAGCTCTCCCAGGTTCTCCTTCCCGTCGATCATCAAGAGGATGATCTTCGTCGTGCCGTGGTGAAACAACTGGGCACACGCGATGAAGATGTGATCAGCGTCAAGGTGAAGCAGCGGGCGATTGATGCCCGGCGCGGGCATGTGGAGTTCAGCTTCACGCTCCTGGTCGAAGTGAAAGACGAGGCGCGTGTGCTCAAGCGCATCGGCAAAAATCCGCGCATTGGCCCGGCTCCGGAGGAGATTTATCAGGAGGTGGCGCAAAACGTGGCGCATTCGGCCTCTGCGCGCCCGGTGATCGTTGGCACCGGGCCCTGCGGTTTGTTTTGTGGCCTGCTGCTGGCGCGTGCGGGCCTGAAGCCCCTGCTGCTGGAGCGCGGCAAGGCTGCCGGGGATCGCGCCCGCGATGTGACCGGCTTCTGGCGGCGCGGCTGGGATTTCAATCCCGAATCCAACGTACAGTTTGGTGAAGGCGGTGCCGGCACATTTTCGGACGGCAAGCTCTACACGCAGATTCGGGACCGTGAGCACCGCATCCCCTGGCTGCTGCGTGAAATGGTGGCCGCAGGCGCACCTGAGGACATTTTGATCAAGAGCAGGCCGCACATCGGCACGGACCGGCTCATCAAGGTCGTGCGGCATGTGCGTGAGGAAATCATCGCCCTGGGCGGCGAGGTGCGTTTTGGCGCCCGCGTGGCGGATGTGGTGATCGAAGACGGCGTGATGCGCGCGCTGACGCTTGCGGATGGTGAAACGATCGAAGGCTCGCGTTTCATCTTCGCCATCGGCCACAGTTCACGGGACACCTTTTACATGCTGCACCGGCATGGGGTGCCGTTTGAGGCCAAGCCATTTTCCATTGGCGTGCGCATTGAGCACCCGCAGAAGCTGATCGACCGCAGTCTCTACGGCAAATGGGCGGGGCACGCACGGCTGGGTTCGGCACCCTACAAGTTCGTGGCTCACTGCGGCACAGGGCGTGCGGCCTACAGCTTCTGCATGTGCCCCGGCGGACTCGTCGTGGCGGCCACATCGGAGCCGGGAATGGTGGTGACCAACGGCATGAGCAGCTACGCCCGCGAGGAGTCGAATGCCAACAGCGGCTTCATGGTGGACGTGCGGCCCGAGGACATGCCTGCGGGCGATGTGCTGAGCGGCATCGAGTTTCAGCGCGATCTGGAGCGCCGGGCCTTCGTGCTCGGTGGTGGCAACTATCACGCCCCAGCGCAGCTGCTCGGCGATTTCCTCGCAGGACGCGCCTCGACCGGCCCCGGCAAGGTGCTGCCCTCCTATGAGCCGGGCGTGGTGTGGTCCAATTTGTGCGAGATACTGCCTGAATACACGATTGAGACGATTCAGGAGGCCATTCCGCGCATCGACAAAAACCTGCCCGGCTTTGCCTTGGATGAAGCGGTGCTCACAGGCGTGGAAACTCGCAGTTCCTCACCCGCCCGCATCCCGCGAGATGCGCAGACTCTGCAATGCACCGGTGTGAAGCATTTTTACCCAGCGGGCGAAGGCGCGGGCTACGCCGGTGGCATCATCTCCGCCGCTGCGGACGGCATGCGTGTGGCGGAGGCCATTCTACGCGAGGGTTGATTGGATGTGCGCCAGCACTCCCCGGCAGCCATCTTCCAGCAAATCCAGCACGAGCTCAAAGCCCTGCTCGCCGCCGTAGTAGGGATCCGGCACTTCGCTTTCCTGGTGGTCGGTGCAAAATTCGCAGAAAAGGCGGATTTTGGAACTGAACTGGGAGGTGCGGTCAAAAGACTGCACGTCGCGCAGGTTTTGCCGGTCCATGACGAGGACGAGGTCGTACTCGCTCAAATCGTTTTCCGTGACCTGCCGGGCGCGGCTGCTGAGATCATATCCCCGATTTTGCGCTGCGGTGCGCATTCTTTGATCGGGCAGTTTGCCCGCATGCCAGCCGGCCGTGCCTGCGGAACGGATCGAGACGCGATCAGCATATCCTTTAGCTTCGACTAATGCGCGCATGACGCCCTCTGCCGCAGGGGAGCGGCAGATGTTGCCCAGGCAGACAAACAGGAGGCGAAAAGGGGCGGCCATCGAGGGAGCTAGGCCAGCGAAAGGCGTTTCACAAACAAAACCTGCCTCCTGTCCTCAGGGGATGCCGGGCCTCCCCCTGCAGAAGATTTCTTTTTCTGTTAATGAGTCTTTGGTTGAGCCGTAGTTTGAGCACGCTATCTGCTACCAAAACCTAAACCCCACGCCCTCACTCATGTCTGTTGTATCCAAAGGTCTCGAAGGAATCGTTGCTGCTGAAACCCGTCTCGGGGAAGTGAATGGAGCAGAAGGCATCTTGTTCTACTGCGGTTATGACATCAACGAACTGGTCAAGGTCAGCTACGAAGAAGTCGTTTACCTGCTTTACTACAACAAGCTCCCGAATCGCACCGAGCTCAACAAGCTGACCACGGCGCTGCGTGCCGAGCGTGAGATCCCGCAGGGAGTCATCGACTTCCTCAAGGCCGCGCCAAAGACTGCCAAGCCCATCGACATCATGCGCACGGCCGTCTCGATGCTCGGCTGCTATGACTTGAATCGTTACGACCTCGAAGTCAGCGAAAACATGGCCAACGCCATCCGCCTCACCTCGCAGATCGGCGTCATTGCCGCCTACTTCCACCGTGCACGTCATGGGCTGGAACTGCCGCCCGTGCGCAAGGACCTCAGCGAAGCCGCCCATTTCCTCTATCTGATGAACGGCGAAGTGCCGAGCAAGGAAGCCGAAAAGACCCTCGACATCGCCTACATTCTGCATGCCGAGCACGGCTTCAACGCCTCCACCTTCACCGCCCGCGTCGTGGCCTCGACTCTGAGCGACATGTTCTCCGCCATCAGCGCCGCCATCGGCGCCCTCAAAGGACCTCTGCACGGCGGTGCCAATGAAGGCGTGATCCACATGCTCGAAGAAATCGGCTCCCCTGACAAGGTGGACGCCTGGGTCGCCGACGCACTGGCCCAGAAAAAGAAAATCATGGGTATCGGCCACCGCGTTTACAAGGTCCTCGACCCCCGCGCTCCGCATCTGCGTGAGATGGCCGTCCAGCTCACCAGCCAGCTCGGCGAATCCAAGTGGATCCAGATGTCCGAGCGCATCGCCCAGATCATGCGCGAGCAGAAGGGCCTCAATGCGAACGTCGATTTCTACAGCGCCACGGTTTACTACAGCCTCGGCATTCCGACCGACCTTTTCACCCCGATCTTCGCTATCGCCCGCATGAGCGGCTGGACCGCCCACGTGCTGGAGCAGTGGAGCGAAAACCGCCTCTTCCGTCCGCTGAGCCAGTATGTCGGCAAGCCGTACGGCCAGAAGGTCGTGCCGATTGACGAGCGCTGAGTGATGCGGCCGAGGGGGAGGGCCTGCCTAAATTTGCATGCTGCAAAGGTGGCCAATCCATGTGGTTGCCGCTATCGTAGATGCTTTATGCGTCTCCTTCCAACCATCGGAGCCGTCCTTGTGATGCTTGGCGCACAAACGATGGCCCAGCCTGCCACACGTCTCGTGTGGCAGCCGGTGCAGGAGTATTTCATTCATCGTGACGAAGGACAGCAGGTCCTCGCGGGGACCAAGCGGCTGAATTCATTCACGGCTTACACCCACATCGGCACCGATTTCGGTTTCCATGGGCCGGCGGAGCACGAGATCGAATGGCTCACCGATGAAGTCGTGGTGCACCTCGGTCAGCAGCCTGACGCATGGGCGGGCATATGGCACAGCCTGGCCGGGCAGGCGCGCAATGCGAGCCGCGTGATGGATTTTACGCATGCCTACCCTGAGCCCGTCACCGCCAGATACCAGCCGCGCGTCACGGCGGTCATGCTCCGGGCGTCCGGGCGTGGCAAAATCAAGCTTGAGATCAAATCTCCCTCCGACGAACCGCGTTGGACGCAGATGATCGAGCTCAATGAGCCGCAATACCGCATGTTTGTCCATCCGGTGGCTCCTGAAGCGGTGCGCGATGGCAAAACCATTGTTTGGACGGCCGAGCCCGGTTCTGAAGTGAGGGTGTCGGGCCTGTTTCTCGGCATCGAGCAGCCCCAGATTCCCTGGGATGCCTATGCTTTCCTCGCCTCGTATGCGAAGATCGCCCGCAGTTATTCCATCGGGACCGGTTTCGTGCGCGACCGCGCCCACATTGAGGAGGGGGCGTTTGAGTCCGTTTCCGCCACGGGCATGTACGTACTGGCTTCGGCGGCGGCTGCGCAGGAGTCGCTGGGCATTGTCACGGCAGATTACGCCCGCTGGGTGCTCACGCGCACGCATGAGGCGGTGAAAAAACTCAAAACCGGGCGCGGCCTGCTGCCCCATTTTGTGCACCGGCATGGGCGGGGGGACGCCTACAGCATCCATCCGGGCACTGAATACAGTACGGTGGACACGGCTCTTTACACCCAGTCCATGCTGCTGGCTGCCATCATGCTGGATGTCCCTGCAGTGGCCGAAGACCTGATCCTGCAGATCCAAGAGATCGACTACGATCTGCTGCACCTGCCAGATGGCCATCTCTCGCACGGTCTTGCTGACGACGGCATCACCCTCCTGCCGCATGGCTGGCAGGACTGGGGTGGCGAAACCACCCTGGTGATGCTCATGGAAGGCATCGCCAACCCCGAGCACCGCCCGCCGCCCATGCGCACTCCGGGCAAGGCCTGGCAGGGCACAGGTTTCATCACCGAACTGCAAAGCTTGCTCCACCCCGATTTCGACAGTGACGTGCCCGATGCCCATGATGGTGTGCGCTGGCTAAGCGTGCGCCGCGCCATGCTGGGCGCGCAGCGCGCCTACATTCCGAAACGCTGGCCGCAGTCCCATGCCGCGCGCAATGGCATCTACGGTCTCTCTGCCGGGGAAAATGAGGCGGGGAACGGCTATTACGTGGGCGGTGTCGATCTGCGGAATCAAAAGCTCATCCATCCGCACTACATCCTGATGTCTGCCACGCTGAATCCCCAAACGCAGGAGACGTATGACCTGCTCGAACGCATGGAGAAGGCCAGTTACTTCCCGCCCTGGGGCATGGTCGAGAATCTCAACGTCGATGGCCGCAGCTACCTGCCGATGGAAGGTTCGCTGAATGCCGGCTTTGAGGCTCTCAGCGCCTACCATTTGTTTGCCAAGCACCGCAAAATCCCCGACGCCATCCATGCGGCCAGCCTGAAAAGTCCGCAGATCCGTCGTGCCATGCAGCTCTTTTATCCCCTTCCAGCCAAGGTGGCGGGCGGGGACCGGGAGGCCGCCGCGCAGTAGCAGGGACATGAAGCTAAGCCTTGCTCCCATGCCCATCCCCGGTTAACTGGGCCGTCACATGTTTGTCGATCAAATCAAAGTTCATGCTCGCGCCGGAAAAGGCGGGGATGGCAGCGCCCATTTTCATCGCGGAAAATTCCGTCCCAAAGGCGGCCCTGACGGCGGCGACGGCGGGAACGGGGGCAGCCTCATTCTGCTGGTGGATCCCAGCACGGACAGCCTGCGCAATTACGTTTTCAACAACAAGCTCATCGCCGAAGACGGCGCCAAGGGCGGCGCCACCCAGTGCTCCGGCCGCAGTGGCAAGGACGTGGTGTACAAGGTGCCGCCGGGCACCCTCGTCAGCCGCGTCACGCAGGAGTACGACAACGAAACCAACGAACTCGTCACCCGCTACGAGCCAGTGGCTGACCTGACCGAGACCAATTCCACCTACGTGCTCTGCAAAGGCGGCAAAGGCGGGAAGGGGAACGTGCACTTCAAGACCTCCACGCATCAGGCTCCGCGTGAATTCACCCCCGGCACTCCCGGCGAAGAAGGAGATTTCCACTTTGAAATGCGCAGCATCGCAGATGCCGGATTCGTGGGCGCGCCGAATGCAGGCAAATCCACGCTCCTTTCCAAGCTGAGCGCCGCCAAGCCGAAGATCGCCAACTATCCCTTCACCACGCTGAAACCCATGGTCGGCGTGATCGAGTTTGGTCCCAACCGCCGCGGCAGTCTGGCGGACATCCCCGGCCTGATCGAAGGCGCGCACGAAAACATCGGCCTCGGCCATGATTTCCTGCGTCACATCATGCGCTGCCGTGTCCTGCTTTTTGTCGTCGACACCGCCGGCACCGAAGGCCGCGATCCTGTCTCAGATCTGGAAATCGTGCGCAAGGAGGTCTCGCTGTACTCCAAGGAACTGGCCAAGCGCCCCTGGTGCATCATTGCCAACAAGATTGACCTGCCTGAGAGCGCCGAAAACCTCGTTCACTTCAAGGAGCGCTTCAAACGCATCAAGATCCACCCCGTCTCCGCCGAAACCGGCGAGGGCCTCGACAAACTGCGCAAATGGCTCGACGAGAAGATCGGGCAGGATGTGGACTGGTGACCTGTCATGCGCCTGAACCGTTCTAATCTTTGCTGGCTGGTTCTGGCGTTGATCACGGTGAGTTACCTCGTCTTCTGGGCGTTGCTGCTCGGAGCCACGGCGACGTACAGCACGCCGGATTCGTGGTTGCAGGTGCTGCGGTCGCCTGAGATCCGGCATGCGACTTTTTTGAGCCTTGTGACCTGCTCCCTGGCTGCGGGTTTTGCGCTGCTGCTGGCAGTGCCGGTGGCGTATCTGATGACGCGTCTCGAATTTCGCGGCAAATCGTGGCTGGATGCCGCGCTGGACATTCCCATCATCCTGCCGCCGCTGGTGGTGGGGTTGTGCCTGCTGATCTTTTTCCAGACGCGCATTGGCAAGGTGATCGAGATGGCGATTCCCTTCACCTATCAAGTCAGTGGTGTCGTGCTGGCACAGTTCGTCGTGGCCGCTGCGTTTGCGATCCGTACGATGCGTGGCACGTTTCAGCATCTCTCGGCACGGCCGGAGGATGTAGCGCTCACACTCGGCTGCACGCGCTTTCAGGCCCTGTGGCACGTCGCGCTGCCGGCGGCACGGCGGGGAATGGTGGCGGCGTTTTGTATCGCCTGGGCGCGCAGTCTGGGGGAATTTGGGCCCATCCTCGTCTTTGCCGGAGCCACGCGTATGAAGACAGAAGTGCTGCCGACGACGGTCTGGCTGGAGCTCAGCGTGGGAAATCTCGAAGCCGCCGTGGCGGTCAGCTTGTTCATGGTGCTGCTGGCCGTGCTGGTGCTGGTGGCGGTGCGTGCCACGGGGGAAAAAGTATGATCCAGCTCGAACAACTCACCTGGAATGTTTCTGGCCGCACGATCCTGGAGGGCGTGACGGTGGCGATCCCGGCCAACACCTACGCAGTGTTGATGGGCTCGACCGGCTGCGGCAAAACGACGTTGCTCGAAATCCTCTGCGGCCTGCGGCAGCCGACCTCCGGCCGCGTGTTGCTGGATGGCGTGGACGTGACCGATCTGGAACCTCGTGAGCGCGGCATCGGCTACGTGCCGCAGGATCTGGCGCTGTTTCCGGGCTTGCGCGTGCGTGAGCAGATCGGCTTCGCCCCGAAACTGCGTGGCATGGCTCCAGACGAGCTGAATCAACGTGTGAACCGCCTCGCGGAGCAGTTTGGCATCACTCACCTGCTGGATCGCCTGCCAGACATGCTTTCCGGTGGCGAAAAGCAGCGCGTGGCTCTTGCGCGTGCTCTGGCGGCTCAACCGAAGCTGCTGCTGCTCGATGAACCGCTCTCTGCTCTCGATGAAAGCATGCGCGCAGAGGCTGTGACGCTGCTGCAGCGCGTGCAGCAGGAGCATTCGCTGACCGTTTTGCACGTGACCCACTCCAGCAGTGAAGCGGCTGCGCTCGGAACCCTGCATTTGCGAATGGTGGCCGGGCGGCTGGCGGTGGAATCGAAGGGATGATTTTCACTGTGCGGTTGGAATCACGCCGAAGCTGCGTTTAATGTCCCAAAAACAACCCCCTGCATGGATTGGACTGACTGGCAGCGCGTCCTAAAATGGCGCGCACTCGAAGAAGGCGATGCCGATGGCGTTCTCGTCAATGCGGAGCGTCGGCGCGAAGCCACGGCCCACACGCGTGCCGGACTCGCCTCCGAGGAGATCACGGGGGATGTGATCGAAGAGCGCTCGGAGTCGTTTCTGGACAAACGGGCCGAGTGGCTGGAGCGCGAAGCCGTGGGCTGGCGCGGCGACCTGATCCATGTTCTTGATCTGCTGCGTGTGCCGCAGGGGCGCTGGTCCTGGGCGCTGGCGGGATGGGGCCTGGCGCTGGTTGCGGGCTATTGGTTTACGGATCTCGGGCAGGCGGGCGAATTCAATCTGCTGGCACTGCCGCTGGTGGGGCTGCTGGCCTGGAATGCGGTGGTGATCATCCTCGGATTGTTGTGCGAACTGATGCCGACCTCCGCAGTGGCTGGTCGCGGTGGCTGGGTGGCGGAATTTCTCGCGCATGGCATCTCACGCATGGGCAAATCCACCAAGGAGGTCGAAAGCGGAGTGGCTGAAACCGTTCGCTCACGATATGAAGAACTGGCCTGGCCGCTGGCCTGGCGGCGCCTGCAGATGCGGCTGCGCATGTGGCTGCATGTGGCTGCAGCGTTGCTGGCCATCGGCGGCGCGGCAGCCCTGTATGCCCGTGGCTGGTCGCACGAATATCGTGCAGTCTGGGAAAGCACCCTGCTGGGGGAGCGCGAGGCATCGGCCTTTTTTGAGACCTTGTTCAAACCTGCCTCAAAGGTGCTGCGGACCCCCGTGCCATTGGACCAGATCGCCGGCATGCATCGAACCTTGGGCAAGGTGGCGAAACCGGCTCCTGCACTGCCGTGGATTCATTTGTACGCTGGCACCCTGCTGGTGCTGATTGTTCTTCCTCGTCTTCTGCTGGCAGGGCTGGGCCTGGCCCGTTGCAGCCGGGTGGTCGCGCAACCGGCCCGTGCCTTGAACTGGGGCGGCTACCTGCGCTCCTTGCTGCGCGCGGTGGAAGGCGGCAGCGAGCTTATCCAGGTGCTCGTCCATGCGATCGAGCCCACCGCCCATCACCGCGAGGTGTGGGACCGTGGCATAAGGGAGCGTTTCGGCGGCATGGCGCGCGCGGAGTATGTGCGCATCCCGGCCGGGGAAGAGGACGAATTTGCTGCTGTCTGGCAGCCCGTGTGCCCCAATTTGGTGATGCTCTTCAACATGGCCACCACCCCTGAGGCCGAGGTGCAGCGTCGACTGGTCTCCGATGTGCGTCAGCGTTTGCTCACAAAACATGCCGAGCCGGAGCTCATCGTGCTGCTGGACGGCACGAGTCTTGCGGGACGCTGGACACCAGAAAAAATCGCCGGACGTGAGCAGTTATGGTCGCAGATGGTCGAAGGCCTGGCCTCTGAAGTGATTGTGGCCGTGCGCAAAGAATCCGCACGCGCAAAGCCTCTGATGTCGTAATGTTCATGAAGTTTTCGTCTCTAGTGCCCGCTCTTTTTTCCAGAACCAAAACTGCCAGCTCCTCTGACCGACAGTCGGCGGAGCTGAATGTGCGTGATGCCTCGGACATCGTCACGCTGAGCCTCATTTCGCACACGAACGCGGGCAAGACCACCCTGGCCCGCACGCTGCTGCGCCGTGATGTGGGGGAGGTGAAGGATGCGCCGCATGTCACCCTTTTCAATGAATCGCACACGCTGCTCGAAACAGGCGGCTTCATGCTGCGGCTGTGGGACACCCCGGGCTTTGGCGACAGTGCGCGGCTGTTGAAGCGCCTCCAGCGTGAGCGCAGCCCGGTGCTCTGGTTTCTGTCGCAGACCTGGGACCGCATCACCGACCGGCCTTTGTGGTGCAGCCAGCAGGCGCTAAAAAATGTGCGCGATGAAGCGGACGTGGTGCTGTATCTCGTCAATGCCGCCGAACCGCCTGAGGCCGCCGCCTACATCGGGCCTGAGATGGAGATCCTCAGCTGGGTGGAAAAACCCGTGATCGTGCTGCTGAATCAGACCGGGCTTCCGGGCAGTTCATCCATGGAAGCCGCTGAGCTGGATTCCTGGCGGACACATTTGCAGCAGTATGAGATGGTGCGCGAAGTGCTGACGCTGGATGCCTTTGCCCGCTGCTGGGTGCAGGAGGACATTCTCATGGACTCTCTGGCACCCTTGATGCAAGGCTCCAAAATCCCGACCTTCCTGCAGATCAAACGCGCCTGGGCGCAGCGCAATGTGGAGGTGTTTCAAGCTTCGGTGCGCCTGATCTCAGAGCAGCTCACCGCCGCGCTGTTTGACGGCGTGGATGTTCGCTCTGAAACGTTGCTGGAGCGCGTGGGCTGGCAGCGCGATAACCTGAACCGCGAGTACAACGAGGCACGCCAAAAACTGGCCACGCAGCTCGCGGATCGTACCGAGCAGACAACCAACAATTTGATCGAAGCCCATGGTCTGAAAGGTCAGGCCGGACATGAACTCAACGAGATCGCGCGCGAGCATTTTCATATGCCCCAGGCCGTTTCTGAAAACATCTGGGGTGTGCTTGGAAGCTTCGCCGGTGGTGCCATGGGCGGACTCATTGCCGATCTCAAGCTGGGCGGCATGACCTTCGGTGGTGGTGCGCTGCTGGGCGGCCTTGCTTCCGGCATTGGTGCCTATGCTTTGATCCGCAGCTACAATCTCGTGCGTGGCAGCGACCAGCGCCTGCGCTGGTCACGCGAACATTTTCGTGAGCAGGTCAAACTGGCCTTTCTCACCTACCTTGCCATCTGCCATTTTGGCCGTGGGCGGGGTGAATGGAAGGAAAGTGCACAGCCGCAGCAATGGCAGGAAGTCGTGGATGAAGTGACCGATCTTCACTCCGATGCCTTGGACCATCTGTGGAAGTCCGGCGTGCAAAAAGACACTCAGCCTGCCACGCTTTCACGTCAGTCACGTCAGCTCACCGGAGACTGCATGGTGGCGTTGCTGGAGCGGCTGTACCCGGGTGTTGATCCTTCGTCGTGGCGGGCTTGAGATTCATGCTCATGCAACCGGCGTTCCAGTCGTGACTGGAAGCTCTGCCAGCAGCGCAGGGCGCGGGAGCGGAAGTCGGCGGGAGTGACATTCAAACTGCGCAGGCAGTCGCGGTGATCCCAGGAGACGACACAGGCTGTGGCGAAATGGATGGCCTGAAACTGCCAGCGCCAAAGGCGTTGCACAGCTGGAGTGAGTGTCTTGAGACGTTCGAACAGGAAGTCACGCTGGAAGGAGAGATGACCCATTTCATCGCGCAGGAGTTTTTTGGCGACGGTCTGAACCACGGGATCGCTGCAGCGTAGCGCGAGCAGGCCGAAATAGACTTCGGCAATGAGTTCCGCCGTGAGGAGCACCTGGATGTTGAACTCGAGGTTCACCAGATCGCGCATCCAGCGGAAGATGGAATTGGTCCATTGTTTTTGCAGCAAGGTGCCGCGCAGATGTTTGACGGTGCGGGCCAGCAGCGCGGCATGGCTCTGCTCCTCGGCGACGAAGAGATCGACGGCGCGCTGATAGCCCTGCAGATTTTCCAGCGAGGCGATGCTGCGGGTGTAGCGCCGCAAACGCGTGCCTCCACCGCTTTCGCCCAGTTGGAAAATAGCAAGGGAGCGGGCAAGGGCGCTGCGAACGTGCTCGGGCAGATCGCATGCGGTGTCCGACAGGTGCAGCGCATGATTGAGTCTGGTGTTGGCTTCGAAGTGGCTGATCCAATGTTGAGTGTTCATAAGGATGGCTGGTTTGTGGGTTAGGCGGCGTGGAGCATGGAGCGGAGGAATTCATGGACAGGGTGGCTGCGCATTTCGGCGGCGATCTGGCGGAGGCGTTGCATCACGGCGTCCACCGTTTCATCCAAGGTGGAGGTGCCTGCGGTGACGCCCACGTTGCGGGCTTTGCCAAACCAAGCGGGATCGAGTTCTCCGGCGCCTTCGATCTGGATCGCGGGCAGCCCGTGTGCGGTGGCTTTTTGCAGGAGTTGCCGTGTGTTGTTGCTGTTGCGCCCACCGATGACGACGATGTGATCGCAGCCGCGCAGCAGATCATCCATGGCTGTCTGGCGCTGCTTGGTGGGGTGGCAGATCGTGTCGATGAAACGCACTTCGGAGCTGCGGTGGCGGCGCTTGATCGCATCCACCAGACGCAGGGCGATCTCCACGGGCTGAGTGGTTTGTGAAACGATGCCCAGCCGAGGGTGAACTGGCACACGGTCAAGGTCGGCCTCCTCAAGCACGACCACGGCGGAAGGGAAGTCGCCGATGAGTCCACGCACCTCCACGTGCTGACTCTGGCCGATGACGATGGGCTGGTAGCCTTCGTTCACCAGCATGGCGAGCGCGTGGTGCGCCTTCTTCACAAGAGGGCAGGTGGTGTCGACGACGGTGTGCCCAGCACGCTGCCAGGCCTGTCGATGTCGGTCGGATGCGCCATGGGCGGTGATGGCGACCTGCTGGGTACTGGCGCTGTTCAAATCATCGAGTTCACCGCGCTGCGTACCAAGAGTGGCGAGATGGCGATCAACCAGCGGATTGTGAACCAGTTGACCGAGGATGGTGAGCGGCGCGCGCTGGGCGGCTGCGTGGGTGGTGCGCAGGGCGTCGCGGACGCCGAAGCACATGCCGTGATGTTGAGCGAGGATGATGTTCATGGTGGTGTTAGCTTTGTGAGACAAAGTGAATGGGCAAAAAACGGCGAGTCAGGTCTGCTGAGCGGCTTTGACGATCTCGCCGAGTACTTCGACGTAGTTTTTAAAAGCCGTGCGTCCGGCGGGGGTGAGCTCATAACTGGTGCGCGGGCGGGTGCCGGATTCGTCGCGGGTTTCCTTGATGTACCCGGCCGTGCCGAGGGTGCGGAGATGGGAGATGAGGTTGCCGTCGCTCATGCTGAGTTCTGCCTTGAGGTCCTGAAAGGCCCATTCGCCGCGTGTGGAGAGCAGCGTCATGATGGAGAGCCGGCCCTTTTCGTGAATGAGCTTGTCGATTTGATCGAAGTCGATCATTACGGCTGCACCTCCGCAGGTTGGGCGCTGAAGAAAACGGCCAGGGCGTAAACGACATGCAGCAGGCCGAAGGTGAGCCCCATGACGAGAGACGCCGGGCCGAGATCACTGGAGAGCAGGCGCACATCACTGCAGGCGGCCCAGCCAAAGAAGGTCAGCAGACCCGTGATCACGAAAGCCCAGCCCAGACGGACCAAAGAGCGCGGCGAAAAGCTGGCCGTGCTGAGCAGGGCCAGACCGTAGCAAAGCGCCCAGATCAGTGCGGCGAGGGTGAGATTGTGCAGGAACACGATCAAACCAATGCCCACACTGCCGCCAACAAGCAACGGCGGAACGAAAGCGCGCAATGCCATGCGCATGCCGGCGGAAACGAAAGGCTGGTTGCGGCGTTTGGCCTCTTTCGCAAGCAGGAAGACATTCAAGGCCGAGGAAATGGCTAGAATGATGAGCCAGGTTTCCAGGAAGCACATGTCACACATCGCGGCCTCGCCTTGCATTTTCACGGCATGCCATACCGGCCACCCGGAAGCGATCAGCGCCAGCATACCGCCGGCGAGCGCCGCAGGAGCGGAAACGGCACGATAGATGTGCGCCTTTTCCATCAGGGAACGAATGATGCGGAGATTCTCCAAGGCGGCTTCGGTCGTGCTCATGTGAGTCACTTTGCGCGCCAAAGTGAATGGTGCAAGTAAAACTTTGCGCTGCAAAGTGATGATTCTGTGGATCATGCTTGGCAGTTTAATATAATTACCAAACGTTAAGGGAGGTGAATCAATCCGCGTCAGTTTTGCGAAAAACGACACACCGCTTTTGGCCAGGCTGGTGCGCGGGCGTGTTGTGTGTTTCAGGGCTTCTGCTTGGAATGGCAGGGGCCGCAGATCCCACGGCCGAGCAGCAGTACATGCTGGAACTGACGAACCGATTTCGGAGTGATCCACAGGGCGAGCTGGCCAAGCTGGTCAATTTTTCCTCGCCGGGTGTGTGGGACACCCCCAAGTCCAACGATCCCACTATCGCCTTTGCGCTGAACTTCTTTGGTACCAGCGCCTCTGACCTCGCCACGCAGTTTTCCACTCTCACTGCGGCACCGGCGCTGGCTTGGAGCAGTGCTTTGAACGTGTCGGCCACGACGTATTCCAACCTCATGGTGACTTCAGACCAGCAGGCGCACTCTTTGGATGGCTTGACTCTCGACCAGCGCATCCAGAACAGCGGATACAGTGCCAACTGGCTGGGGGCGGGTGAAAACCTTTTTGCCTCGGCACAGTCGCCCTTTCATTCGCATGCCGCATTTGTGCTCGACTGGGGGGATGGCAATGGCGCGACGGCCGGTTATGGCAACGGCATTCAGAACCCGGCCGGACACCGCGATCTCCTGCTCGATGCAAGCATGAAAGAAATCGGCATCGGCTTCCAAAGCATCTCGATTCCAGGGAGCAACTCCGTTGCCATCGGTCCCTACGTCATCACCGAGCATCTGGCCTCACAGTTTCGGTTTGATGGCACCACGTACTTTTCAGATGCCATTTTGACGGGCTCTGTTTATCAGGACACCCTTCTGGCAGATGCCTTTTACACCCCCGGAGAAGGGCTGGCTGGTGAGGCGATCAATGTTTATGACGACACGACCGGCATCCTCGTGGCCAGCGGATTCAGCAACAGCGCGGGCGGTTTCAACATCCCCCTCACTGGCCTGACCAATGGTGTCGTCTATCGCGTGGAAGCCCCCGACACCGGCCTTGCTGCCAGGACTTTTACGCTCACCGAGCATACAGACAACTACGGTGTCCCCGTGCTCGTGTATGACAATGTCTACGAGTCGTTCGCCGTTGTTCCTGAGCCAGGGAGCCTGCTGCTGTGCCTTGTTGCAGGCCTGTCGCTGCTTGGGTTCCGCTCACGTCCTCCTCTTTGCTGATTCACCATGAGATCCATCGCCATTCTCCTTCTGTCCGTTGTATCCATCCTGGCCCAGGCTCCATCGACACCACTTGCCACGGAGATTCGTTCGATCATTGATGAGTACGAAAACTCCGTGCGTGCCAACACGCAGAAGCTCATCGCAGCCGCCACGGAAGAAGAGAAGAACAAATTCCGCGCCAGCATTCCCAGCGCCGGACCTTATGCCACGAAAATGCTGAAACTGGTGCAGGCAAACCTGGACCAGCCGGATGTAGTCAAAGGAGTGAACTGGCTCGTCACAGGCGCAGCGAATTTTCCCGAAGGACAGGAGGCGCTGAAGATGCTTGGCACCACCTTTGCAGATCACGCGGGCATCGCCGAAGCGGTGAAGCAGCTCGAATACCACGGCCTGCCAGCCGAGCCGGTGCTCAGGGCTGTGATCGAAAAGAACACGCACCGTGACGAAAAAGCCGCCGCGCTCTATGCCCTGGGTGCCATTCACTTCAAAAACTTCGACGCCTCGTCCGATCGCGACTCCGCCGCTGCTTCAAAGACCAAGGCCCTCGAATGTTTTCAGCAGCTCTATGCCGACTACGAGGATGTCACCATCCAGGGCTTCAAGCTCTCGGATTCTGTCGCCAAAATGTTCTTTGAGATGACCAGCCTGCAGGTCGGCTGTGAGGCACCGGAAATCGAGGGCAAGGACGCCGATGGCGTGAGCTTCAAGCTCAGCGACTACCGTGGCAAATATGTGATCGTCATCTTCTGGGGCGGCTGGTGCCATGCCTGCCACGGCACGCTGCCGTTGATGAACCAAGCGGCTGAACAGCTCAAAGACAAAAACGCCGTCGTGATCGGCGTGAACACGGACATCGAAACCGAGGCCAAAAAGGCGCTGGCCGATTACAAGGTGAGCTTCCGCAACGTGCTCGACAACACCAGCAGCGGCCCCAACACCACGCTCTACAACCTGCGCAATTTCCCCACCCTCTATCTCATCGACCCCAAGGGCCTGATCGCGATCAAAAACGGTTCTCTGGACGCGATGGTGGCACAAATCACCGCTGCCAAATAGGTAGCGGGCGGGGAAAATGGCATCCATTGGAAGTCCGTGCCGACGGACAGAGATCTCAACTTTTCGGCTCTCTAAATGGTTTGGAAGTATTAAAAACTTGCCATTTCTATGAAAAACCATAATTATACGGTATTATAAGGCCGAATTTAGGCGCTCCGTCCTCATGCTTCCACTCATCGATCAAATCCTCAAAGACTCGGGTTGTGCCGATCTTCCTGCTGTGCGGCAGGCGGTGGAAGAGGCGTGCTTCAATCAAACCTCCTTTGTGGATGCGGTGCTGGATTGTGAAGGCGTGCGCGAGCGCGATTTCCTTACGGCCCTGGCCAAAACACTCAGCCTGCCATGGTGGGAACCGAAAGATGAAGACCAGCCGACAGAGCAGGGGATGCGCCGCATGCTGCCGGCGGAGATCGCCCTGCGTCATCGCCTGCTGCCAGTCTTCACGGAAGAAACGAAAAACGAGGATGGCACGGAGTCGGAGCGCACGCTGCACATCGCCACCTTTGATCCGCTCAGTCTCGTGGCACATCAGCGAGTGGCTGCGAGTTTGTCGATGCCGGTCGTATGGCATGTGGGGCAGCGCACCCGCATTGTCGAAGGTCTGCAAAAGCTCTACGGCCTCGGCGCAGACACGTTTGAAAAGATCCTGCGCGGTCGTGCCGACTGGGGCGCGGAGGATTTAAAGGATGAAGTGACCGTGCTCGATGAGCCCGAGGACGAAGAGGCCTCGGTGGTGCGCTTCGTGAATCAAATCATCCGCCGTGGTCTGGAACAACGCGCCACGGACATCCACGTGGAGCCGCAGCAGGATCGCCTGCGCATTCGCTACCGCATTGACGGCCGTCTCGAAGAACTGCCGGTGCCTGAGAACATCAAATCGTTGCAGGCCTCGGTGATCGCCCGCCTCAAGATCATGGCCCGTCTCGACATCGCTGAGAAACGTCTCCCGCAGGACGGTCGCATCAATCTCGAACTCGACGGCCTCGCCATCGACGTGCGCGTGGCCACCATCCCTTCGGTCGAAGGTGAGAGCATCAGCCTGCGTCTTCTCGCGCAGCAGCAGGTCACCGTGAACCGGCTTGGCCTGACCGACAACATTCGTCCCGTCGTCGATGAACTGCTGAAACTGCCCAACGGCATCATCCTCATCACCGGCCCGACAGGCAGCGGCAAATCCACCACGCTGTACGCCTTCCTCACCGATCTCAATCAGACCCATCGCCGCATCGTCACCATTGAAGATCCGGTGGAGTACAAGATGCCCGGCATCGTGCAGATCGCGGTGAAGCCCGAGATCGGCCTGACCTTCGGTGCTGGGCTGCGCAGCATTCTGCGCGGTGACCCGAACGTGGTGATGATCGGAGAAATGCGCGACCTTGAAACCACCGAGATCGCCGTGCGCGCCGCTCTCACCGGTCACTTGGTATTCAGCACACTTCACACGAATGACGCCATCGGTGGCATCACACGTCTCATTGACATGGGCGTGGAGCCCTTCCTCGTCTCCAGCGCGGTGCGCGCCTTCTTTGCCCAGCGTCTCGTGCGCAAACTCTGCCCGGTGTGCAAAACACCCACCGAGGTGGAGGAGAGCTACCTCAAGTCCATCGGCTTTCCGTCCCATTTGCCCGGTAAAATCATGCGTGCCGTGGGTTGTGAGGCCTGCCGTGGCAGCGGCTTCCAGGGCCGGCTCTCCATCTATGAAGTCTGTCTCGTCACTCACGCGTTGCAGCATCTCATCAACAGCCGCGCGCACCCTGCCGAGTTTCACAAGCAGGCCCTCAAGGATGGTTACGTCCCCATGCGCGGTTACGGCTTTCAGAAAGTGCTCAGTGGTGAAACCACCATCGAGGAAGTCCTCAGCGTCACCGCCGCCAGTGACCGCAATCACGCGCCGCAGACGACCTCCATGCCTCCCACTCGTTTAGCCGCCTAACCCATGCCCACCTTCGTTTACAGCGCTCACGGTCCTTCCGGTGTCATCACCGGGGAGCTGTCTGCGTCGGATCGCAGCGAAGCGTTTGCACTGCTGGGAAAAAAGAAAATTCAGCCCATCAAGCTTGAAGCCGCAGGTGCCGCCCAGACATCCGCTAGCACTGCTGCTAAGGCTAAACAAAGTGCCGCAGCCGCCGAAACGATCCCGGGTGGTCCCATCAAGCTCAAGCTGCCTCAGGTCGTGCTCTTCATCGAAGAACTCTCCGACCTCGTCGGTGCAGGCATCCAGCTTGAGCCTGCGCTCGCCACCATGGAGCGTCGCCGTGAACTCTCCGGCATCAAAACACTCGCCACGGTGCTGCGCAGCAAAGTGCGCGATGGCATGGCCTTCTCCAAAGCCATCGCAGCTACGAGCCCTAGCTTTGGCAAACTTTTCTGCGCATTGGTTTCGGCAGGTGAAGCCAGCGGTTCGCTGAGCACCATCTTAAAGCGTCAGGCCCAGTACATGCGCTCCTTGCAGGCGCTGAAGTCCAAGGTGCTCTCCGCTCTGCTTTATCCGGCATTTCTAATCGTCGCCGCTGTTGCCGTCACACTGCTGTTCGTCGTCTATCTCATCCCGAAACTCACGGAGATGCTCGATTCGACTGGCGGCTCGCTGCCCTTTGCAGCGCAGATCATCCTGAAGATCAGCGACACCTTTAAGGCCACTTGGTGGATGGTCATCCTTGGCGGCATCGCCACCTACATCATGGGCAAGGCATGGGTCTCGCGCCCCGAGTCGGCCATTCCGTGGGCGCATTTCAAGCTCCGTCTCCCGCTCTTCGGCGGCATCTTTCGCGCACGCTTCTACGTCCAGTTCCTGGAAACGATGGCCAATCTGCTCGGCAACGGCCTCACCATGGTGCAGGCCATGCAGCTCACCCATCAGGCCATCGACAATCCATATTTGCAGCAGGGCTTCGAAAGCGTCATGCGCAATGTGGGCGAAGGCGTCGCACTTTCCCGCGCGCTGGACCGCAGTGCGCAGTTCCCACCGTTGCTCATCGACATGGTGAATGTGGGCGAGCAAACCGGCGACATGCCTGCCGCGCTCGAACGCGCCGCCGAGCGTTTTGACCGTGAGCTCAGCAAGAAGATCGACACGCTCGCTGCGCTCATCCAGCCCCTCATCGTCTGCCTCATGGCCGGCATGGTCGGCCTCATGGCCTACCTCATGATGACCACCATTTTCCAGACCATTTCCAGCATCAACAAATAGCCGCTTCGTTCCCATCCACACCCAATGAAACATACGCAAACCCAACCACGCCACCCGACGTCCGGCTTCACCCTCGTCGAGATGATCCTCGTGCTCGCCATCGTTGCGCTCCTTGTGGGCGCGGCCATCGTCAATTTCGGCGGTGTGCTTGAAGGCGGCAAAAAAACCACTGCAAAGGGCAACATCAGCAGCATCACCTCGGCGCTGCGTGCCTATGAAGTGGACAACATGTTCCTGCCCACCACGGAACAAGGCCTCTCCTCTCTGGTTGAAAAACCCACCAGCCGCCCCGCTCCGCAAAGCTGGAGCCCCAAGCTCAAGAAACTCCCCATCGATCCTTGGGGCAACGCCTACCACTACCGCCGTCCCGGCGTGAAGGACAAGACCGGCTTCGATGTCTATTCAGCCGGGCCGGATGGCGTCGCTGACAACGCGGATGACATTGGCAGCTGGGATCAATAACGACGAGCGAAGCGAATCAAACGAGAATGACGAATTGCCAGTCCATCACCAAGACCTTGCAAACCACGCTGAATTCTCAGCGTGGTGTTCGTCATTCCCGCGCAGCAGGCTTCACCCTGCTGGAGATCATCGTCGCCATGTCGATCACGCTTTTGATCATTGGCATTGCCACCGTCAGCATTTCCGGCGTGCGCGCTGAAGACAAGCTGCGGCGTGCGGCGGCCATGATCGAAACCACCGCCCGGCAAAACATGCTGCAGGCGCTCAACAGCCAGCAGATCGTACGCATGGAGCTTTCCGCCGGTGCCTTTGGCACGAGCGATGAGTTCAGCGGCATGCTGCAGGTGCGCCGCTATGGCGAAGCAGCCTTCCGCAAACCGAAACGCGGCGAAGCCTGGGAGTTCAGCCCCAGCGGCATCTGCGAGCCCATCGAGGTGCGCATCAGCGGCCCGGCAGGGCTGATCGAGATCGGCTTCGATCCGCTCACCGCGTGTGCGAAACGCAAATCCATTCAGGTCAAAGGATGAAACACACCCGTCCATCCTCATCTGTTCATGGTTTCGCTTTGTTCGAAATCATTCTCGCTCTCGCCTTGTTCTCGCTCGTCGCTGTCAGCATGACGCGCGCGATTGAGGAGATCGCCAAGGCATCCACCTCCGCGCGCCAGGAGGCGCAGGTGCTGCGCGTGCTGGAGTCGGTCCTCGCGGAGGTGGCGCATCAGCCCGAGTTCAAAGCCGCCAGCATTTCGTTCAATCCCACCGCCGATCACATCGACGCCAGCGCCACGATCGAGAAGGTTGAACTCATCAACAAAGACAAGGTCAAACTCGACCACATGTTTCGCATCCGCGCCGAAGCATGGATCAATGACGGGCGCACGCGGCGCATGAAACGCAGCATGGAAACCTATGTGTATTCGCCCCACAGTCCGATCTAAGGCCGCGTTCACGCTGCTCGAAGTCATCATGGCCATGGCGCTCATCGGCTTCATCCTGAGCGCCGTTTATGGCGTGGCCAACGGTGCCATGCAGCTGGGCAAATCCATGAGCACCGCCCGCGTGGCCGAGACGCGCATCAGCAACTTCGTCACTCAATGGCGTGACTATCTGGAAACGATGGACCCCGGCATTCAGCTCTCAGCGGGCCTCGAAAAGGCGGCGCGTGGTGCTTCGGGCAATCTGTTCATTGCTGGAGGTCACATGCCTTTCGCTTGGGAACGTCATTTGAAGCTCGCGGATGCCGTTGAGTTTGGCGTTGTGCGCAACCGGGAGACCAAAGACCTGAGCCTCGTGGTGCGTCACTTCAAGATCAATCCCAAGGCCCGCACGCCGGGTGAATACAACCTCATTGCCGAACTGCCCATCCTCGAAGGGCTCAAGCAGATGCAGTGGCAGTTTTATGAGCCGGAGGAAAAGAAGTGGTTCACCAGCTGGGATCCCAAGAAGCGCCCGCAGCCACCGCTTTTCATGAAGCTCAAGTTTGCCTTCACCGCCGACCCGCGTGAGCACGAGTACACGTTTTGGATCGCCAACGACCTCGCCCAGGTCAGCGTGCCGCAGGCACCTCCGCCACAATGACGAATGAAATTCCAGTAACGCAAGGGCTGCGGAGCCGGTCGGCAAGACCCGGCGGCTTCGTCATTCCTTCGTCGTTCTTTCGGGATGCGTCCTTGCAGCGTGGCTCCGCGCTCATTGTCGTGTTTTGGATGATCGCGGTCCTCGGCATGGTGGTGTTTGCAGGTGCGAAGGCATTGCAGGCGGATTCCCAATACACGCGCATGATGCGCGGCCGCATTTTTGCCAAACGTTACGCTGAGATGGGCATCGAGGTGGCGCGCCATCCCGTCATGCGCGAGGACGATCCTCTTCTGCACTTCAACGCCAACGATGGCGGTGGCTACAACGTCAAGCTCGTGGCCGAGGAGGCGCGGCTGAACGCCAATCATCTCATCCAGACGGGTGACAAGGTGCTGCTGCGCCGGCTGTTCACGAGCTGGGGCTTCAAGGAGCAGTTTGTCTCCGCCTTGTGCGATGCGCTGAAGGACTGGGTGGATGCCGACGGCAATGTCAGCCTCAATGGCGCCGAAAAACGTGACTACGTCAACATCGAGCGGCCCGACTGGCGCGAGTGGTTCACGGTTTTTGGTGATGGCCGCGTGGATGTGAACGACGCACGTCCCGAGCTCATCGCTCTGCTGGCCGATCTGCCATTGGAGCGCGTGCAGCCGCTGCTGAAGCTGCGTGCAGGTCGCGATGGCGCGCTGCATACGCAGGATGATGTGCGGCTCAGCAGCGTGCCGCAGGTGGCGCAGTTGCTGGGCGTCTATCAGCCGCAGATTCTTGCGCAGCTCACCCAATGGATTCAGTTCGCCGGTCCCATCCGCCGCATCGAAAGCGTCGGTTCGCTCGGCCCCTTGCAACGCAAACTCATCCTCATCACGCAGGACGGCAAGGCCGTCTGGCGTGGTGAAATACCCGCCCATGGCAAAAACACGTAAACCACCCTGCGAGCTGCTGCTCCCTGGCGCACAAGTCTGGCAAAGCTGGATGGGTGCGGAGGGCGCCGCCTGCCTGCTGTCTGCCGAGCAAAACGCTGAAGGTGCCCGGTTTGGCAAAGACGCCCAGCGTCGGGTGCTCGCACTTCCGGCCGTGCATTTCTGGGCGCTGCCCGCCTGGCTCAAAGGGCAGCCCGAGCACCTGCGCAGCATGGCGCTGCTGCATCTCGAACGCATGGGCATCAAGGCCGAGGATGAAGAATCCACTGTGCAGGTGCGCAACATGCAGGGAAAGGAAGGCGCGTATCTCACCCGCATCCTCGCGCTCAAGGATCTGCCGACACCGCTCGCCGACACCGCACGGCTGCCCGATGAAGTGACGCTTCACGCGCTGTGCTACCCGATGGTGCAAAACAGCCTCACGATTTTCCGTGAGCTGGGGCGTCTTGTTGTCGCCATCACCAGCGGGGCACAGTTGATCTATTGCACCCCGCTGTCCGCGAACAAACTGGATGCCCATGCACTTGCTGAGCTCAACAACATCTGTCTGCAGCTCGGTTTTCAGGGCGTGCTTGGCAGGCTCGAAAGCATTGTGCTGTGGATTGACGAGGGGGACATCACGCAGATCCAGCGTGTCACCGGCCTGGCCGCCTACCGCTGCGACATGCCGGTGCCGACGATGCCTGAGCGTGGCTCCAGCCTGATCATGCCGCAGGATGTCACGGCCGAGCGTCAAAGCCAGATGCGCCGCGCAAAGACACGCTTCATGGCGCTGGCGGCTGGAACAGTGATCGCCGCGGCCATTGCTCTCGTCGCCACGCTCACCTCACTGGCCGTGCAGGAGCGCAACCTGCTGCGTGAAAAAGTTGCCGTTCTCGCGCCGCGTGCCTCGCGTGTCATGGACCACAAAAAAGCGTGGCAGGAGGTCGCACCAGCCGTGGATCCCACCACCTGGCCGCAGCAAATTCTGCTGCACCTTATGGAGCCGGAATCATCCAAGGAGGTTTCCATCACGCATTGGGAATGGACACCGGAGCGCATGAGTCTGCGTGGGCGCATGCCCAACGCAACCCTGGCATTCGAGTACACCCAGGCTCTCAAATCGATCGAAGCACTCGCTCCTTTCGCATTGAATGGCCCGCCGCCGGTCTTCGCCAGCGACAGCAGCGCCAGCTTTGAACTGAAGGGAGGAGCAGGCGAATGAAGAAGAGCGAGAAAGTTCTGCTCGGCGTCTTCGCCTTCCTGTTCCTCGCCATCATCGGCGGTGGCGGGTTCATGTACGCCTTCAACAACTACACGTCCATTCGCGAGGAGAACGACACCCTGCGCGATCGTCTCGCCGATATGAATCTCGCCATCTCACAGGGCGCGGATTGGGCGGACAAGTACGGCTGGCTTGAGGAGCATTGCCCGAACTTCACTAGCCGGCAGGAGGCTTCGGCCAAGCTGCTGGAAGTCATCACTGCCGAAGCGGAAAAAAAGGGCATCAGCATCGGCGGTAAGGAATTCATCGAAGCCGCACGCGTCCTCGGGCCTGACGGTCTGCCATTGGAGGAAAACCTCGGCTACTTTGACAAGGCCACTGTGAAGATCACCCTCGCGGGTATTCAGGAGCAGGCCTTCTTTGGCTGGCTCCACGCACTGCAGCAGCCGCAGAGCTTCCTCGGCATCACCCGCATGCAGATCAATCCCAGCGGCACCAACAAGACCATCAATGCAGAGGTCGAGTTCACGCAGTTCTACCGTGAGAAATCGGCCCCCAAGGTCAGCAAAGCAAACTAGCCATGAAACTTTTCACGCTATCATTCTCTCTGCTGGGACTGGCGATGTTTGCCACTCACGCATCTGCCCAGGAGCCACAGAAAAAAGACGCCACCCCTGTGCCGTTTCCAAAACTGGCGCATTTCACCCCCTTGTGGGAGCGCTCCATCTTCACCACGAAGGATTTGCCCTCACCCGATGCTCCGACGGGGCCGAACTTCGCCGACAACCTCAGCCTCTCCGGCATCTATGAGATTGATGGCGGTGTCGTCGCCGTGCTGGTGGACCGCACCACCTCTCAGGTCATGGAGGCGCGCATCGGTTCGGAAAATGAAATGGGCATCAAGATCCGCGCGGTTAAACCGGGCGAGAGCGTGGACAAGACCCGCATTCAATTGCAGAAGGGAGATCAGGCCGGCTGGATCAGTTTTGCCGATCTCTCCGCCGCACCACCCGTCGAGGTCAGGAGTGCCATTCCCACGCAGCAGTCTGCAGCGCCTAATCAAGTCCGGGGCCTGCCCCAGCGTCAAAACATGAATACCACGCCTGTGCAGACGGGCCTGCCGCCCAATCCGATTCTTCCCCCACCACCCACTCCGGTTCCCGGTGCTGCGCCCATGCCCGCTGCGCCACGGATCAATGACGTGCCGCTGCCACCGCCCTGAGGGTTCACAGCTTGCCAAACAGGAGCATGATGGACAATAGTGACCTCATGCCCCACGTCCCAGGTCTCCGCAGTTGCTACGCCAAGGTCGGCCGTCTCATCTATTTCGGCCGCATGCTCGACAAGATCCGTCTGCATGCCGCGGCTAAACTCCCCGCCGATTACACGGCTCAGCTGGGTGACACGCAGTTTTATACTCTCGATGGTCGCTGCTGCCGTTTCCTCGGCGTCCCTTATTCAGCACTCCAGACACGCGTCCTCGAAGGCGGCACGGATGAGGAAATCCTGAACTGGGTGCATGCCCGCGGCACGGCCCGCACCGATGAGGAATGCCACATGTGGAACCGTTTCATTGCCAAACTCGGCTGGCGTGACGAGCGCTCCGCCGTGCTTCCCCAGCGCATTCAGGACAGCGGGCTCAGCGGCAAGCCCATCGAGACTCTCATTGACCACATCGAGTACGATGAAGGCCGCGATCCCGTGGGCGAGCGCGCTTGGGAAAGCATCTGAGGAATGGCCGGGTGACCGCCTCTGTTTCTACTCCCGCGTGATGGTCTCATCCAGATTCAGCATCACCCGGGCAACCGCCTGCCAGGCTTGAGGCTCAGTGGCGTTCGCTTGACGTTCGGCGGCGAGCAGCCGGGTGAGGGCCTTTCGCTCGTGATCGAGCGGCGGGCGGGAGAGGCAGAGCTGGCAGGCACGATCAATGCGAGTGTCGTCCGTTTTGGCTTCCTTGATCAGGCGTGCAGCCAGAGCCTGGGCAAACTCCACATAGGCACTGTCATTGAGCAGGGTGAGGGCTTGCAGGGGCGTGTTGCTGCGAATGCGGCGGGTGCAGGTGCTGAAACCATCCGGCGCATCAAAGACGCTCAGCGCAGGCGGCGGAGTGGCACGGAAGATGAAGGTGTAAATGCCACGCCTGTAGCGGTCGCTGCCTTTGCTGAGCGGCCAGGCGCGCTTGACCTGCCCCAAGGACATGACGCCCTCAGGGATGGGCGGATAAACGGGCGCTCCGCCCATCTTGGGCGAGAGCAGACCGCTTGCGGCGAGGCAGACATCGCGCACGACCTCCGCATCCAGCCGCAGGCGGTTCTGCCGCCAGAGCAGGTCGTTGTTGGGATCAATGCGGGCTGATGAAGGCCGAATGGTGGAAGCCTGCTGATACGTCGCGCTGGTGACGATGAGCTTGTGCAGGTGCTTGAGGCTCCAGCCGTGCTCCATGAAATCCACAGCGAGCCAGTCGAGCAGTTCGGGGTGGGTGGGCAGGCGGCCCATGGTGCCAAAATCATTTTCCGTCGAGACGAGGCCGCGTCCAAAATACTGTTGCCAGACGCGGTTGACGATGACGCGTGCGGTGAGCGGGTTCTTCGGATCAATGAGCCAGCGTGCAAGGGCGAGGCGGTCCGCTTTGGCTCCCGCTGGTAGCGCAGGCAGCACGGCGAGCACGCCGGGCTGCACCTCTTCAGAAGGGCGCGTGAAATCACCTTTGATGAAGAGCGTCGTTTTGCGCGGCTGTGGCAGTTCCTTCATCACCAGGGTGGTGGTGCCGTTCTTGAAAATATTATCGAGTTCGAGGTGCCGGTCGTAGAGCGGATTGAAGACGCTGTCAGACGTGCCGGTCATGGCTTTGAAAAGAATGCGCTGATCTGCGGCGGCACGTTTGGCGGCAGGCTTGGCCAGGGACTTCAGCGCCTCGGCATCGACCAGCTTCTTGGACTGGTCACCGAGCGTCTTTTCCCATTCCTGCAGGACAGCGATTCTCGCCTTGATGTGCGCATCGATCTGCTTGAGCACCTGCGCGTGCTCGGCCTTCAGCTTGTCGAGATCCTGACCCGGATCAGGCACGGGCAGGGTGGGTTCGTCCTGGTTGTTGAGGAAGGCGAAGAGCTGATAATACTCGCGCTGGCTGATGGGATCAAACTTGTGGTCGTGACACTGCGCGCAGCCGATGGTGAGTCCCAGCCAGACCGTGCCGGTGGTGGCCACGCGATCAAAGATGCTCTCAATGCGGAACTGCTCTTTGTCGATGCCGCCTTCCTGATTGATCTGCGTGTTGCGATGGAAACCCGTGGCGATGAGCTGCTCACGCGAAGGCTTCGGCAGCATGTCGCCCGCGAGTTGTTCCAGCGTGAACTGGTCAAAGGGCTTGTCTTGGTTCAAGGCGTTGACGACATAGTCGCGATACGGCCACATGCTGCGCGGGGCGTCGATGCTGTAGCCATTGCTGTCGCCGTAGCGCGCCTGATCGAGCCACCAGCGGCCCCAGCGTTCGCCATAATGTTTGGAGGCGAGCAGCCGTGCGGCCAGATCCGCAATGGAGGATGCAGACTGTTTGAGAAAAGCAGCCACTTCAGCAGGTGTCGGCGGCAGGCCGGTGAGGTCCAGATGGAGACGGCGGATGAGTGTGGCAGGCGCCGCAGGAGGCGAGGGCTCCAGCCCTGCTTTGCTGAGACTTGAGCGAATGAAGGCATCAATGGGATGCTTGGTGTCACTCTGCGGCAGCGGTGCTTTGACCGGCGCGATGAACGCCCAGTGCCTATCATCGCTCGGAGCTTCCTCCGCGGGAGCCTGCGCGCCCTCGGCAACCCACTGCCTGATGAGCGCGATCTGCGCAGAATCCAGCGGTCCGCGTTTGTAGGGCATCTGCGGGATTTCAGCGTGAGTCCCAGAGACGACCTGCACAAGGAGATCTGGCAATGCCGTGCCATGCTTGCCGCCGGTGCGGGCAGCAGCGGCGGTGTCGAGCTTGAGCTGGGATTTCTGCGTGGTTGCGCCGTGGCATTTCACGCAGTGCTGTTGCAGCAGCGGTTTGATCTGCGTGGTGTAATCCACCGCCGCATGGCTGGAAGCGACGAAAAGCAGGAATGTGATGAAGGTGCAGCGGAGCATTCGAAAAAGGCAAAGCGGGCCGGTCAGAAGGTACGTTGCAGGGCAGGGGGCTTCTTCCGCGTTCTGGCAAACGCATCCACAAAAAAGCCGCACACGCGCGGGGCGGGTGCGGCCTTGATGACTGTGGGAAGTCAAAGAGTCAGACGGCTCAGGCGTCCTTCTTTTTCTTCGGGGTCAGTTCTTCCAGCGTGAGGGAACCGTCGCTGTTCTTGTCCATCTTGCCAAAGCGCTCGGTGGCCTTGGCTTCGTCCTTCTTGGCATTCGGAGAAGCCAGGAATTCTGCTTTGGAGACCTTGCCGTCTTTGTCGGTGTCGAGTCTCTTGAGCATTTCTGCAGGATTCATCTTGGGCTTGCCCTTGTCACCTTCTGGCTTTTTGGGGGCATCACCATCAGCAGCAAAGGTGGTCACTGCGGAGAGCGCCAGGATGGCGAGGAACGAGGTAATAGCTTTCATATGGATCTGTATTGGGTTGTTGACTTAGAGTTCAGGATGCTGGGGACCAGTCCCGTTCGCGCCGGGTTAAACTAGAAGCCGCCCATTTCGTTTCGATAAAAGATGGTTCTTTTTTATTAACCGTATCGGGGACCTCCCTGATGCAGACATAAAAACGCCGCACTCGCGCTGGGCGGGTGCGGCGTGGTGACTTGTGAGAGTCAAAAGTCAGGCGACTTGGTCGCCCTACTTCTTCTTGGGAGCAGCGGTGAACTCTTCCTTGGAAAGGGAGCCATCCTTGTCCTTGTCTTTTTTGGTGAACGTGGCTTCGGCCTTGGCCGCGTCCTTGGCTCCCTTGAGGAATTCTTCCTTGCTGAGCTTGCCGTCCTTGTCGGCGTCTTTCTTGGCGAACATTTCTTCGGGGGTCATCTTGGGCTTCTTGGGGGCGTCAGCTCCGAAGGAGGTGACTGTGGAGATGGCAAGAATGGCCAGGAATGAGGCGATAACTTTCATGTGAGTTAATTTTGAGTTGTGGATATTGAGCGCTGGTTTCTGGAATGCCCAGTCCGGCGTGTGGCGTGTTAAACGAGGCCGTGGCCATTCCATTTCAAAAAATCTCAGAGGAATTTTTTAAGTGCTATTTTCCGTAATCAATGAAGCTACAGCAACCTCGCCGCAGCTTCAGCCAGGGCGCTGCGCTCGCCTTTGACCAGCGGAACGTGGGCCGCAAATTTCTGCCCGCGCATGCGCTGGCGTGTATAAACGAGCCCATTGCTGCGGCTGTCCACGTAGGGATTGTCGATCTGCGCCGGGTCGCCGACGAGGACGAGCTTGGAGCCACGTGACATGCGGGTGACGATCGTCTTGGCCTCCAGCGGCGTGAGCTGCTGCGCTTCGTCTAGGATGAAAAAGCGATCTGGAATGCTGCGGCCACGAATGTAGCAGAGCGCCTCCACTTCAATCACGCCCTGCTGAATCAGCGGATCATAAGGCGCGGCTGGCGTAGCCATCTGCTGCTGCGGTTCGGGCATGAAGCGGTTCTTTTTGCGGGCCGGGCCCTGCTGCGTGCCTTCCATGGGTCGCATCAGGAGATCCAGAGCGTCATAGACGGGCTGCAGCCAGGGGCGCATTTTTTCCTGCAAGGAGCCGGGCAGGAAGCCAACGGTCTGACCCATGGCAACGATGGGACGGCTCACGGTAACACCGTGGTAGGTGCGGTTAAACACCTGCTGCAAGGCAGCCGCGACAGCGAGCAGGGTCTTGCCCGTGCCTGCCTGACCGTAGCAGGTGACGAGGCTGATCTCAGGGTCAAGCAGCGCATCCAGGAAGCAGGCCTGACCCAGATTCATCGGCTTGATGGCACGGCCCTGACCGACCTTGATCGACTCCGGTGTGTGGTGCAGGCGGACGAATTCACCATTCGTGCTCAGCTTCGCAGGCATCGTGGCTTTGTCTCCGGCGGTGAGCAGCGCGTAGTCGTTCACGACCATCCCCACGGTGCGGGTCTCCGGCACGGAAAGACAGCCGCTGCTCGCGAAGCGCTGCAGTTCATGCTGACTGACTTCCACACGGGCGATGTCAAAGTTTGCGACCTCACGCGGCTCCACTTTGTCATGCAGGTAATCTTCGCACTCGATGCCCACGGCTCGTGCCTTGAGCTGCATGTTCAGGTCTTTGCTGACGAGAATGACCGGTGGTGAAACCTGCTCGCTGAGCCAGAGTGTGCAGGCCAGGATGCGGTGGTCGGCTTTGTCCAGATCGTGAAAAATGCGCTCAAATCCCTGCACGCTGGCGTGCTTGCGCGCCTCGGCAGGATCATAGACTGCCACGCGGATGCTGCCGCCACCGTCAGTCGGCACTCCTGTGGTGACGGACGCGCCCTTGTTGGAGAAAATTTTCATCAGCGCCCGATGCACTTCGCGGGCATTGGAGCCGCGCTCAGTCATCTCGTTTTTGAAGCGGTCCAGTTCGCTCAAGACATCGACAGGAATGCAGATGTGATGCTCGGCAAAGCGGTGAATGCAGGCGGGGTCGTGCAGCAGGACGTTGGTGTCGAGGACGAACGTCTTGGTTGCAGTGGGGGCGTTGGCGCGGCGGCGGCGGGAGGAGGAGGCAGAATTCACAGAAACAGGACCAGGGTCAGAAGCGCGGGTGGAAATGACAGAAGAGATTACCGATGCTGGGTGGTCGTCACGGTCCATGGTAGTTTAGTGGGTGTAGTGGTTGCCTGCGTTGAAAAAGGCGGGGACAGCTTTTCGTTGGCGCGGGAGAGAGCCAAACGTACCGATCCCGAAATGTGATTATTTGAATGAATCACGGTAATTGCTGAAGAGTGTCAGAACGTGAAGTGGCTGGCAAGAACTTATTCACAAAGACGAAGTTATTCACATTCCAGGACACGTTCATTGATTCGTCATGCAACGCATACCTCAGGCCAAAAGGATGGGTAACTTTGTGGATGCCTTTAAAAAGGCACTTCAAAATATTCCAAGGCCCACTCGCGCATGTAGCGAACCTGATTGGGAATAAAGCGGTAGATGATCAGCTCAGGATTTTCGATGCTGCCCAGATAGGCGCGCAGCAAGGGGTTCGAATTCCAGATTGCTTCCAGCAGCGGGCACTCGGTGAGGATTTCAGCGGTGGCCGTGATGCGCACCTGATTATCCTGTTCATCCTTGTAGCAAAGCTCGGCCTTCGGATTCACGGCAAGCTCGTGCGTCTTGCCATAGCGGCGCAGATTGGCCACATAGACCGTGAAGCCATCTGTGCGCACTGGTGAGACAGGGCGCAGCCTCGGCTGGTCGCCATCCACGGTGGCCAGCATGGGAAACTTCGCGGCACGCATGGTGGCCTGTGCGAGTTGCGGGAGTTCGGCGGGATCAACAGGCTGGGGCTGAGGGCGTGACATGGTGGGCAACGATACGCGGTGAGATTAAGCTGTCCAATTTGAGGCTATCTTTGGAGTACCCAAACGGCGGTGAACGACTAGTTTGCACTCCATTCTCCCCTATGAAGAATCTTCCCACCGTCTTTCAGCGCAATGCGTTATGGACAGCCATCACTGCCATATCGATCACCGTCATCGGTGCGCTGGCCATCGGGCTGATCTATCTCGCGACGCAGGTCATGGCCTTTCTTCAGCCCATTCTCGTCCCCTTCGCCGTGGCAGGGGTGCTTGCCTACCTGCTGGAGCCCGGCGTGGAGTGGCTGGAGCGGCGCGGCTTAAACAGGCAGCGCTCTGTACTGCTGGCCTTTGCGGTGTTCACGCTGGCCATGGGTGGTTTGGGCTGGTGGATCGTGGTGAAGCTGGACGATCCCGCTCACCATCTGGCAGAGCGCGTGCCCGTCTATTATTCCAAGGCGCAAAAGGCGGTCATCGATTTTTCGGCAAAGTACGATCTCAAGCTGCCTGCCTTGCCGGCGTCAGTGCCAGCACCCTCATCTGGGAGTCAAGCTTCGGCCCCAGCCGCCAAGGAGCAAGTCGATGAGGCCGATGCCGACTTTCAGTCCTTTCTGCGTGGCGACTGGGTGAAGACAACTTTGCCCAAGCTGCCGGGCATTGTCTGGACCTTCCTCAGAACCAGTGTGGGGGGCTTCCTCGGTGTCTTTGGCTTTCTGCTCTCCTTCATCATCGTGCCGTTGTACCTCTACTATTTCCTGATCGAGAGCGCCAATATTCAGGAGCAGTGGTCAGACTACCTGCCACTGAGGGCCTCGGCCTTCAAAGACGAGCTGGTGAGCTGCCTGAACGAGATCAACAGCTACCTCGTGGCCTTCTTCCGCGGCCAGCTTTTTGTCAGTGTGATCAATGGCATCGCCACCGGCATAGGCCTGATGATCGTGGGGCTGGACTTTGGCCTGCTCATCGGCCTGGCGCTCTGTCTGGCAGGAATCATCCCCTATCTGGGCATTGTCCTGTGCTGGATCCCGGCGGTGATCATCGCCTCGGTGCAGGGAGGGAGTGCGTGGATTTCTGCGGACCCTTGGTGGGTCATGCCGCTGGTGGTGACAGGGGTCTTCGCCTTGGTCCAGCAGGTGGATGCCCTGTTCATCACCCCTCGCATTGTCGGTGAAGCCGTGGGACTGCACCCCATGACGGTGATCGCCTCTGTGCTCGTCTGGGGCTTGCTCCTTGGCGGTTTGCTCGGAGCCATCCTGGCGGTGCCTCTCACAGCCTCGGTCAAGGTGCTCTTCCAGCGCTACGTGTGGCGGGCGCGCATCGCACCGCAGACGATCGGCGGCTCCCGACGTGAGGGGGCGGTGGTGGCATGATCACAATCAGCAACCTGCTATGAAGAACATCCTTCTGATCTTTCTCGGTGGCGGCTTCGGTTCGGTGCTGCGGTATGGCACCGTCATCGGCATGGCGCGTCTGCTGCCAAAGGCCGTCTTCCCCTGGGGAGTCCTCGCGGCCAACATCCTCGGCAGTTTCATTCTGGGCTTCCTCTTTGCCCTGCCTGCCATGAAGGAAAAAGGCAGCGGCCCGTGGCTGTTTGCCGCCACAGGCGTGCTTGGGGGCTATACGACCTTCTCCACGCTCGCGAACGACTCGTGGCTGCTGCTGCTGAACCAGCATTCCTGGCTCGCGCTGCTCAATGCCATTGGCAGCATCCTGCTGGGGGTCACCGCCGCAGCCTTCGGCTGGTGGGCAGGCAGCAAGTTGGCCTGATCAGCTCACGCTTCGGCGTGAGTAGCGTCTTCAGCCGCTGCTGCGGCTTCCGCATCGTCTTCACGTGCGGACCCTACTTTGAGGGAAATCTTGATCCCATGCTTGGCGGCTGCTGTGTTCAATAGGGAGCGGATCGCACTGATCGTCATGCCGTTTTTGCCGATAACATGGCGCACATCTTCCGGCGCTAGCTGTACGCGATAAGCCACGGCACCGTTGATATTAGTGCCGATGGCAATGGTCGCCTGCTGCGGGTGGTCGATCAAATTCGCCACCACATAAGAGAGGAACTCGCGGAGGGCTTCCGGCGCGTCCATGGCTGCTTATGCCGGGACTGCGGCTGCGGCGTGCTTGATCAGGCTCTTCACGGTGTCGGAAGGCTTGGCTCCTTGGGAGATCCAGGCATTGACACGGTCAAGCTTCACGATGGCACCTTTGACGCCCTTCTGCGGGTCGTAGGTACCAAGGATTTCGAGGAAACGGCCTTCTTTTGGGAAGCGTTGGTCAGCCGCAACAATACGGAAGACTGGACGGCCTTTTTGGCCTTCTTGACGGAGACGGAGAACAACTGCCATGGTACGTGTACGGGAATGGGGTCAGATTTTGGGGAGGCGCATGGTGGAGACTTTGAGAAGGAAATCAAACGTTTTTTCCCCCTCATTCTCAGGTCGGCTCATGCCAGCACGTCTTTGAGCACGTGCCCATGGACGTCCGTCAGCCGTCTTTCGATGCCGTTGTTGTAGTAGCTCAGGCGCTCGTGGTCGATGCCCAGCAGGTGCAAAAGGGTGGCATGCAGGTCGTAAATGGTGCTCACGCGCTCGGCCGCCTTGTAGCCAAATTCGTCGGTGGCCCCGTAGCTGAAGCCCTTTTTCACCCCGGCACCCGCCAGCCAGACCGTGAAGCCCTTCGGATTGTGATCACGCCCATTCGCCCCCTTCTGAAAGGTCGGCATGCGGCCAAACTCTGTCACAAACGCCACCAGCGTGTCCTGCAGCAGTCCCCGGGCTTTCAAATCCTTCAGCAGTCCGGCCACGGGCTGGTCCAGGATCGGCCCATGCACCGAGTACTGCTGCTCAATGGTCTTGTGCCCGTCCCAGTTGCCCACGCCCTCGCCCATGGCGTAGGAGCCGTTGAAAAGCTGCACAAACCGCACCCCTCGCTCGATCAGGCGCCGCGCCAGCAGGCAGTTCTTGGCGAAACCTGCTTTCGTCTCGTTGCTGTCGTTCACACCGTACAGATCCAGCGTGGCCTTGCTCTCGTTCGACAGGTTGCCGACCTCTGAAGCCGCGATCTGCATCCGTGCCGCCAGTTCGTAGGACGAAATCCGTGCAGCCAAGTCGCTGTCCGCTGGATGCTCCTGCGCCTGTTTCTGATTGAGCAGATTCACAAAAGCACGCGTGTCCCGGTCTGCCGTCTCGCTCACACTCGCGGGGCGCATCAGATTCGGGATCGGCTTGCTGGCGTTGAACGCTGTGCCCTGGAATGCTGCAGGCAGAAAGGCCGAGTTCCAGTGCCGTGGGCCGATCTGCGGCACGCCACGCGGATCTGGGATCGCCACAAAGGCCGGCATGTCATCGCACTCGGAGCCCAGCGCATACGTCACCCAGGAGCCCATGCCGGGGAATCCATCGAGAATGTACCCCGTGCTCATCTGATTCTCCGCCGGTCCGTGCGTGTTCGACTTCGCCGTCATCGAATGGATGAAGCACATGTCATCCGCGAAGCCGGCAATGTTCGGCAGCAGGTCGCTGATCATCTTGCCGCTTTGTCCGCGCGGCTTGAACTCCCAGATGGGTTTGACGAGGTTCCCCTGCGCCCCTTGGAAGGTGATCAAATCCGCGGCTCCTGGCAGCGGCATGCCGTGCCGTTTCACCAGCTCAGGTTTGTAATCAAACGTGTCCACATGGCTCAGTGCTCCGGAGCAGAAAATGACGAGCACGTTCTTCGCACGCGGCTCAAAATGTGGAGGTCTCGGCGAGTAGGGATGCGCCGGATCAATACGCGGGCGAATGGGGTCATTTGCCAGCAGTCCCTTCTGCGCGAGCAGTGAAGTCAAAGCGATGCTGCCCAGCCCGCTGACGCCTTGATTGAGAAAATTCCGACGAGATAAAAGATGGTTTTGCATAACAGGATCAATACAGGGTCATGAACTCGCTCGTGTTGAACAGCGCGCGGCAGAACATCGCCAGCCCGTGTTGTGAGATGAGCTGTGTGGAGGCAGCCAGTTCGTCCGCATTCGGCTCGCGCTGGTAGGCCAGTTGAAAGGCCCGCTTCACCTGTGCCGCAGCGTCCTTGCCCGCGTCCTTTTCGATTCGTGTGGCCAGCAGTTCGCTCTGCTGCATCGCAAAGGTGCTGTTCAGGAAATTCAGCGCCTGCAGCGGCGTCGTGCTTGAGGTGCGGCGCGGGGCGATCTGCCCGGCATCCGGCACATCGAACGCACCAAACGTGTCATCAAGCTGCACGCGTGGCTTGCTCTGGTACACCATGCGCCGGAACGTGTCGGGACCAAACTCCTGCTTCGACTGATACACCTTCACGTAGTTGTCATTCGGCACAAAGAGATCAAAGCCGGGCCCGCCCATCGTCAGATCCAGCACGCCACTCACAGCCAGGATCGTATCGCGCAGGGGCTCCGCTTCGAGCCGCCGTGTCGGAAAGCGCCACAGAAGCCGCGCGCCCGAATCCGCCAGCATTCCGGCATCATTCGCAGCGCTCGACTGCCGGTAAGCCGCTGAGTTCATGATGAGCCGGTGCATCTCCTTCATGCTCCAGCCGCGCTGCATGAACTGTGCGGCCAGCCAGTCGAGTAGTTCCGGGTGTGATGGTTTGCCGCCATTGAAGCCGAGATCGCTCGGCGTATCGACGATGCCCGTGCCGAAATGATAGTGCCAGATTCGGTTCGCCATCACCCGTGACGTCAGCGGATTCTGCGGATTGGTCAGCCACTTCGCCAAAGCCATGCGCCGTTCGGCTTCGGGTGTGTCTTTGGGCAGGTCCAGTTTCGCGCCGATCTGGGTCAGTGCCCCTGGCGTGATTTCTTCCTGCGGTGTCATCGGGTCGCCACGCTGCAAGCGGAAGGTCGGCCCCGGCTGCTCAAACTTGCCCAGGTAGGCCATGGGGAAGCTTGTCATTTCCTTCAGTCTGCGCTGCAGCACCGCACGCTGCTCGCTGTGCTTCTTCACCTCGGCGGCGTTGTCTGCCGAGACTCCGCTCAAGGTCGGAATGTCACGAATGCGGTCCCGGTACTCCACGCCCAGCCGGTCAGCCGATGAAGCCACCGCCTGCCATGTTTTCCCGTCCAGAGAAGTCTCAATCACATAATCCGTGGCGAGACGATCTTCATAGACCTTGCCCTTCTTCTCTCCGCGATCCCGGCTCCAAACCACGCTGCTGATGCTTTCCTCACGCGGCAGTTCGATCTGCAACCAGCCCTTGCCCGCATTCTTGGAAATCCAGCTCTTTGCGTTGCCATACAAACCATCGTTGGCATGTGCGATCTGGTGGATCGGATTCGCGCCATCGCTGAATACATCCGAAGCGGTGACTTTGGCTCCGTGCTTCGCCAGCGCAACATTGCGCGGCTGCTTCCCGGTAGAAAAAACTTCCAGCTCATCAATGCAGGGCTGCCCGCCAGTCGTCCCATGAATCGTGAAGCGCACAAACTTCGCCTTCACTGCATCAAAGCTCTCTCGGTTCGCCAGATGTGTCACAGGCGCGCGCAGATGCGGCTGTGATGCAGGCTGGGTCCCGTCCGCTGCTTCAAACAGCACCGCATCCGCCACGGTGGGCCCGCCGAGTTTGCCGCTGCGCAGGATGAGGATGGAATCCTTCGTCAGCGCATACGTTCCGGCATACTTGAACCCGCTCCAGCGCTTCTGTCCCGGGATCGCTCCACTGCCGTCGGCAAACCTGCTTTGATCCACGCTGGCGATTTCCTGCTGGTCCCCCTTGGTGATCGCATCGCCATCCAGATCGAGGATGTAGCGCGCATCCTTCGCATGCGTGGTCCACGCTCCCCATGAAAGCCAGATGCGCTGTTTGCCTGAGACACGCGGATTCCACGAGAAGAAATCCTGCGCGGCGGCATCCTTCTCCGCCTTCCAGTAGCGGTAGCTTTCGCCGAGATTGGGCAGGCGTGTTGCATCTCCCGGATCTGCTGCCTGGCCCAGCTCTGTGCCTGGAGAATACTCGATGGGCTTGCCATTCGTAGGCTGCTCGATCTGCACGCAGCCGATCGCATCTGGCTTGGTTGGCGGCGGCAGGTCATCATCCACCAGCACACGTTTGGTCAGCTGCGCACGAGGTTGGAAGCGCGCGAGCGCCGCATCCACCTTCGCGATTTCCGTCCGCACGCCTTCGGCTTGCTTCAGTCGTTGTTCAGCATCCGCCGGGCGCAGTTCACGCTCCGCATGCTGCACGCCCTCAAAAATGGCGCGCACGCGATAGTAGTCGGTCTGCAAAATGGGATCAAACTTGTGATCATGGCAGCGTGCGCAGCCAATCGTGAGCCCCAGAAAAGTACTGCCCGTGGTGCTCACGAGGTCATGCATTTCATCCGCCCGTTGATTCGCCCGCAGCACCGGGTCCTGGCCCTTCACCTGATCCCAGGAACCCGCCACAAGAAATCCCGTGCCTTCATCCATGCCCAGCTGATCCCCGGCGATCTGCTCACGCACAAACTGGTCATACGGCTTGTCCTCATTGAATGCACGAATGACGTAATCACGATATGGCCACGCATTGGGCCGCACACGGTTCATCTCAAAGCCATGGCTTTCCGCAAAGCGCACCACATCCAACCAATGCCGTGCCCAACGCTCGCCGTAGCGTGGTGAGGCCAGCAGGCGGTCGATCAAGCTCTTAACAGCCGCTGTTTGGTCCCGGCTGAATTCCTTTTCAAAAGCCGCCGCTTCTTCTGGCGTCGGCGGCAGTCCAGTCAGGTCAAAGCTGGCGCGGCGGATAAACGTACGGGCATCTGCTGGCGCATTCATCGTGAGGTTTTTCTCCTTCAGCTTTTCCGCAATAAACTCGTCGATGGATGCCAGCTTCGATGTCTTCAGCGGCAGCAGTGACCAGTGCGTGACATCCCCCTTGGGCTTCTCCTTGAGCACAATCTCCTGCGGCCACGCCGCGCCCATGTCGATCCAACGTTTGATGAGATCGGTTTCGGCGGTGGAGAGCGCGGGCTTCTTCTTCGGCATCTCCGCCTTCTCACCCGCCGCTTCCGGCACGATCATCGTGTAGAGGGAGGACTCTGCAGATTTGCCCGGAACCAAGGCCAGGCCGTCGTCTCCGCCTTTGAGCACCTCGGCCAGCGTGCTCATGTTCAGGCCGCCTTTGGTCGTCACGTCGTTGTGACATTCCACGCAGTTCTTCACCAGGATTGGGGCCACCTGCTCATGAAACAGCTTGGCTGCATCCGGTTCGACAGCGAGGGCGCTGGTGCTGAACAAAAATAAGTAGGGAAGTGATTTCATGCTGCTTTCTTGGCTTTTGGCAGGGCCAGATCGGTTTCGGCGGTGATGAGATGCTCACGCATGGCTTTCGCTGCGGCGGTGGGATCGCGTTTCTCAATGGCGTTGAGCACCGCTGCATGCTGACGCACTGCATTGTCAGTCGAGGTGCGGCTGTAACCATGCTGGAGACTTGTTTGAATCAGTTCGGAGAGCGAATGCAGCAGCAGGTTCGCAATCTGATTGCCCGATGCCGCCGCGAGCTCCCGGTGAAATGCCATGTCTGCCTCCACCGCTGTCTCAAAATCCTGCGTCTCTGCCAGTTCCTGCAATGCCGCGCGCAACCGGCAAATCTGCGCTGGAGTGGCGTTCTCAGCCGCCAGCCGCGCATTCTCCGGCTCCAGCATGAACCGCACCTGGATGAGCTGTCGCAGCCGCTCTTTGTCATCCGGAATCAGCAGCGCCAGAGACCCGTTCAGCGGCTTGTGCAGCTTGTCCACCACCTTCGTGCCCACACCGTGCTTCACTTCCAGGAGGCCTTGCAGTTCCAGTCGCTTCGTCGCCTCACGCACCACCGGCCTGCTCACACCCAGCTTCAGCGCCAGATCCCGCTCGGGCGGCAGCCAACCGTCGCCGCCGCTGCTGTGATCACGAATTTCCGATGCGATACGCGCACACACCTCCTCGACGAGGCTGCGCTGAGGTTTGATGGATGAAAAAGCCATGTGGTTAGAGGTCTTACCACTGGCTTAAACGGGGGCGTTTTTGCGATTCTATCGCTGGGGATTCAAATCTCAGATCGTCTGCGAAGAATACCCGCCATCCACCACCATCTCATGGCCGGTGATGAAGGAACTGCCGGCACCTGCGAGCAGCAGCGCTGCGGCCACGAGTTCCTTGGCTTCGCCAAAGCGGTTCATCGGCGTGTGGCCCATGATCTTGGCGACGCGGTCGGGCGTGAGTACTTTCTTGTTCTGCTCGGCAGGGAAGAAGCCGGGCACCAAGGTGTTCACACGGATGCCAAGAGGCGCCCATTCACGCGCAAGGTTCTTGCTGAGATTATGCACTGCGCCTTTAGACATGGAGTACGTGAACACGCGGCTCAGCGGCAGCAGGCCGGACATGGAACCGAGATTGATGATGGAGGCTGGCACCTTGTGATCCACGAAGTATTTGCCGAACACCTGACAGGCCAGGAACACGCCCTTGGTGTTGATGTTCATGATCCGGTCGTATTCCTCTTCTGGAATATCGAGGAAAGGCGTGGCAGAATTCACGCCCGCACCATTGATCAGAATGTGGCAGCCGCCGGAACGCTCCAGCACCTGATCCAGCAGAATCTGCAGGTCGGCTTTGCGGCTGGCGTCAGCGGAAACGAAGTAGGCCCGTCCGCCTGCGGCTTGAATGGTCTCCAGGCGCTTGTCGGCCTTGGACTGGTCCCTCCCGACGAGCACGACCTCCGCCCCCGCCGATGCATAGCCTTCGGCAATCGCACCGCAGAGTTCGCCTGTGCCGCCGATCACGACAGCGGTTTTGCCTTGAAGAGAGAAGAGTTCGAAAATGGAGGACATGGTGAGAGGCGCATCTATGGCGTGTCATCCCGCCGCCGCAAGCAGGCTGTCTCGCCACTTTCGTCATCTTGACACCCTGCCCGGGGTGCTCTCACGTACATGCATGCCTTGGGGCCACATCCTGACCTTCCTTGCCGGCGTCCTCATCGGCGCAGCGTCGATTGTGATCTGGAAGCTCCTGCGTTTCGCTGCAGATTTGCGTGCGGCACGGCATGCGCTGGCAAGTTTCGTCTATCCCGAATGCGGTCTGGCGGACGAAAAGGCCCATGCAGCCGTCGAGGCCTGCAAAAACCGCCTGCGCTGGCAGAAGAACCTCAATCCCGAGTGGCTGCCGCCTCTGGTGGATGAAGTGCCGAAGCTGGTGCGCGAGATCGCGGCCATCTACCATCCCGGCAAAGCGGAGGCGCTGCTCGCCCCCGGTCTCAGCCAGTTCTCCCGTGCCGTGCATCTGGCTGCCATGGATGTGGCGGACTTTTTGCAAACTCGCTCCATTGGACGCCTTGTGGATGTCAGTGCCAGCACAGCGCTGAAAACCTGGGAAATGACCCACAAGATCGCCACGCACGAGAGGCTGCAGACGGCCAACAAGTGGTACAAGCGCCTGCTGCCCTACTGGCAGGTGCTGCGCTTCAAATCCCCCATCATGTGGGCTGGCATGGCCGTCTCCAATGTCGCCGCCCGCACTCTCCAGCCTGCCGTGATCGACATCATCGCGAAGCGGGCCATCGACCTCTACAGCGGGCGTCTCGGTAAAAATTCCGGCTCGCCTTCGGCTGTCCCTGTGCCGATGCTGGAAGAAGAACTGCCGCCGGGGCCGATGTGATTTACTTCTTTTTGCCCTTCAGTGCAGCCAGATACGCCACCACGTCACGAATCTGGGGTTTGGTGAGGATGCCGAGCATGGGGGGCATGACGGTCATGGGTGGGGTGATGGTGGCGATTTGGTCGCGGGGGATGTTCTGTGTTTTGCCATCAGGGAGCTTCAAAGTGACATGTTTTGCGTCTTCTTTCCCTAAAACGGCGGATTGAGATTTGCCGTCTTTGGTGGTGAGGGTGACGAGGCCATAGCCGGGGGCGATCTGGGCGAGGGGATTGAGGAGGGATTCGAGGATGTATTTGCGGTCTTTCTGGCTGCCGATGGTTTTGAGGTTGGGGCCGACCTGGCTGCCTTCTTTGGCCTCCACGGTGTGGCAGGCGATGCAGTTGGCGCCGAGGTTGTTGGTAACGATGTCTTTGCCGCGGGTGGCGTCGCCGCCTTCGAGGAGTTCCGTTGCACCCAGTTGCAGGGAAGCGATTTTGAGTTTCAAAGATTCGCGGGTGGCGGCGGCTTCGAGGATGTCGAGCAGGATGGCGGCGGGGGCTTTGTTGTCGATGAGGCGGTCCAGCCATTGGGTGATGACGGTGTCATCTTTGGACGTGGAAAGGAGAGAGAGTGCAAGCTGCTGCGAGGCAGTGTCACCGTCGGCAAGGACGGCGGCGGCTTCGGTGATGGCGCGGTCGGGCTGGTGGGTGAAGAGCTGGCGCAGGGCTTCGCGGCGGAGTTCAGCGGGGGAGGTTTTGGCGAGGGAGAGGTCGAGGGTGGTGGCGAACTCGGGTGTGGCAGCGTGTTGCGAGGCCATGAGTTTCAGTGCTTCTGCGCGCAAGGTGCTGCGAGCGGTGGCATCTGAGATGATCTGCTGGAGAACGGGAGCGGCGACTTGCAACTGGAGCTGGGTGAGGAGTTCGACGGCTTTGGCTTTGAGTGCGCCGTCCTGGATGGCGAGGAGGGCGTTGAGGTGGGGTTGCAGCAAATTGGCGAAGGCTTTGGCATCGCGTGGCGCGGTTTGGTGAGCCATGCCGTCGATGCGGTCGAGGCGTGGGGGATTGGTGAAGGTGAGGAGGACATCCAGTGCTTCTGCTTGCAGCGGGTTGCGCTGTAATGCGGTTTTGATGATGGGTTCGGCGATGCCGAGGCGGAGGCAGGCGTTGAGGCCGCGGCTGGTCTGGCGGGTGGTGAGCTTGGAGAGGGCGGCGGGGATGCCGGTGTCGTCGTGGATGGCGCGTTCGGCTTCGGCGGCGAGGGTCGGATTTGTGAGGAAACCGGCAACGCGTGGCGATTTTTGGCGGGCGAGTGCAAGGAGGCAGCAGAGGGACTGCTTGTCGTTGGTGTGTTTGGCGAGGGTGGCTTCATCGGCACAGCCGGCGAGGCCGGTGACGATGGCGTGGCGCATGTAGGGATCGGCGCTTTCTTTGGTGGCAAGGTTTAGCAAGGCTGTGACAGCGGTGGATTCTTGAAGCTTGCCGAGGGAAATGGCGGCGTGAAAGCGCACGCGCTGGGAGGGATGGGCAAGGAGTGGAACGAGGGGCGCGCCGGAGGTTTTGATGTCGCCGAGCATTTTGAGGACATTCGTGACAATCTCTGTGTCGGATTCGGCAAGAAGCGGGGTGAGAGCGGTGGCTTCGACTTTTTTGGCGCGCATGCCCTGGCCGAGACCCCAGATGGCGTGGATGCGGGCGAGCTGGGCGGCCTTTTTGTCGTGGGCTGTTTTTTGCAGCACGGTGTAATCACCTCTTTTGACTAGGGTGAACTGGGCGTGGAGGCGGACGCGTTGGTCGGGATGGGAGAGGTGGGTGGCGTCGAGGTTGTCGGAATTGAGGAGTTTGTTTGTTTCCTGGCGCTCGGTGCTGTTTTTTCCGGTGGGGTCGTCGGCGAACCAGATGGCGCCCTTTTCATCGAGGGGGTAGCCGCCGTCCCAGTCGGCGATGATGAGTTCGCCGGTGGGAGAGAGGGCGAGGCCGATGCCCATGAGGCCGGAGTGGATGAGGCGCTCGTTCTGCATCTTGAAGGTGCTGCCGGAGGGGACGATCTGGAAGGCGGTCATCTGACCGGAGGGGAACTGGTCGAGGATAAAGTGGCCGCGCAGTGAGGCACCGAGGGCGGTGCCGGGTTCGTGGATGAAGCCGGCGGGGCCGTTGGAGTAGTTGGCCAATGGTGGAGTGATGAAGAGGGGCTGGCCGGGATGGGCGGGCTGCCAGATGCCGTCGCGCATCCAGCGACTGTCGGCTTTCTGATACTGGTGGCTGCAGCGCCAGCCGGAGTCGCTGCGCTCGGTGATGTAAACGAAGCGCTCGCGCTCGCCGGGGAGGTCGGCGTCGTTGTCCACGCCGAACATGTTGCCGAAGTCGTCGAAGGCGATTTCCTGCACGTTGCGCAGGCCGTGGGCGAAGACTTCGAAGTTTGTGCCGTCGGGCTCGCAACGGAGGACGCAGCCTTCGTGGGGGTAGTAGAAGTGTTTGCCTTCCTTGCTGGTGACGTTGGCACCTTTGTCTCCGATGCTCCAGTAGATGCGGCCATCGGGGCCGACGCGGGGGCCGTGCATGTCGTGGCCGGCGTAGGCGATGTGCATGCCGAAGCCGTGGGCGACGATCTCGCGCTCGTCGGCGACGCCGTCGTCATTGGTGTCGCGCAGGCGGACGAGGTCGGGGGCGACGGTGACATAGACCCAGCCGTCGTGGTAGAGGATGCCGGCGGCGATGCCGGTGACGACGCTGTTGAAGCCTTCAGCGAAGACGGTCATTTTGTCGGCGGTGCCGTCGTGGTCGGTGTCGCGGAGCTGGTAGATGCGCTCGCTGTGAACGGTGAGGTCCTTCCAGTCGATGGAGCCGTCTTTGTTGTGGTCGGCGAGGCCGCCGCGAGGGAGGCGTGTTTTGCCGGGGGCGAGCTCGCGTTTGAGGAAGGCTTCTTTTTCATCGACGCTGGTGAGGGCGACGTCATCGGGGATCCATTGGGTGTGCTCGCGGATGTCGAGGTCGGCGACTTTGCGGCGGGTGGTGGCGGAGACGTAGATGCGGCCCTGGGGATCGACGGTGACGGCGACGGGGTCGGGGACGTTGAGGGTGCCGGACCAGCGGTGGAGTTCGAGGGGGGATTTGATGGGAGCCGCCTTGGGTGCCTTGGCGGGCTTTTCGTCAGCGGCGAGGCAGGGGAGGGCGAGGAGAGTGGCCAGCGTGAGGGAAAGGGGGCTTTGCATGCAGAGGGGGGACGGGGTAAATTTATGATTTACGATCTATGATTTCAGAGTGTTTGGCTTCGACTGTCTTGCAGGCTTGGCGGGAGTGGCCGGAGGGGTTTAGGGACGTTCGTTTTTGCCGCAGAGGAGCGGAGAGGCAGAGGGAGCAGAGGTGGGGAGGGGGATGGGAGTTTATGGTGGTTTACGATTGTTGACAGTGGTTGACGGTTGTTTTTTGCCGGAGTTCCGGAGGAGCAGAGGGGATGGCCGAAAGAGTGGAAAGAGGAGGAAAAAGGGGAGGGGATGGTTGGCCGGAGTTCCGGAGGATTGGCCGCAAAGAGGCGCAAGAGGGGCGCAAAAAGGTGAGGAGGGAAAAGAAGGTGATGAGTCGAAAGTTGGGGAGGAGATTTTAAAACGCGAATGGGCGCGAAGGGCCGCGAATTTTTTGGAATGGGGATTGGGAGGTGTGAAAAAATTGCGGGTGTTTGAGGGATAATTGGCTCAAAAAATGTGGATGGAGCGTTTGTTCTTGCTGCTGCTGCGAGGGGCCGTCAAAGTCGGGGGCTCGTTCGCTGTTGCGAATGGTCACTGAATCAAAATCCAACCTACATTCTAATCATGAGCCAGATTGTTCCTCTTATCAGCTCCGGCATCGCCGGTCCCCTTGGTGTTCTTCATCTTCCGCGCCTGTGGCAGAAGGCTTCCCTGGCTGCGGCGGGCAAGCTGCATGCTGATTATCCGGGCATTGGCTGCGGGTATGACCAGATGACGCTGGATGCGCTGGGCATCAACATCGAGACGTTCAAGGCGTTCATCGCGACGAAGCCGAGCTATCCGCAGCTTGAGAGCTGGATCAAGGCGCAGCCGGGTGTGAACCTGACGAAGGGCAACATTTTCAAGCACAACCAGGCGATCTCGGGCTATATCCACAGTGATGAGACGCGGAAGACGATTCTGGATGCGGATGGCATCGCGGATGACGGCAGCGTGAATCCAGGTGCGGTGGATCTGAACAACCTGGACGACTGGCACATCTTCTGGGCGCAGGAGATCAAGTAACCGTGATGCGGTGAAGTGAAGTTTTGAGAACCCCGTTTGTCGTGAGGCAGGCGGGGTTTTGTTTTGGGAGCCGGAGGGGTGGCCGCAATCCGTTCTTCGCTAAAGCTACGAAGGACAGGAGGGGCGCAAAAAGGGGGTGAGAAAAAATGCAAACCCGACTGCTTGATGAGTGCTGGTGCCGGGTCGTGAATGGAACGAGACTTTTTAACCGCTGATTTGACGCTGATGAAACGCTAATGAAGGCATTCAGAAAATGCCGGATTTGGGATGGTGATTGCTGCAAATGAGCGCCTTTGGCCGTGGAGGACGAGCTGTGATCGTGCGGCGGTGTTGTGAAAGGCAAGGGAATGGATTGGCAGAGGAATGGACTGAATTCAGGCCTTGGGAAGGTCAAAAATTTGTCAAGAATTTGCACCCTGACCCCATCTTGAGGCCGTTCAGAATTTTTGGATTAAGCTTGGTGAACTCGTGGCTGAGTTTGATCCTGCTGCTTAACCCGCCAGGGTGGCTGGCTGCAAAGGTGCAACGAAGGGCCATCCGATGAACTCTGTGAAGATCCCGATTCAGCAGAGTCTACAGGCACCGCCACTATACGTTTTGCGCGGCGATGATGGAGCGGATGACCGTGTGAGAACAGCCTCTGGAGAAGTGATGGCAAGAGCCTTGCAGCCATCCCGAAATGGGTAGCCAGCCAGAAAAGAGAGACGGCCCGGCTTCCCCTGAAAGTCAACCGGGACTACGACGCAGATGAGAACAGGGCTGGAGTTCCACTGGCTCTACACACGTCTGCCAACTTTTTGCCGAGACTGACGCGGGTGCCGCGAAGGTGGGTATTTTGGATGCTCCCGCCCGTTTTTCAATCCCACATAGTTACGATGCCGCGCTCGTCCAAGGCGAGCGAGCTTTGACCGCAGCGGGGGCACATTTCGTTTTTGTTCCAGAGCTTGATGGGGTGGAGGCTGCTTTTTTCGCAGCGGGGTTTGATGCGGCGGGCGGGCACAGAAACACGGCATTTCTCCACTGTGGCATCCTGCAGAGTGTCACAGGTTTTGCAGTAGATGGTCGTCGTGGCTGCGATCATTCCGCAGTCCTCGCCACCGGAGACATGCCCCTGTAGGCCGCAGGCCGGGCAGGTGAAATCTTGGAGCATTCCCATGGTGTGTTAGTTGGTGGAGGGGGGGGATGGATCATGCGAATCAGCTTCATCCAGGCTGCGGCAGATTCACTTTTGACGGTTCAGTAAACGGCATCCGGTTCGGTGTTTCACATGAGCTGCACTTCTTCGGAAGTGAGGCCGTAGGCTTGGTTGATAAGGTCGCTGAGGCTGCGTTCGAGCTGGAGCATTTCGGCGGCGAGAGCGCGGGCGGGGGCGATGCTGCGGGTGTGCTTGGCACGAAGGACTCCGAGACTGGCGGCTGTGATCGGCTGGCTTTTGTCACGGGGCTTTTCACTTCGGCGATGCTGGCGTCGGAATCGAGTACGTTCAGGGATGCGAGTTTCTGACTGGGCTTCTCGATGGCGTATTCCACTGGCTTCCCTCTTCGCTAAAGCTACGAAGGACAAGAAAGCCTGAACTACGAACGAATGCGGCGGAGCAGGGAGGATTGCTCGCACTACTTTCTTAGATGCCGGCGGCCATGACTTTCATCCAGCGCATGCGGAAGGAGGAGTTTTCTTCCATGAGCTGGGCGGCGATGGTGGTGGAGAGCTGGAGGAGGCCGGTGAGGCGGGCGAAGGCGGCGGTGTTTTCCTGACGACGGTAGTAGTCGGTGGAGTCGGTGACCTGGGAGCCGAGGGATTGGGCGATCTCGATGAGGGTCTCGGGGGTGAGGCTTTCGAGGGGGAGGGTGAGGGTGCCGCGATCAAGGCTGACGCTGATCTGGGTGCCGGCGGCGTTGCAGGTGATTTTGCCGGTGAGCTGGCCGCCTTCGCGACGGGTGATGGTGCCGGTCCAGCCTTTGGTGGTGAGATCGGTGGTGAGCTGGCGGATGAAGTCGCGGGACTGGGTGTAGAGGTAGAGGCGGCCGTCGAGGGCGGTGCGGACGTCTGCGGTTTCGAGGCGGGTGCCGCTGAGGAGGTCGATGGCGCGGGTGTAGTCGTAGCCCTGGACGAGGGAGGGGACGAGGGCGTTGACTTCGGCAAGGAGCTCGAGATCGGCCTGACGGTGCTTTTGGTCTTCCTTCATCTGGCGCTGCTGCTCTTCGAGGGTCATGCTGGAGATCTCACGCTGGTAGCTGGTCTCGAGGTCGGTGAGGAAGCGGAGGAAGGCGCCGCTGGTCTTGAGGTTTTTGCGGGTCTGCTGGACTTCGGCGAGGGCGGTGCGGAGCTCTGGGATGGTGCCTGAGCGCTTGGGCTGGAGGGCGCCGCGGACGAGGGCGAAGTCGGGCTTGTAGCGGTCTACGAGGGGGCTGTAGAGGGTGAGCCACTCGAGGGTGGCGGCGGAGGCGGCTGTGGGGGGCTGCTGGGTTTCGGCGAGATGTTTCTGGAAGTGCTCGAGCTCCTGGGCGCCGAGGAGGGCATCTCCGAAGTGCCATTCGGCGAGGCCGTGGACGAGGTAGCCGAGGATTTCTTCGTTGGTGGTTTTGTAGTCGAGGGAATGGAGCGGGGTGCCGAGGCCGAAGTCGTGGGACATGCGGTCCTGGATTTTGGCGAAGAAGGGGGCGAGGCCGTTGAGATCCGGGGTGGTGGCGAGCTTGGCGAACTGGTCTGCGGCGTCTTTTTTGCGATCGAGCATGATGCTGCAGAGGGCGGCATTGAAGCGGGCCCAGTTGGCGGTGGGCTGGAGGACGTCTTTGGATTTGGCGAGGGTGACGAACTTGTCTTCGGCGGTGGCGTACTGGCGGCCTTCGAGCATGGCCTGGCGGGCCTCGGTGAAGCGCTCGGAGACGGTTTTTTTGTTGGCTTTGTCTGCGGTGAGGGTGACGCCGGAGCCGTCGAGCTCGCGTTCATTGGCGGTGGCGAGCTGGATGGCGCGGACGTTGCGGCGCTCTCCGCCTTCGCGGAGGAGCCAGCCCATGCCGTAGGCGATGATGATGGCGGCGGCGATGAGGCCGATGAGGCGGGTGCGGCGATTGACGAGGCGGCGGCGGACGCTGCCGCGATCGAGGAGGCCTTCGGCGAGGCGCATTTCATCGACGACTTCGGAGTAGTTGGCGAAGCGGTCTTCGGGATTGAAGGAGAGCATGCCATTGATGACGTGCTCTGTGCGGGGGGAGAAGCGGAGGCCGGACTCGCCAAGGGTGACGCGCTTGGACTTGATGCGGCGGAGGTCTTCGATGGCGCTGGTGTCCGCCTTGTGGGGCGGATTGCCGGTCATGGCGTGATAGAGGGTGGCGCCGAGGGAGAAGATGTCGCTGCGGTAGTCTTCTTTGTTTTCGATGACTTTTTCGGGGGCGACGTAGTAGGGGGTGGCCCACATTTCGCCGGACTGATCGCCGCCGCGATCGACGAAGAGGGCGAGGCCGAAGTCCACGACTTTGGCGGTGCCGGTCTCGGTGAAGAGGATGTTGGCAGGCTTCACATCCCGATGGATGAGGGTGAGCTGCTGGGCGGCGCGGAGGCCTTCGGCGACTTCACGGCCGATGCGGAGGGCTTCGTCTTCTTTGAGGTGGCCTTCGCGGCGGATGCGCTGCTCAAGGGAGCCGCCGCCGACGAGCTCCATGGCGATGTAGAAGTAGCCCTGGTCATAGCCGACGGAGTAGAGCTTGATGACGTTAGGGTGCGTCACATTGGCGGTGATGTGGGCTTCGCGGCGGAACTGCTCGAGGCGGATGGAGTCGCGGGAGTACTGGCGGTTGAGGATTTTGAGGGCGACGCGGCGGCCGAGGGTTTCGTCTTCGGCCTCGAAGACGCGGCTCATGCCGCCTTCGCCGATCTGGCGGACGATCATGAACTGATCGAAGCGGCGGCGGACGCGGACCATCTGGCCGCAGAAGGGGCACTTGAGCTTGGTGAAGGGCTCCAGGGAGGTGACATCAATCTGCTTCTGACACACCGGGCAGGTGCTCAAAAAAGACTGTTCTGGAGGGGCGAGAATCAAGGGGGACGAGTGTTGTCAGTAGCAGGGACGCATTCGATATGCCAGAAATTACAGTTTGCCTTATTAATTCGAATGTTGAGTTTATGCGGTGGATTGGCTCATCAGTGAAACAGTGGATATAGGAGATCGTTTCGACAAACACCTCGCGAGGCGTTTGCCGGATATGTCGCGCTCGCGATTGCAGGACCTGATCAAGGAGGGACACGCAACGCTGAACGGGAAGGCGGTCAAGGCTGGGGCGACGCTCAAATGCGGGGATGCGGTGAGTCTCACGGTGCCGGATGTAGCGGAAGTGGAGATCAAGGCCCAGAACATTCCTTTGACGATTTTGTATGAGGACAGCGACATCGTGGTGCTGGACAAGGCATCGGGGCTGGTCGTTCATCCGGCGGAGGGAAATCCGGACGGGACGCTGGTGAATGCGCTGCTGCACCACATCGAGGATCTGAGCGGGATCGGTGGGGAGATGCGGCCGGGGATCGTGCACCGTCTGGACAAGGACACGAGCGGCTGCATGGTGGTGGCGAAGCATGACATCGCGCACCGGCGGCTGACGGAGGCGTTTTCAGAGAGGCGGATCTCGAAGATCTACCTGGCGGTGGTGAACGGGGTGCCGAAGGAGGAGAGCGGGCGGATCGAGACGTCGATCGGGCGGCATCCGGTGGACCGGAAGCGGATGAGCAATCTGCTGGACGGGGCGGGGAAGAATGCGGTGACGGAGTGGAAGCGGCTGGCGGTGGACGAGGGCTGCGCACTGATCCAGTGCCGACTGCTGACGGGGCGGACGCACCAGATCCGGGTGCATATGCGGGAGTCTTTGCAGTGTGCGATTTTGGGCGATCCGATCTATGCGAATCCGACCAAGCAGCGGGTGCGGGTGCCGCGGCTGATGCTGCATGCGTGGAGGCTTTCGTTTAACCATCCGATCAACGACAAGCCGATGGCGTTTGAGGCGAAGGTGCCGGAGGAGTATGGGCCGTGGATGAAGCTGGTGGTGGGGTAGGCTGGATGCTGGGGCGCGATCAGGAGATGGTTTTTGGCAGGGGAATGGAGAGCAAGGGAATGACGAATGAGTCAATCCGAATGACGAAACAATGGCAAACGACGAAGCCCGAACGACGCCGCGAAATGGCGGCGTGAAGCTGCAAGTTTTGTCATCGGGACTTTGTCATTCGAATTGGCAATGACTCAATCTGCGCTTCTCTCAAAGGCAGGATACAACCTCATTTACACCATGCTCAAAGTTTACGCTTATTCCGGATGTTCGACGTGCAAGAATGCGATCAAGTGGCTGAAGGGCAGGGGGATTGCTTTTGAGGAGATCGCGATCCGGGAGACGCCGCCGAGTGTGGTGGAACTGAAGGGGATGCTGGCGGCGTACGAGGGGGATGTGCGGCGGCTGTTTAATGTGTCGGGGATGGACTACCGGAGCTTGGGGCTGAAGGACACGCTGCCAGGGATGAGCACGGAGGAGGCGCTGGGGCTGCTGGCGGGGAATGGGAATCTGGTGAAGCGGCCGTTTGCGGTGGATGCGGGGAAGAAGGTGTTTTTGGTGGGGTTTAAGGAGGGGGAGTGGGAGAAGGCGCTGCGGTGAGAGCGCGTTGGAGAGTTGAGTGAACTTCTCAGGGCTTAAGCCATGTGGCAGCAGCCGTTTCCTGGAATGCCTGGCGCATGGGGGAGGCATCGCCGTTCTTTAATCCGGCGCGTTGGATGAGGAGGATGTAGATGGATTTGGTGACGGGATCGATCCAGCCCTGGGTGCCGTGAGCGCCGCCGTGGCCGAAGGTGCCGGGACTGAGCATGGCGGTGACGCCGGTGGGCTGGCGCACGATGTGAAAGCCCAGCCCCATGCCCATGCCTTCGGTGAAGCTGGCCTTGAGATCGCCGGTTTGATTGGTGGTCATCTGCTGGAGCGATTTTTCGGAGATGTAGCGCCTGCCGTCGGCTTCGCCGCCGTTGAGCACCATGGTGTAGAATTTGAGGAGATCTGCGGCTGTGGAGAAGAGTCCGCCTGCGGCCAAGGGAGAGCGTTTTTTATTGGAGTAGGGTGCGGTGAGATAGCGGATGGTGGTGGGCTCCAGGCCTTTGCCGTCTGCCGAGGGCTGGTAACTGGTGGCGAGACGTGCGAGCTGCTTTGGGTTTGGCCAGAAGGTGGTGTCGTGCATGCCGAGGGGGTGGAAGAGACGGGTCTCCATGAACTTCGCGTAGTCCTGGCCGCTGACGACTTCGATGATGCGGCCGAGGGTGTTGATGCCGGGATTGCAGTAGGACCATTTGGAGCCGGGTTCGAACTGCAGCGGGGAGAGCGCATAGGTGATCACGGCTTCCTTCAAGGTGAGGACGTCCAGGGCGTTGGCGTCGAGCGGTGAATTGCTGACGAGGCCGCTGGTGTGCGTGAGGAGGTCTTTGATGGTGATGGGGCGTGCTGGTTTGACGAGCACGGTTTGGTCCTTGGTTTTTTCCTTGAGGAGCATCTGGCCTTTGAACTCGGGCAGGTGCTTCATGACGGGGTCGTCAATGCTGAGCTTGCCTTCGTCCTGCAGCATCATGACGGCCAGCGCGGTCATGGGTTTGGTCATGGAGGCGATCCAGAAGAGGCTGTCCTTGGTCATGGGGGACTGGGACGCGATGTCACGCAGGCCGACGGCTTCTTCGCTGACGACTTTGCCGTCGTGGTAGAAGAGAGTGACCGCACCGGAGAGGGAGCCGTCTTTGACGAAGGCCTCCATGCTTTCGCGGATGGGTTTGGCGGCGGGCTTGACCTCGGCGTGGAGGTGGAGGGACAGCGAAAGCAGCAGGCAGGCGGCGAGGCGGAGCGTTCTCATGGTGGAAGGAGTGTACGTCAGAATGGCGGTGGTATGTCAATGGGTTGCGAGCTTGGTGGGTTGCGCTAGGGTCGCGGGATATGAGTACCATGAATGAGGCAGTGCCTGTCATCACCCAGCCCGGGCAGGGCCGGGGGATGGCGGTGTTTGGAGATCAGGTGGAGTTTGTGATCACGGGGGCGCAGTCGGGCGGCCGTTTCACTCAGTGGATCGAGACGACGCATCCGGGTGGCGGACCGCCGCCGCACTACCACACGCGGGAGGATGAGAACTTTTATGTGATCGAGGGCAGTGCGGAGTTTTTTCAGGACGGGCAGTGGACGGCGGTGGTGCCGGGAACGGCGGTGTTTATGCCGAAGGGGGTGGTGCATTGCTTCCGTAATGCAGGGCAGACGCCGCTGAAGATGCTGATCACGACGGTGCCGTCGGGTTTTGAAAACTTCTTTGACCGGTGTGCGGTGGAGTTTGCGAAAGAGGGCGGACCTGATATGGGACGTCTTGTGGAGATCGCCGGCGAGCACGGCATCTTCTTTGTGTAACCGTAACTTCTTTTTTTATCTCTGATTCATGTTCAAGACCGGCCAGCAAGTTGTCTGCATTGATGATCAATTCGATCCCTGGGTTTTTGATCTTTATAAGTCCCTGCCCAAGAAGGATGAGATTTACACGGTGCGCGCGCTGAGGGCGGGGAGATCGAACCCGCAGTTTGTGGTGAATGACGACGCGGAGATCAAGCTGGCGGGGGCGGAGTTTGACCTGCTTCTGCTGCTGAAGGAGCTGAATAATCCGGATGATCCGCATTCGAGTGTGAAGCAGGAGCTGGGGTTTAGGTCGGAGAGGTTTGCGCCGTTGCTGGAGCAGACGGAGGAGGTGGAGGAAGAGGAGCTGATTGGCGTGGGCCACGGGGAGAAGACGTGGGAGCCGGAGCCGGCGTGGTCGAAGTGAGGACTGTGCGTGAATGGCAAGGTGAGAGGGACTGCAAACTGGGAACTGAAAACTGAGAATTGTAAATTGGCCGGAGGCGTGCGGCGGGGCTGAGGGCCGTCGCTGCTGGTGGGCTTGGGATGCGGTGGATTGCTGGGTTTGCTTTCCAGATGGTGTGCGCAGAAACCCAGGGCGGTGCCCTGGGCTACGATAGGTCGCACCTTTGGTGCTGATGAATTGTGCGATTGAGCTGTTCCGCGGCTGCTGAGCGGTCGCTCGTACCAATCTTGTGTTCCTGCGTGGTGGATGAAAACTTGGCATCGTGGGCGCTGTTTGATACAAACACACTCCATGAGCGCTCCTTCTGACCTTCCGCCGTCATCTGCCACTCTTACTGAACGCCAGATCGTCGAGATGCTCTCTACGGCGCGGCAGCGTTTGTTTGCGGAGGTGGGGAAGGTGATTGTGGGGCAGCAGCATGTGATTGATGAGATGCTGATCGCGCTGCTGAGCGGGGGACATTGTTTGATCACGGGGGCACCGGGGCTGGCGAAGACGCTTCTCATTAAGACGGTGGCGGATGTGTGCCATCTGAGCTTTCAGCGGATTCAGTTTACGCCGGATTTGATGCCTTCAGATATTACGGGGACGGAAATTTTGGAGGACAGCCCGGAAGGGAGAAAGCTGGTGTTCAGCCGGGGGCCGGTGTTTGCGAACATGATTCTGGCGGATGAAATCAACCGCACGCCGCCGAAGACGCAGGCGTCTTTGCTGGAGGCGATGCAGGAGCATCAGGTGACGGTGAACGGGAAGACGATGCCTCTGCCGGAGCCGTTCTTTGTGCTGGCGACGCAGAATCCGATCGAGCAGGAGGGGACGTATCCGCTGCCGGAGGCGCAGCTGGACCGCTTCATGCTGAACATCGTGATCGACTACCTCAGTGAGGACGATGAGGTGGCGGTGGTGACGAAGACGACGGCGGGCAAGGGCGAGCCGGTGCAGCGGCTTTTTACCGGAGAGGAGCTGCTGGCGTTTCAGCAGGTGGTGCGGAAGGTGCCGATCGCGGAAGATGTGGCGCGGTATGCGGTGCGGCTTTCGGCGGCGTCACGTCCGGGGCGTGAAGGTGTGCCGGATTTTGTGAACCAATGGGTGAGCTGGGGCGCGGGCACGCGTGCGAGCCAGAACCTGGTGCTGGGGGCGAAGACGCGGGTGCTGCTGCATAACCGGACGCATGTGACCGTGGAGGACATTCGGGCGATGGCGCTGCCGGTGTTTAGGCACCGTATTTTGGTGAATTACAAGGCGGAGGCGGAGGGGGTGACGGTGGAGAAGGTGATTGGGAAGTTGATTGAACACGTGAAGGCGTAGAGGTCAGAATGACGAATGAGTAAACCCGAATGACCACATAATTCCAAATGCCCGAAATGTCTTTTATCAAACCCAGAACGCCGGTGAGCCCAACCGGCTGGTGGCTTGCTGCCTTGATGGAGAGAAGAGAGCCTTCGGCATCACGCGTAGAAAATGGAGAAGGCTCGGCATCCCGCAAAGGTGTCGTGTATTGGGAAAACCATCTGCTCATTCGGGCAACAGATTGGCGTGAAGCATTCCATAAGGCTGTGGCGCTTGGGACTAGAAGTGCAGCCAATGGCAATGAAGCTTTTGATGATCGACCTACTTTTTTAGGCCTTACCGACTTGGTGCCGATCTTTGAACCATTCGAAGATGGCTCAGAAATTCTATGGAGAGAGTTCATCGCAGAAGATTCGGATGAGGAGCCATCCGTGTACACAGAGTCTGAATTGGCGGACATTTACGAACCAGACGAAAACCAGAACTCTCGATAGCTCGCTCGCAGTCTTCAAAACCAATCCTGTATCATTCTGAAATTCTGTGAATCCTGTCCCAACATCCCCCCGCAGTTCACAGGCCTCCTTTCTTGATCCTGCCGCGCTGATGCGCATCAAGTCGCTTGAGTTAAGGGCGAGGGTGGTGGTGGAGGGGCTTTGGAAGGGGATGCACCGGAGTCCGTATCATGGGTTCTCGGTGGAGTTCTCGGAGTATCGGGCGTATGTGCAGGGGGATGATCCGCGGTACATTGACTGGAAGGTGCTGGCGCGGAGTGACCGGACGTACATCAAGAAGTTTGAGGATGAGACGAACCTGCGGTGCCAGCTGGTGATTGATCATAGCAAGTCGATGGGGTTTGGATCGGCGGAGTACACGAAGGCGGATTATGCGGCGACGCTGGCGGCGACGCTGGCTTCGTTTCTGATGAAGCAGGGGGATGCGGCGGGGCTGACGACGTTTGCGGATGGGATTGAGGAGCACTTGCCGCCGAGGAATCGACCGGGGCATCTGCGGCGGATCATCACGGAGCTGGAACGGCCGGCGAAGGCGGCGGGGACGTCGCTGGCGGTGTCGGTGGGACAACTGGCGGAGTTGCTAAGGAAGCGGGGGATGATCTGCCTGATCACGGATCTGCTGGCGCCGGTGGAGCATCTGGAGAAGCAACTGGCGCTGCTGAGTGCGATGGGTCACGACCTGGTGTTGTTTCACCTGATGGACCGGGCGGAGATTGATTTCACGTTTGAGAAGTCGGCGTATTTCCGGGATGCGGAGACGGGGGCGGAGCGGTTCATTGATCCGCAGCTGGTGCGGGAGAACTACTTGAAGCGGCTGCAGGCGCATCGCGAGGCGGTGCTGCAGGCGACGGAGCGGCACAATGTGGAGTATCACTTTTGTCCGACGGACCAGCCGCTGGAGGAGGTGCTGTTCAATTTCCTGAGTGCGCGGCAGAGGAAGAAGGCTTCGAAGTCTGCGGCGGCTAGGGTGGCTGTGTGAAACCTTTCTCCTGCTCTTACTCTTACTTTTCTTCATTCTGCGCGGGCTGCATGTCGCCGGGAGGAAGAGTAGGAGTAAGAGGAAGAGGAGGATTCCGGCCTGAGTTAGCGTTTCACTTTTTGATCATTTAATCTGCATGTCCTGGCTCTTTCCACTCTACCTCGCTGGTGCCGCTGCGATCATCGCGCCGATTTTGCTGCACCTGAGACGCAGGCCACCGCAGGACCGGGTGGAGTTTAGCACGCTGATGTTTCTGGATGCGAGCACGCCGGTGCCGGTGAGCAAGAGGCGGCTGGAGAACTGGCTGCTGCTGGCGCTGCGGTGTCTGGCGCTGATCCTCCTGGCGCTGATGTTTGCGCGGCCGTTTTTGCAGAGTGAAAGTGCTACGGCCTCATCTGCCGACAGGGCGACGCTGATCTTGCTGGATCGCAGTGCTTCGATGAGGCGGGATGATTTGTGGAAGCGGGGGCTGGCGGAGGCGGAGCGGCTTTTTAAAGAGGCGAAAATCACGGACCGGATCGCGCTGGCGGTTTTTGACCGGGAACTCACGCAGGTATGGACGTTTGAGGAGGATCGCAACGCGCCGGCGAATCGCAGTGCGGCGCTGCAAAGCCGTCTGTCTGCGCTGGCGCCGACTTGGAGCGGCACGCAGCTTGATCGTGCGCTAATCGCAGCGGTGCCGTCGTTTGATGCGAGCACGGCGAAGCTGAAGAAGCGGATTCATCTCATCACGGATTTGCAGGAGGGGACGCACCTGGATGCGCTGCGCACGATTGCCTGGCCTGCGGAACTTATGCTCAACGTGCATCGGCTGGAGCCTGCGACGAATGACAATTTGTCGATTGCCCTGGCCGCGCGGGACGAGGAGGGGAATGCGGATGCGCTCATTCGCGTGCGGTTGAGCAACACGCGTGATTCGGCGCTGCGCGACTTCACGCTCGCGTGGGAGAAAGGCCCGCAGACGGACAGCATCACGGCGCAGATCCCGGCGGGGGCTTCGCGCATTCTCACGGCGCCGCCGAATTCCACGAGTGCGACGACGCTGACTCTCACGGGTGACCAATACGATTTCGACAACCGGCTGTTCATCGCCCCGCCGCAGCCGCGTGCGGTGCGGATTCACTTTTTGGGTGATGAGGCCACGAGGGATGAGGCTGCTGCGCCGCTGTATTATCTGGCACGAGCGCTGCAGCCCACGGCCACGCTGGCGCCGGTGCTCACGGCGGGGAAGGCGATGCCGGCGCAGAAGCCGGACGTGCTCGTCATCTCGGGCGCCACGGCGGCTGCTGGGACGCATGCCGCCTTGCGCGACTTTGTCAGTGCGGGCGGGTTTCTGGTGGAGGTCGTCTCTTCTTCTGCCGATGCAGCCCTGCTTCAAACGCTCACTGGGATTGCTGGCATCACCGTCAAGGACGGGGATGCCAATGACGACTACCGCATGCTGGCGGATGTCAAAACGGAGCATCCGCTGCTTAAGCCCTTTGGTGATCCGAAGTTGCGCGACTTTACCAAGCTGCGGTTTTGGAAGCATCGGCAGATCGAGGTCAAAGATGCGGGCAACAAGCTGGAAACTCTGGCGAGCTTTGACAACGGTCAGCCTGCGATCCTCAGCGCCCGCATCGGGAAGGGGACGCTCATTGTCATGGCTTCAGGCTGGCAGCCGAGTGACAGCCAGCTCGCGCTCAGCACGAAGTTTGTGCCGCTGCTGTATGGCTGGCTGGCGGCGGCTGGATTCAGCCATGATCCTGCTGCGACACTGCTGGTGGGGGAAGACCTGCCGCTGGATGCCGCTTCCGCGTACACCATCACGGAGCCGGACGGCAAGACGCACAGTCTCAAGGCTGGCGAGAGTTTTACCACGACTGGGATCGGGCTGTACAAGGTGCAAAGCGCCAGCCATACCCAGGTTCTCGCCGTCAATCTGCCGCCGGATGAAGGGCGTGTGCTGCCACTGGCCGCGCAGAGGCTGGCGGAATATGGCATCAAGCTTTCCAGTGCTGCTGACAGTGGTGCCGCCGGTGAAACCACGGACGAGCGGCTTACGGCGACTGACACGGAGCAGCGGCAGCAGTCGTGGTGGTACATTCTTCTCATGCTGCTGGCTGTTCTTGTGCTGGAAACTTGGGTGGCGGGGCGCGGCGGCTCTCCAAAGTGGTCCGCACAGTCCCTTGTGCGGGACTCCCCAGCTTGACTGGGCTCCGCCTAAACCGTTGGCTTCCTCAATGAATTGCATGACTGCTAGTTTTCAGTTTTTCAATCCGGCTGCGGAGATCACGATGACTCGCGGGCATCTGCCGCATTGGGATCAGGCGCATTCCACATACTTCATCACCTGGCGAACTGCGGATTCAATTCCGCGAGACGTGTGGCTGCGCTGGCGGGAAGATCGTGACAGGTGGCTGCTAGCACATGACATCAACCCCAGCGCCAAAGACTGGAGAATCGATCTCGAAATGCTCGACGATGCCGCAAGGGATGATTTTCGTCAGTTTGCCCGGGCTTTGGAAAATCAGCTGGATGACTGTCATGGGGAGTGCGTTTTGAAGAATTCCGTGGTGGCGTGTCATGTGGTTGAGGCCTTGCATCATTTCGACGGCGGCAGGTATGTGCTGGGTGACTATGTGATCATGCCGAATCATGTGCATCTTCTGGTCGGAGGTCTCGCGAGGGATGCGATGCTCAAGCAGGTTGAGTCATGGAAGAAGTGGACTGCGCTCAAGATCAATCAGTGCTTGCAGCGCAGCGGTCGTTTCTGGCAAGATGAGAGCTTCGATCATCTTGTGCGCAACGAAGCTTCATTTGAGAAGTTTCGTGCTTACATCGCGCGCAATCCTGTGATGGCCGGGCTTAAAACTGACGATTTTGTATTATGGCAGAGAGCCGAAACATAGATGCCGATCTGGCGGCCTCAGTCGCTGGGAGAGGCGTTGGTTTTTTGCGGGGTGGCAGGAGATGGCGGAGCGCCGCACAGGGGACTGTGCGGACCACTTTGCTGGCGCCTGGCTCGCACGATTCCTGCTTCCTACACCGTTAATGACACCACCATGATCGCACGCACCATTCTTGAAGCCCGCATTGCCGAAGTTCGCGAGGCGTTGCGTCTCGCGCGGCTCATGCGTCACCTCGCTGTTGTGTTCGCGCTGGGTGTTGTGGTGAGGGGCGGCTTGCTGCTGGCCACGCTGAATGGTTTTGCTGTTTCGAAGCGGCTTGATCGCTGGTCGATGGTGGGGCTCATCGTGCTTGGGCTGATTGCCTGGATCAAAGGGCGGCGTCACATTTGGAGTGATCGTGACATCGCCCGTGTCATTGAGGAAAAGCATCCATCATTGAATGCGCTGCTGCTGACGGCGATCGAGCATGAGCCGGAGGCTGATGCGCCGACCGGTTTCCTGCATGAGCGGCTCATTGACCGAGCGCTGGCGCATGCGGCGACGCAGAACTGGCCGGTCACGGTGGCCAACAAGCCTTACACGCGTGCGGCGGTGGGGGCGGTGATTGCCATCATCGCTTTTCTGGCCACGGACATGACGCTGCGCTTCCAGTCGGCACAGCACAAAACCGAGGTCGTGAAAAATAAGGTCGATGAAGAAATCCGGCCGACGGAATTTCAAGCGACGCTGACTCCGGGGGATGCGGAGCTGGAACGCGGTTCGCGTCTCATCATTGAAGCTCGTTTTAACGGGCCGGTGCCTGCGGATGCGACGCTGGTGGTGAGCGAGGCGGATGGGAAGGAGCAGGAGCGTCTGCCGATGCGCCTGACGGTGGATGAGCAGGTGTTTGGCGGCATGATCAACAAGGTGGAGCGTGATGCGAAATACCACGTGGAGTTTGCGGATCAGAAATCCCAGGTGCACACGCTGACCGTGTTTGATTTCCCCGTGCTGGTGGGCAGTGATGTGATTGTCACGCCGCCGGAGTACACGAAACTGCCTGCGAAGGAGACGAAGAACACGCGGAAGGTGACGGCGCTGGAGGGCTCGAAGATTGTGTGGAAGATCAAGGTGAACAAGCCGCTGATCGCGAGCGGTGAGGCGGGTGGTGCGGTGAGCAAGGATGTGTCACCTTTTGCGCCGCATCTGACGGCGGCGGAGCTTTTTGGAGAGGACAAGACGGTGATCCCGCTCACGACTTCAGCCGGAGATGCCATGGTGCTGGAAGGCGTCATCATGGCGGAGAAGACGCAGAAGTATCGGCTGCATCTGGTGGATGAGGCGGAGCGGGGGAACAAGAATCCGCCGTGGTTTACGGTGACGGTGCAGTCGAATCAGCTGGCGAAGATCGAGGTGGTGTTTCCGAAGCGTGATTTGCAGGTTTCGAGCATTCAAGAACTGCCGGTGGAGGCGAAGGTCTCGGATGATCTGGGGGTGACGAAATCGGGGGCGGTCTTTAGCATCAACGGCAACAGCAAGGAGATCATTTTCAAGCACCCGGTGACCGCACCGCTGAAGAAGCAGGATGTGCGTGCTGAACTGGCGCTGGAAAAAGAGCACGCGGAACCACGGCAACTGGTGAGCTATTATCTCTGGGCGGAGGACACGGGGCCGAAGGGGGAGGTGCGGCGGAGCATGAGCGACATGTTCTTTGCCGATGTGCGGCATTACGAGGACATCTTTCGAGAGATGGAGGCTCCGCCAAGCGAGCCGGGGAAGCCGAAGGCGCAGAGCGACAAGCTGGTGGACCTGGTGAAACAAATTGTGAATGCGACCTGGAAGATCATTCGCGATACGAATGCCGGGCGGGTGATTGAGGCTGCGACGCCTGACATTGACGTGGTGGATCAGTCGGTGGGCATCGCCTTGGAGCAGGTGAAAGAGGGCATGGAAAAGGCCGAGGACGCGGAAGTGAAGCAGTCGCTGACGGAGGCGTGGAAGAGCCTGAAGGATGCGCAGGGGCCGCTGCAGCAAGCGTCGGCGGAGAAGAAGCGATCGCCGCTGAATCAAGCGCTGAGTTTTGAGCAGACGGCGCTGGAATGGCTGCACCGTGCGCAGAGCCGGGAGCACCAGGTGATCCGCCAAAACAGTCCGCCACCGCCCGGTGCCGGGCAGCAGGCGAACCAGAACCAGATCATGGATCTGGAGCTGAAGCAGAAGGAGCAGCGTTACGAAGAGGAGAAGGCCGCCACCGAGGAGCAGACGGCGGAGCAGCAGGAGAACCTGCAGGTGCTGAACCGGCTGAAGGAACTGGCGCGGCGGCAGGAGGCGCTGGCTGAGAAGATCAAGGAACTTCAAAACCAGATCGCCAAGGCGAAGACGGAGGAGGAGAAGCAGGAACTGGACAACCAGCTCAAGCGTTTGCAGGCGGAGCAGGAACAGCTGCTGAGCGACCTGGATGATCTCAAGGAGCGCATGGAGAAGCCGGAGAACGCACAGAACATGGCGGAGGCGAAGGAGCAGCTGGACAAGACGCGTGAGAAGGTGAGCGAGGCGGCGGAGCAGCTGAAGGAAGAAAAGCTGGCGGATGCGGCGAACTCCGCGACGCGTGCGCAGCGTGAGCTGGAAAAGATGCAGGAGGATTTCCGGCAGAAGACTTCGAAGAAATTTGCCGAGGAGGTGAAGCAGATCCGCCAGCAGGCGCGTGATGCGGCGGAGAACGAGAAGAAGATCAGCGAGACGCTGGAGAACCAGAAGGAGGCGGGGTCTGACATCGAGAAGAACATGCAGAATGCGGCGCAGAGCCGGCAGGTGGCGGAGCAGCAGGAGAAGGTGGAAAAGCTGCTCAACAGCATGAGGCAGCTCAGCGAGCAGGCGGAGGAGAGCGAGCCGCTGCTGCACCGCAATCTTTACGACGCGGTACGCAAGGCGCAGACGAGCGGGCTGGAAGAGAACTTGAAGGAGACGCGGGATCAGCTGCGGTATGGATCGCAGGCGGAAGCCAAGGATGCAGAGCGCAAAGCGGCCAATGCGGTGGAGGAGCTGAGGAAAGGCGTGGAGAAGGCGGCTGAAAGCGTGCTGGGCAGTGAGAGCGAGGCTTTGCGTGTGGCGAAGAATGAGCTGGATAAACTGATCAAGGAAGCGCAGGAGCAGGAGACTGCTGAGAAGGGACAAGAAGGACAAAAGACGGCGGATGCCGGGGAGCCGAACGCTGCTGAGAAGGGAGCCAAGGCGGGAGAGGGGCAGCCGGGGAAAGACGGGCAGCCCAAGGATGGCCAAAGTGCTGAGAAAGGTGAGAAGCCGGGTGCAGGCGAACAGCCCGGAAAAGATGGGCAAGGGCAGGAGCCGGGCAAGGATGGCCAAGGTCAGGGGAAGGAACCGAAGATGGCCGGGGAAGGTCAGCAGCCGGGCAAAGAAGGTGAAGGCAAGAATGGCCAAGGTGAGCCGCAGGATCCGAAGATGGCGGGCGCAGGTCAGAAGCCAGGCGAAGGGGAGCCGAAGCCAGGACAAGGCAAGGAGGGCAAAGCGGGCCAGGGTGAGGCCAAAGGTGAGCAGACTGCTGAGAACGGGCAGAAGCCGGGGCAAGGCATGCAACCTGGGGAGAAGGGGCGGGGCGGACAGCAGCCGAATGCTGATGGAGAAGGCAAAGGTCAGGGGCAAGCATCAGCGCAGCAACCGAAGGGCAGCCAGCCCGGGCAGCAGCCGGGTAAAGATGGGCAAGGCAAAGAGATGGGCCAAGGGCAGGGCGAACCGCAGACGGCGGAGAATGGGCAGCAACCTGGTCAGGGACAGCAACCCGGAGAAGGGAAGAATCAGGGGCGTGGTCAAGGCCGGGGGCAGGCACAGGCGCAGACGGCGGATTCCAACAGGGGGCTTGGCATCACGGGGGATCGTGATTCGGACAATGACCGCCGACGTCCACAGATCAACGGGGGGGCTGTGCCTGAGGCACTGTTCTTTGACGACAGCAAGGAGCAGCCTGACAGCGGGGTCTTTACTGGAAGCGGCTACGAGCAATGGAGCGACCGGCTGCGCAATGTGGAGGAGCTTCTGAACAATCCTGAACTGCGCAATGAGGCGGCGAAGGTGCAGGATCGGGCGCGTGCGCTCCGCATTGAACTCAAACGCAGCAATGAAGCGCCGCAGGTCGCCAACCTGAACACGCGCATCACGCAGCCGCTGATGGAGCTGCGGGACCGTGTGGTGGAGGAGCTTTCGAAGAAGGATGCGGGGAAGAATCTGGCGCCGGTGGATCGTGATCCGGTGCCGGCTGAGTTCCGTGATCTGGTGAAGCGTTACTATCGGGAACTGGGGGCTGGAAAGTAAGGATGTCCTAGGTTGTTTGGTGGAATGCCGACTCGACGCTAAAGGGTTATTTAGCATACTGCTCGGATGGCCTTGGCGGTTCTGACATTGAGTAATCGGGACGGTGAGCATCGGATTTCGTGTCCGATGCATGCGTCGCTGACGTTTGGCTGCGGGCCGGAATGCAATGTGACATTTGAAGGGGAGGGCATCCTGCCGAGGCACTGCGTGCTGTACCGGACGGGAGAGAGGACGTTTCAAATCATCGGCTTGTATGCGGCGGCGCAGTTCTCGGTGAATGGGGTGATTTCGAGCGAGCTGGAGGTGAATGTGCCGTTCAAGTTTGGGATTGGCGGGGAGGTGTTTGACGTGGATCTCGCTGAGGGGGAGGAGGTGCCCTTGCAGGAGCGAACTGAGGTGGAATCTGGTGTGGGAGCCGAAGGGGTGGCTGCCGGGCCGCGACCCAGCCGGCGGGGGTATTTGCTAAAGCCGATCACCTTGAGGCCACGCGCGGGACAGCGGGTGGGGGAGGTGATTTTGGAGGTTGCTTCGTCACCGAATAACGAGGTGCTTCAGCCGTCTCAACCTGCCAGCCTGCCAACTCCGGCGGTGGAGGCGATGGTGGAAGCGACGCCGCCGTCGGATGAGGAGGAATCGTCGAAGCTGGTGCTGGCGGGCTTGCTTCTCTGCGGGGCGATGATCGCGGGCATTGTTTACTGGCCACATCACCTGGATCAGCTCTCTGCGGCGAAACCCGAGGTGGTGCTGCCGCCGGTGGTTGCTGCCGCGCTTGCGCCGGAGGTGACGGTGCGGGCGTGCGAGGACCTGCTGCGTGTGGGGGCTCCGCAACTGGCTGCGCAGATGCTGATGCCGCTGGCGGAGAAGGGGAATCTGGCGGCGATGCATCAGCTGGCGCTGGCGCTGCGGGCTTCGGGCACGTTTGGAGAGGAAGGGGTGGTGCTGCTGCAGAAGGCGGTGGAAGGCGGACGGCGTGAGGCGCTGCGTGATTTTGTGAGTGTGGTGGATGATGAGGAGAATCCGGCGCGCTACACGGAGGGTGCCTTCAAGCAGCTGCAGCTGGCGGCGAAACTGGGGGAGACTTCTGCCTGGATGCCGCTGGGGGAACGCTACGAGCAGGGCAACGGCACGAAGCCTGACATCAAGCTGGCGCTGGCGGCTTTTGAAAAAGCGCGGGTGGCGGGAGACAAGCGTGCTGCGGGGAAGCTCTCCGCCAAGCAGGGGGCGCTGGAGCGTGTGGCGGCGTATGTGCGCTCATGGAACGAGGTGTCGGTGGCCCGGCTGCTGGAGCATGTGGCGGCGGGGCAGGGGAAGTTTTTCACGCTGGATCATCCGCCGATGGAGGTGCTGCTGCGGCAGGAGGAGGAAATGCGGGACCGCTGGCCGCTCCGGCGCATCGGCGTGGTGGCGGGAGCGCAGGCGGAGCTGGAGACGTTTGATCTGATCAAGGTCACGCAGCCGTTTCAATTTGAGGTGCAGCGCGGTGAACGCATTGCCCGGGGGAAGGGGGTGCTGGTCTGCACGGTGCAGCGTGATTTGGCGGACCACTGGAGGATCACGGATGCGAGCGACCGCATTGAGGTGACCGAGCTGCTGCCGACGAAGGAGCAGTTTGTGAGCGCTGCGTCGCTGAGGGAGCTGAAGCCTGCCTTTACGCATGCGGAGCAGGTGGATGACGCATTTCAAGCCGGCGCTCACGGTGCTGGTGAACGCGATGTATGAATTTCCGCAGGACAGTTTCTGGCAGCCGTTTGCGGACAGGCTGTGTGACCGCATGGCGCGGCAGTTGTTCATGAGTGGCAAGTGGCTGGATGCGGCGTGGGCGGAGCCGGTGCATCAGTTTGCCGAGCATGGCAGTGTGTCGGCGATGCTGCTGGAGGGGCATCTGTATGCGGCGGGTTATGGGTTCCAGCGGAATGCGGCGCGCAGTGTGGCGCTGTACCAGAAGGCATTCGAGGCAGGGCAGCGGCGGGATGCGCGCTTCTACTATGCCGAGGCGCTGTTTCAGGGACAAGGGGTGCCGCAGGACATCGAGAAGGCGGGGACGCTGGTGCTGGCGTTCATGAGACGCTCCAGGCATCCGCTGGAGGCGTATCTGGCGGCGCATCTGTTGTGGCGCAAAGCGGAGCATGATCCGGCGCTGTGGCAGGATGTGTACGACACGCTCTCACGCGTGGTGGAGACCTTTCCGCCTGCCAAGAATCTGGCGGGCATGGTGCTCTTAAATCACGGGCAGACGACGAAGGAACGGAGGACTGGCTTTGCGGCGATCAAAGCTGCGGCTGAAGAGGGTGTGGTGGAGGCGATGAAGAGCCTTTCGCAGTGCTATCTGGAAGGTGTGGGCTGTGAGAAAGACCTGCATCAGGCTACGTTTTGGAAGCAGAAGGCGATGGTGACGGAGCCGCCGAGGAGGAGGCATTACACGGAGTTTGAGGAGTGATGGGAGATGCCGGAGGTATGGCCGCAAAGAGGCGCAAAAAGAAGCAAAGATGATGGATGCCGACGGCTTAGCTTTGACTTTGTGAGGTATGCTACTCGCCTGCGCGAAGGAGGTCGCAGGTGATGAAGATGGCCTGCAGGATGTCTTCTTTTTCGAACTCGGGTTTGCCGGTGGGTTTGCAGAGGGAGAGGAGGCGGGTGGTGCCGTCGGGGATGGTGATGCCGGTGGTGATTTTGGTGGTGAAGTAATCGGTGAGTGGAAACTCGAGGGGGCGGCCCTGGGTGTCGGTGAGGTGCTCGCGGTGTTCGAGGGGAGGGGCGGTGTGGGATTCGAGAGTGAGGCTGGGTTCCAACAAGATGCCATCAGCTCCCACGACGGGCTCGAATTCGAGGTGGAGACCGACTTCGCGCATTTTTTGCACGAACGCGGGAACGCCATCTGCATTCACAGTCACGTCGGTCACGGAGGTGTGCTCAACGGCCTGCTCAGAAGTGGCGCGGGTGCCGGACTTGGTTTCGATGCGCGCGGTGTTGAGGTGCTGCACGGTGCCGGATTTGACTGCGGCGAGGGCTTCTTCGAGTTCGATACGGTGATCGCCCTTGCTGGCGGCTTGTGCGGTGAGACGGCGGAGCAGCGTGCCGGGGCCTTGGAGGATGTGGGCGGTCAAGACGATGGTCTTGGGTGCGACTCTGCGAATGGACTCAACGTAGGCATCGATCAAGGCGAGGTTCTCGTTGGTGTTTTTGACAAACAAGATGGATGTGGCGGGATTGAATGAGGCGATGGCTCCTTCGGGGAAGGGAATGCCCGAGGCTTCGAGAATCATCCTGGCTGTTCTCCTTGGGGGTGGTGTCACTGAGCTGACTGAAAGGAAATCTGGCGGGAGGTGATACATCCGGGTGTTCCAGGCTTTGGGGTCGAGCGGGGCCTGTTTTTTCTTTTCAGCGACTTTTTGGCGGGAGATTGGAACCTGTGTGACGAGATCGCATTTCAGAAAGGTGGCCCAAAGGACGTCGGCATCGCCGCGGCCTGTGGGACGGTTGAGCGAGAGGAGCTTGGTGGTGCCCTTGTTCACGGAGAGGCCGGTGACGGTCTTGGCGGAGTGAAAATCGACGACGGGCAGGTCGAAAGGTTTGTTGGAGGAGGGATCGCGAAAGTGTTCGCGGCGTGCTTCGGGAGGGGCGGAATGCAGTTGGTGGGCCAGCGTGATCTCCACGGTGCGGCCATCGCTGCCGACGGTGGGTTCGATTTCAAGGATGGAGCCGACAGGGCGTGTCGCGAAGGCGAGCTTAGGCTGGCCTTTGGCATCGGTGCCAAAGGTGGAAAGATGGGTGTGTTCGCGAACGGATTCGTGGGTGGCGCGGGTGCCGGCTCTGGTCTCGACGAAGAGGGTGTCGATGAAGGTGGCCTCTCCACGAGCGACGGCGGCTTCCACGGCGGCCAGCATGGCGGTATCATCCGCTGTGGTGGCGATCTGGTGTGTGAGTTCACGGAGGAAAGAGGCGGGGGCCTGAAGGGTATGGAGGGTGAATGCGGCCGTCTTGCAGGATCTGCGGAGGCACTCGCCGGTGAGGCGTGCGATGCGTTCGATGTTATCGGAGGTGTTGATGATGGTCAGGACGCTGCCGTTGTGTTCGGCGGTGGCTCCTTTGACAGGAGTGATGCCGTTGGCCTCGAGCCATGTTTGCAGCGGCATGTGTTTCGTGACCAAGGATTGGGGAGGTTGGGATTCCTCGATGAAGGCTTCAAACAAGCCTTCGGGCACATTGAATGTGGCGGTGCTCATGCCTGCGGGTGTCTGAGCGACTTGAGGCTGAGGGGCTGGATTGGAAGAGGGCAGGGACCCGACGTGGCGTACATGGGTGGTGACAAAAGCGGCCCAGAGTATGTCTGCGCTCTGTTTGGAGGTGCCGACAGGTTTGGTGATGCCGAGGAACTTGGTGCTGCCGGGGGTGCTGGTGAAGCCGGTGGTGAAACGCGCCGTGGCGATGTCGGTGGAGGGGAATTCCGCGGTGCCACCGCTGGCCGGCTCTGTGATGGAGACCTGGCGCGAAGCGGGCGGTGCGGGATGCAATTGAATCGAGATCGAGGACTCGATGGTCGTGCGATCCGCGCCGAGAGTCGGTTCCCATTCCAGTGCCAGGCCGATCTGGCGCGTATCATGAGTGACGGAGGCACGGCTTTTTGCGTCCATGGTGAGATCAGAGGCATAGGCATGATCGCACACGGCCTGGGTGGTGGCGCGAGTGCCGGACTTGGTTTCCAGGAAGGCGTCTCCGACGATGCGGACATCGGAGCCGGGATTTTTGACAAGGTTGAGAAGCCTGCTCAACTCCGGGGCTGCGTTCGTGGTGCGCGAAGAGGCGGCACTGGCCTGGCGGATGAGCTCCCCGGGACCTTCGATGACGGTGAGGGTGCAGGCGATGGTGGCTGGCGACTGCTGGGTGATTGATAGAATGTAGGCTGCGACGAGATCGAGATTTGGCAGTGTGTTGGTGACCGTGAGAAGGCTGGTGACAGGACTGAAGGTGGCGCTGGCTCCCTCGGGAAAAGGGATGCCGACGGCTTCCAGGATTTGCTGCGCGGTTTTGAGAGGCGGAACGGCCGCCGGTGCGGAGGGAGGGGCGTCGGAGAAGGGGTCTGCCGCTGGGGGTGGCGCAGCAGCCGGAGGAATCTCGCAGGAGAGGAAATCTGGCGGGACTTTGAAGGTGCGGGTGTGTCTCTCGCCTCGGTAGGCATGCATGTCTGACACCAGCACACCCAGGGGCTCCACCCGGTAAACCATCACTGCCTGCTCAGTCGTGGCGAGCAGGGCTTTGGCAAGCGACACGTTTTTCAGATCCAGAGTGATGCGGGGCCCTTCAGGAGAGTCTTGCGTGCGCAGGATGATGTTGATTCCCTTCTCACCGGAAGCTGCGGGGGACTTGTCCAACTCGCGGCTCTTGGTGCGGAGAAATTCAAGCGCCTGCCTGGGAGTGGCCTTTTCGAAATGAACCGAGGGGATGATGATCTCATCCATTTTCTGTCTCAGCCGGGCTTTGGCGTCGAGGTCTGCCTGCTTAGGTGTGGGAGAGATCTGGGGTGGTGTCTTGTCCTTGGCCGGTTCTTGGGACTGCACAGGAAGGGCTGATGCCAGAAGCAGGAGAAGGAGGAAGGCGCGACGCATGCCGGGGAGATTACGGGAGGAGGGAGAGGAATGTCGAGAGGGATGAGTAGGAAAAAGCCGTCAGGCAGATATGGGGGCTGCGTGACGGCTTGGGGGATGGGAAGGGCTGCGGTGTGGAACCGGTTGGGCTTCCTTCTTCGCCGAGGCTACGAAGGACGGGATGCTCGAACTGCGAACGCAGAACCGGGCCGGCTGAAGCCGGTGCTACCATACGAAGAAACGGATGGGGGATGGCGAAAGGGGGCTATTTGGTGACGGGCGGATCTTCGGGGTGAAGGATGTCGCAGGTGATGAAGATGGCCTGGAGGATGTCGTCTTTTTCGAACTCGGGTTTGCCGGTGGGCTTGTAGAGGGAGAGAAGACGGGCGGAGCCGTCTGGCATGGTGATGCCGGTGGTGAGCTTGGTGGTGGAGAAATCGGTGAGGGGAAATTCGAGACGATGGCCTTTTTCGTCGATGATGTGCTCGCGGTGTTCGAAGGGCGGGGCGGTGTGGAACTGGGGGGCGAGGGTGAGTTCCACGGTGGAGCCGTCTGTGCCGACATAGGGTTCGAGTTCGACGCGGAGCCCGACTTCGCGCATCTCCTGAGGGAAGGGGGGCTTGCCGGGGCCGTTCATATTGACGTCGGCGATGTAGGTGTGCTGACGGCTCTGTGTGGATGTGGAACGGGTGCCGGACCTTGTCTCGATGCGTGCGGTGTTGAGATGCTGGACGGTGCCGGTCTTGACGGCTGCGAGCAATTCATCGAGCTCGGTGCGGTGATCGCTTTTGTCGGCGGCTTGTGCGGTGAGACGGCGAAGGAGCGGGCCGGGGCCCTGAAGGACGTGAGTGGTGAAGGCGATGGGGGGCAGTGGGAAACGGCAATGGAAATCCGTGTAGGCTTCAACGAGGTCGAGATTCTCGTTGGTGTTTCTGACGAATAGCCGGCCGAGGCTGGGATTGAATATCGCCGTGGCACCTTCTGGGAAAAGAATTCCAGAGGCCTCAAGAATCTGCTGGGTCGTTTTGATTTTGGCGGGATCGCTTGCGGTGGAGAGGTAGTCTGAAGGCACTTTGTAGGCGCGGGAGCTCCATGCTTTGGGATCCGGGGGATGGTATGTGTTTTGACCGGCCGTCTGACTTTGATCGGTAGGTAAGTGGGGGACGACAGAACATTTCAGAAACGTAGCCCAGAGCAGGCCGGGGCGATCAAGGCCGCTGGGTGGATTCAAGGCGATTAATTTTGTGCCGCCTTTGGTGAGACTCAGGTGGGTGGTGGTCTTGTGGGTGTTGAAATCCGTGAGGGGGATGTCGAGGGACTGCTGAGTGGAGGGATCGCGGAAGTGACTGCGATGGATCACGGGTGCGGTCGGGTGCAGTTCGTGGCTAAAAGCCAGAGAGACAGTCCGCTTGTCGGCCTCGAGGATGGGTTCGATTTCGAGCAGGGAGCCGACGAGGCGCGATTTGAAACTTAGCTGCGTGTGACCCTGGGCAGTGATGTTAAAAGCACCCAGATAGCAGTGCTCCTGGACTGCATGCTGGGTGGCACGTGAGTCGGATTTGGTTTCAAGGAAGGTGGAGTTGATGAAGGTGGCTTCGCCACGAGCGGCGGCGGCTTCGACGGCGGCGAGCATGGCGGAATCGTCGGCTGAGGCGAGCGTCTGGCGGGTCAAGTCACGCAGGAAGGATGCGGGTGCTTCCACGGTGTGGAGAGTGAACGCGAGGGTATGCGGTCTGATGCTGAGTTCGTGATCTGTGATTGTCTCAATGAGGGCGATGTTGTCCGGTGTGTTGACGCAGCGAAGGACGCCAGCGCGGTGCTCGATGGATGAACCGGACGGGAAGGTGACGCCTCGGGTGAGCAACCATGCCTTCAGTGTGATGCGAGAGGGGACGTCCAAGTCAGTGGGAACAGTCGGGTTATATGAAGCAACCAATTTGTGGTCGAAACAGCCCTCGGGTCTGGACAGGGCGGCGAAGATCATGCCGGGCGGCACGGAGGATGGTGAGGCCACCTTGGGCTGAGAGATGGGAAGGGCCTCAACGCGGCGCAGCGTGGCGGTGAGAAATGCGGCACAGAGGGTGTCTGCATCCTGCTGAGGCGTGGTGACGGGCTTGGTGACGCCGATGAGGCGGGTATGGCCATTGAAGAAGCTGATGCCGGTGACGATTTGAGTTTCGGAGAAATCGGTGACGGGAAGGTCTGCGGTGTGTGCGGTGACGGGGTCGTCCACGCTCACCTGTCTTTGCGTGGGAGGTGCGGCATTGAACGACAGAGCGAACGAGGTTTCGATGATGCTGTTGAAGGCGGAGCTCACGGTGGGTTCGATCTCGAAGCGCAGACCGACCTGATGCATCTCATCTGTGACGGAGGCGCGGCTTTTGGCATCAAGAGCGAACAGGGTGGCATGGTTGTGAGCGAGTCCCATTTCGATGATGGCGCGAGTGCCGGGTTTTGTTTCGAGGAAGGCATCGCCAACCACGCGGACTTTGGAGCCGGGCTTCTTTGCGTCGTCGAGCAAGGAGGCAAGCTCCTTGAAGGCGTTCGCTTTTTTGGATGCTGCGGCATTGGCCTGGCGGATGAGCGCCCGGGCCTTCGATGACGGTGAGAGTGAAGGCGATGTTGGAGGGGGCCTGTTCAACGGAGCCTCGACATAGGCAGCGATGAGGTCGAGATTGGGCTGTGAATTGGCAACGGTGAGGGTGCCGGTAAGCGGATTGAAGCTGGCGCTGGCTCCTTCAAAAAATGTGACAGCTAGGCTGCTTCGAGTTTGTGTAATGCCCGGAGCAGGACGCGGGGTGGTGGCGCGTCGAGAGAGAGTGAGGTGCCGGGAGCTGACCCTGGGGCAAAAGGGTCTGCGGGGAGCTCTGATGGGGGCGGTTTTCGCGGGAGGGTCCCAGACCAGAAAATCACGCGGTACTTTGAAGGTGCGCGTGATCAATGGCAGCTTCTTCGCAGGCAGGGGCTCATGATTCGCGGCGTTTTCTGACTCCACAAGCTTCTTCAGGCGTTCGAGGTTTTCCTCGGTGTTGCGGCAGACAATTTCACCCACTGGGCCACGAGATACGGAAGCACCTTCCGGGAAGGTAATGCCGGCGTCTTCAAGGATTTGCCTGAGTGTTTTATTCTGAACTGGTTGCGGGCCGAAGGGATCGGGGCCGAGTTTGATGCTGTCCAAATCGGATTGCGAAAGAAAAGCTGGCCGAACTTTGAAGGAACGAGTGAACATCTCCAGCTTCTCCGCATGCAGTACCGAGGTGAGGACGAGCAGGAGTGCCACGAGGCGGTGGAGGGCGTGCATGCCGGTTAGACTACCGAATGAGGCGGCGGGATGTCGAGAGGGATGTTTTTAGGCTGTGGGCATGACGGTGCTGTTCCGGAGTGCGGGGCGGTTGATGTGTCTTTCGAGGGCGTGTGGTGGACGCGAAATGACACGGCTTGCGTAAAATGATTGGCTCCCGCATTGGGTGTTCTTTGGCACGGGTGAGCTGACGGGTCCGTCGAAAGCGGTAGCTGCGCTCCTTCGTCGCTGTGCGACCGCAGTCCAAATAGGGCTGTGGCCATGGGGGAGGGCGGCGAGCGTGACAGTACAAAAAACGCCGCGCTGTTTGAGGGCGCGGCGTTTGGAGGGAGGCTAAACCCGTCGCACAGCAACGGGGCAACTTTTTTAAAGGGTCTGGTGGATGCGGCCGAGGGCCATGAGGATGTAGGTGGTGGTGAGGACGGGGTCGGATTCCATCCAGCGGCCTTCGGTGTTGGACCAGGAGCCGTCGCCTTTCTGGAGGCTGAGGAGTTTTTCGGTGATGTCTTTGCGCCAGTCGATGAGCTTGCCGTCTTTGGTTTTGATGTAGTCGATCTTGGCGATGCTGAGGGCCTTGCTCATGGTCTGGTAGTAGTAGTAGAGGCCGGCGGCGCCGAGGCCGGGGTTTTCATTGGGGTTGTAGTGGTTCTGGAGCCATTCGATGACGGCTTTGACGCGGGGGTCGTCTTTGTCCACGCCGGCGTAAATGAAGCTGAGGAGACCGGCGTAGCTGATGCTGCCGTAGCTGCGGAGGGCGATGCTGCCATCGGGATTGGTGACTTTGGCGCCGCGGGTTTCGGAGGGGTTGTAGATGAAGCCGCCGGCGTCGTCGGGGTCTTTGCTGACCCAGGCGGATTTGTTGCTTTCGGGGCGGTTCTGGCAGCGCTGGATGAAGTCGATGGCGGCGGCGACGTTGAGCTGGGGCTCGTTCTTGGCGGCATCGCCTTTGTCTGCCAGGAGTTGCTGCGAGTAGTAGAGGGCTTCGAGGGCAAAGGAGAGATTGGACATGTCGGCGTGCATGCCTTTTTCGTCGCCGTAGCCGATGCCGCCATCGAGGGGATTGTCCTGCTTGCCTTTTTCATCGAGATCGACCTGGCAGTGGACGAGGTAGCGGCGGGCCTTGAGCATGACTTCCTCGTTCTCGGGCTTGTTGTTGAGGAGGAGGGCGGTGAGGGCGAGGGCGGTGTTGTAGTTGCCACGGCCTTTGATGAAGATGCCGCCATCGGGGCGGGCCTGGGCGACGAGGAACTTGGTGGCTTTTTCGACTTCAGCGGGGACGGGATCGCCGGGCTTGCGGTTGGGGTCGAGCATGATGCTGATGATGGCGAGGCCGGTCATGGCGACGGGCTCTGCGTCACCCCACTGGCCGGTGGCGGGGTTTTGCTTGGAGCGGAGGAAATTGAGGCCGCGCTCGACGCCGAGGCGGAGCTCCTGCTTGAGGGATTCGTTGCGGGAGGCCTGGGTGGTGGCCTGGGGGAAGGCGGCGGTGGTGCCGAGCGCCAGGGTGAGGAGGAGGGCTGGGATTTTCATGGTACAGGGAACTGGATATGGAAAGAGGGCGGCGTCAATGGGCAAGGGGGGGCTCTTTGAGCGCGGACGATTCTTGTCCATGCCGGGGCGGCGGTGGGCGCTTTTTGACCGTGGGAGCTGGTCTGGTGACTCACAATACGCATTTCGAGTATGGCGAGCCTGGGAGGTTCGGTTTGCCGCAGAGGAGCAAAGAGGCAGAGATTGAACCTGTTCTCTGATGGAGCCACTGATGTTGCACTGCGGCAATTTGGAGGACGCAGAGGGTCAGAGATTTCCAACGCGAATGGAGGCGAATGCCCGCGAATTGTCGCGAATCAGAATCAAACGCTTCTATGCTATTTCGCTGGGGTGATGATGAGGGTGACCTTGGTTTCTTCGGCGGGGATGTTGGCGGGCATGCTGATCCAGAGGTCGTCGCGTTCGTTGCCTTTGGCGGCGGAATTGATGATGGCGGCACGATCCACGTAGGTGGAGATGATGGAGCCGGTCTGCTCTGCGGCGAAGCCGGTTTCATCAATGATGGAGCCGTTGAAGATCCAGGTGTCGAGGTCGTCGGGGGTTTTGCGTTTTTCGATGTTCTGGATGAAGTCGGAGAGGGGGACTTTTTTGGTTTTGTCGCCTTCTTTCCATTCGACGTGGATGGCGAGGCGGTTGGCACCGGGAGTTTTGGGCTCGGTGTCCTTGGCGTTGTAGGGGCGCTCGGCTTTGGGATCGAGCTTTGCGAGGATGCCGAGGGTGGCGGGCTGGTAATTGGCGAGGAGAAGGGCGAGCTGGATTTGGATGGGCTTTACCTTGGTCTCCAGGATGGTCTCATGGACTTTCTCGCCGTTTTCATGGCAGAGTGCGTACTCGATGGGGAGCTTTTGATGGAGGATGGAGCAGGGGATGCGCAGCTCGCGGGTGGCGGCGGTGATCTGGATGCCGTTGAGGTCGTAGACGCCGGGGGAGACCTGCTTGACGAGCTTTTGCGCGGCTTCGAGCTGGGTTTTGGCGTCGGGTTTGGGGGCGGCGGCGTCTTGCGCGGACAGGTCGGCGCAGGCGAGGAGGAAGAGGAGGGCGGTGAGCGAGCGCAACATGGCGGATGGGGTGTGTTGTTGGTTCACAGATTGGGCAGCCTGTAGGTGCCGGTGCGGAGCATCTGCTCCACATTTTTGGGCAGGATCACCACGGGCTGAATTTCATACGAGGGCTGGGGTTTGAAGGCTTTGTCGCTGCGCAACTTGGTGATGATCTTGAGGGCGAGATCGACGAGGGCGGGCTGAACGACGGAGGCGTCGAGGTCACCGAGGCGGACGAGTTCGAGGCCGCGCTTTTGGCCGGAGAGGCCATCTGTGCCGATAATGAAGATGTTTTCACGCTGGCCGGCGGTGTCGGCGGCTTTGGCCGCACCGATGGCCATGGCATCGCTCTGAGCGTAAATGGCATCGAAATTTTTCTGGAGGTTGAATGCTTCAGTGGTGCGCTTGGTTGCCGTTTCGGTGCTCCACTCCGCCGGGGCGTCATGGACGAGGATGACACCGGGCTGGGTGCGGAGGCCTTCGCTGAAACCTTCGGCGATCTCATTGGTGGAGTAGCTGTCTGCAGCGCCGCGAAGCTGGACGACGCGGCCGGTGACCTCGGTGCGCTTTTCTTCGGCGGCCTTGCGTTTGAGGGCTTCGGTGATGGTGTCTGCGGCCATGCGCCCGACTTTGCGCTGATCGGTGAAGACAACGCTGGCGCAGCCTTCATTGAGCATGCGTTTGTCGAGACCGATGACGATGATGCCGTGGGTCTGTGCTTCGACGATGAGGGCTGCAACGGCCGGGGGATCGATGGGGCTGAGGATGATGGCTGCCGGTTTGGCGGCGATGGCCTGGCGGAACTGTTCGATCTGCGTGGTGCTGCTGCCGGCGGCGTCACTGGTGGTGAGCTTGTAGCCCGCCTGCCTGCCGACGAGCATGGCGAGGCCATTGCGCTGGAATTCCTGCATGGCGATGCGTGCGTCAGGCAGAAGCAGGATGATTTCGGCGCGCTCATCCTTGGCGGCGAGGCCGGTGGAGGCAAGAATGCCTGGGGAGGAAAGGGGGCTGGCAGGAGAGGCGGGAGTGCTTTCTTGTTTTGCCGTTTTTGCCTGCTTTTGTTTTTCCAGATCACTGATCGCTTTTTCCACATCGGGACTGTCCGACTGATCGCAGGCGGCGAATAAAAAGCTGGCCAAAAGCAGGGTGAGGGGACGCGAGCAGGAGAACATCATGATGAGGAAGGGGAGTTTAGGCTTTGAAATCAGACTTATACAAGCCCTAGATGTTCACGAAATCCCCGCTTGTCTTTTGCTTGCACTCTGACGGGAATGCCACAGACTCCGCGCTCCCTGCCCCCTGATCATTCGTAATGAGCCACTCCAAGAATACCTCTGTCGACTGCAATCGCAGGAATTGCATGAAGACGGAAATTTCCGCACAGTGACGTATTTTCGCGACTTTCTCGAATCCCTGCTTGATGCGCAGGGTGTTTTGCTGATAAAACTTTTAAATTATTGGAACAACCAGCCCACACAATGAAACCTCTCAGTTTGATTCTCGCATCTCTCCTTCTTGCCAATGTCGTTCAGGCGCAGGCGCCGGCGACGGGTGAAAAACTGCCTGATGTGAAGGTCAGAATCAAAAACGTGCAGGTGGAAGAGCAGCAGACGCCGCAATTGAGCGTCACCAATGTGAAGATGAAGCGCTGGACGCCGAAAAACTGGATTGAATTTGATGTGGAGTTTGACATCAAGCTTCCTGCTGAAGCGGGTGGCAGAAAGGGGAGTTATCCAGGCATGCAGCTCAATATTTATGCGGCGCTGCAGGAAATGACCAAGGATCCCAAGCCGAAACGCATCGTCCTTCAGGGATCGCTGGATTTGCTGGACATACCTGCGGATGAGCCCTGCCACGCACTGGGGTACATTTCTCCAGCCACGATGAAGACCCTCACCATGAAGGACACCGTGACCGCCTCTGTCGACATTCAGGGGTGGGGAGTTGAGATCGTCGTTGATGGCAAAGTCATCGCCGCCAAGTCAAGCATTGGCAAAAGTGCCTGGTGGGAGAGCAAAGACAATTTTGAGATCATGCAAGGAATGGTACTCAACAAGATGCAAACACCTTTTGCGGCTGTTTTTGGCGACTATGATGTGCCGGTTAAAGTCAAGTAACCAAGCCGGCCGAGTTCGACGCAAGTTTTCAACAGATCAGTGATATAAACCCTTCCCAGCATGGCAGACCCAACTAGCATTGCAGTCATCAGTCTCGGCTCCCAACGTGTCAGCGGAGCATTTTTCGGCAAGACGCCGGGAGGGGATCTCATTCTGAAGCGGTACGAAATTGTTGAGCTGGATGGCGATCCCTCTGTGGATGCCAGCCGCCTCCCGCAGTTGAAGCTGGCGCTGCAGGAGCTCGCCTCCAAGGTGAAGATCAAGGGCCAGAAAACCTGGTGTTCCGTCCCCGGGCATCCGGTGTTCAGCCGTTTTGTGAAGCTGCCTCCTGTGCATGGGGACAAGCTGGCACAGATCGTGGAATTTGAAGCGCGGCAGAATGTGCCGTGGCAGCTGGATGAAGTCTCATGGGACTACGAGGTGGTCTCCAAGTCTGAGCTGGGTGAAATCGAGGTGGTGCTGGCCGCCATGAAGTGTGAGCCGCTGAACGAGATGCATGCGGAGGTTGCTTCCTGCGGCGTCAATGTGATCGGGATGGATGTGGGGCCGCTGGCGCTCTACAATGCTTTCCGTTACAGTTATCCCGATGTGGATGAGCCTGCGCTGATCGTGGACATGGGCGCCCGCTCAACCAATCTGGTGTTTGTGGAAGGAGATCGCTTTTTCACCCGCAATCTGCTGGTGGGCGGTGCTGCCGTCACCAACGCGATTGCCAAGGAGTTCGGCATTTCCTTTGCCGAGGCCGAGCGTCAGAAGCGTTCCCAGGGCTTTGTGGCTCTGGGTGGCGCGGTGGAGGATCACCCGGATGAAGGCGTGAACGCCATGTCCAAGGTGATGCGTAATTCGATGACGCGTCTTCACGCTGAGATCATGCGCACGATCACGTTTTACCGCAGTCAGCAGGGTGGCAGCGCGCCAAAGCGTGTGTTCCTTGCAGGCGGTGGCTCGGGGGCAGGCTACATCGCGGAGTTTTTCGCGGAAAAATTGAAGCTGCCGGTGGAGATTTACAACGGGCTGCGTGGTGTGCAGATGGATCGTGGGGTGAGCGCGGATGCGGCCCAGATGGATGCACCAGCGCTTGGAGAACTCGTCGGTCTGGCGCTGCGCGGCATGGGTTCCTGCCCATGCGAAATCGAACTCGTGCCCGGGCCGCTGGCTTCGGCGCGTGATGCGGCACGCCGTGCGCCTGCCTTGATTCTGTCTGGGATCTGCATCATGGGGGCCCTGGCTGCCTCGATCTTCTGGTTCAAGAGCGCGAGTGCGGTGGTGGAAACGCGTTCTGCCGCCCTGCAGGCTGAAAGCGGGCAGCTCACCAATCTGGCCAATCAAATCCGCCAGCTGGATGCCAAGCAGGAAGATCTCCGGGTGCGCAGTGCGCAGCTGGAGCAGGCGGTGACCGACCGCTCCTGGTGGGCGCATTTGCTCAATGATCTCAACCAGCAGTTCGACAATGATCTGATCTGGCTGCCTGTGATCGAAGTGCTGAAGGATGGCAAACCCATCACGAAGGCGCTGTGGGGCGGTGAAGAGAACAACAGCAGGCCTGCTGCGAATACCTCCAATGCCTCCAGCAACTCCAGGGCCGGGGCGCCTGCTGCGCCGGTTTACACACTGCGCCTGCAGGGCCTGTATCGCAAGAACGACAAAGGCGAGCAGAAGGTGGTCTATGATTTTGCCTCGAAGCTGGCCAAGCTGGACGCGTTCAATGCGCCGGACTTTGAAGCCAAACGTGACACCTATGTGAAGGTTGACAGTGGCGTGGATGAAGTGCGCTACGCCTATCACTTCGAAATTAAAATGCCTCTGCGCAATCCTCTGCAATTTCAATAAAGCATCATGGACTGGATACGTGAAAATAAACCATTGGCCGCCATTCTTGGCGTAATCGTCGTCGGCTCGCTGGCCCTTGGCTATCTGCTGTTTGATGCATGGAGCGTCTATGCAGAAACCAAGGAGGGCTATCTAGGCCTCGGCAATCAGGTGGCCGGCCTGAAAGGCGCACCGCTGGCTCCCACGGAGGCCAATCTGAAGGCCAAGCAGGATTCGGTGGCGGAGTATGCGAAGCTGGTGGACACCCTTGGCAAAACGGTGCTCATCCTTCAGCCCAAGGTTGCGGCGATCAATGACATTGAGTTTCAGGACAAGCTCAAAGCCAAGATCTCCGAAATCCGCAAGACGTCCGTGCAGGCGAAGATGCAGCTCCCTGCAGAGTTTGCCTTTGGTTTTGATGACTACACCCACACGCTGCCCAAATCCGGGGCTGAAGCCACCGAGCTTTCCGGTTATCTGGACGCTGTGGATGAGCTGACGAAGCTCCTCATGAAATGCGGAGTGCAGTCGCTGGATGTGCTGGAGCGTTCCAAACTGCCCGTCGAAGCGGCCACGTCCACCAGCCAGGGAAACAATAATGCTGGAATGCAGGGGCAGGCGGCTGCTGGTATTCTTGAGAAGCGACAGATCTCGGTGGTTTTGACCTTGGACCAAGGGCCATTGCAGCTCCTGATCAGCCGTCTGACCAGCCCGACGGACATGCCCTATTTCACCAGCCTGCGCCTGCTGCGCATTGAGAATCAGCGTCAGGACGGACCGCTGGTTTCTGAAGTCAGGCTGCCGACTGAAGCGACGAAAGATCCGAATGAGGCTGTCAAAACGGAGGAAGCTCCGTCGGACGAGATCAAGCCGCCGCCGCCAGCTTTTGTGGATGCCATTCCAGTCTTTGGCAATGAGTTCCTGAAGGTCAGGCTCGAAATCGATCTGATCAAATTTTTGGACGCCGCCGCAGGGGTTGCGGTCCAGGCTCCCGCCGGACGTTGATCTCACTTTATAAAAATCCGCAGCCTTAAAGCACCACCATGCAGAACCGACAGGGCAACTACGAAAAAACCATTCTGATCATTTCCTCCCTTTTAGCGATTGGGGTGGCCGTGTTTCTGATCCTTGAATCGCAAGGGTTTGAGGAGAGTCTGACCCTCCCACAGGGGTTCTCCAAGAATGACTTGAATGCACCCGCCAGCCAGAAGGTGACAGACGCCACTGAAACCATGAAGAAAAAGTATTCATGGCTTTCCCCGGTGCGGAACGAGAAGGCGGTGCCTTTGAACAAGTCCGTGATGCTGGTGATGAAAGACAGCAAGTTGTTCGACCTTCTGCTGCCGGAGCCGAAGCTGCGTGAACCCATGACCAATCTCTTCCTCACGGGAGATCTGACGAAAAATCCGCCGGAAGCACAGCTTCCCAACATCTTCTCGCCCAATGTCGGCCAGCTGGATGCGGACAACGACGGGTTTTCCAATCTGGAAGAATTCAATGCCAAGACGGATCCGCGGGATGCGAGTTCGATGCCGCCCTACACCGACAAGCTGTTCCTGACCAAGCGTATCAGCCATGACTACATCCTGATGTTGAAAGGTGGCAGCGATGGCACCTTCCAGATTCAGCGCACGGTGCCGACGCGGGCCAGTGTTTTCAAGCCACTCAACGAAGAGTTTGGCTTTGATAAGGGAACGATTCGTTTCAAAATCCTCTCCTTCCGGAAAGAAACTGTCGAAACGAAGTTTGGGCCCAAGGATGCGTTTGTGCTGAAAATGTTTGATATCTCCACCCAGAAGGAATTTGAACTGGTGGAAGGCAAGGAGGTCAACCTGGCTGATTATGAGGCTGAGTTCGAATTCCGCTGGAAGAAGCGTCAGGTCATTCCCGGGGTCAAAGAAGGCGGCTCGTTCCAGCTTCCCGGCCTTGGCAAAACCTACTACATTCTCAAATTGGAAGAAACCAAAGCCATCATATCTCTTCTTGGGACGGATGGTAAACCCACGAAAGAAACCATCGAAATTAAGCAAGGCTGAGCCCTTCGCTATTTTCATCCCGGCAGAAAAATTAGCTCGCCAAAGTTCGCCCTCTTCTGTTAGTAATCTCTCTTTACCACAAAATATTGTCAGTTTGCCCTATGACCCATCACTCTCGTCTGGTGTTCAACCTTTCCCTTCTCGTTTTGACTGCTTCCACGCCATCGATCATGGCGCAAAGTCAAAGTACCGTCACAGGAATGGCCAATCGCGAAATCGCACGTCGTTATGCCCGCATTGAAGATGCGCGCACGGCCATGGATCGTGGTGATAAATTATTCAGCGAGGGGGATTATGATGGCGCGCTCAGCTCCTACAAATCCGCCATCGATTCGCTGCCGAATGCGCCGTTGACCCGTGACTGGCTGGATCTGGCCCAGCTCAAGTATGCGGATTGCAGCGTCACGGTTGCCCAGGAACGTGCCAAGGCAGGCAATTACAAGGAATCCCGTCAATTGCTGGAAGGTGCGCTGGTGTTGATTCCGGGGCACAAAGGCGCCCTGGCTTTCCAGAAGCAGCTTGAAGATCCAGACCGCTGGCCGCCATCTCTCACCGCTGAGCACGTGACCAATGTCGGCAAGGTGCAGGCAGGACTCCTGCTGGGCAATAGTTCCGTCGAAACCGGCCAGTATGATGCAGCCATCGCGCAGTATCAGGATGTTCTGCGGACTGACCCTTACAACAGCGCGGCCCGCCGCGGCATGGAGAATGCTGAGCGCAAGCGTCAGGCTTACTTCAAGACAGCCTATGATCACCAGCGTGCCAAAATGCTCGCGCAGGTGACTGAGACCTGGGAGGACAAGGTGCCGGTGCAGGGGCAGGCGATCGCCTTTGAATATGGTGTGGGACGCAGCCCCGGTGCGTATTTGACGGAAAAGATGAACAAGATCATTTTCCCGACGGTGCAATTTGAAGGGGCAACCATTGAAGAGGCTGTTGAATACCTTCGTATCAAAAGCCGTGATTTGGACACCTTCACTGACAAATCCGGAGTCAAGGGTGTGAACATCATTCTTCGGATGGGAGATGCGCCAAGCAATGCCTCCATCAGTCTGGACTTGAAGGACGTG
>NZ_JBGANL010000144.1:0-3714 GCF_044222345.1 Prosthecobacter sp.
CTGCCCGAATCCATTGCGCACCGGCACGTCTCGGCTCCACAGCTCCGGGTTGCGTTTGCGGCGCGGTTCCACCATGGCCCTGAAGGCCGCCTGTTGCTCCTTGTCGAGCTGCCCCCATTTTTTGTAGCGAGCAGGGCGGTGAATGAAGCTGCCGTAGTCGAGATACTTCTCGATGGCGCTGCCTCCATCATAGTCCTTGTCGCTCGGCTCCTTGCCGGGGTTGGACTCCGCGCTGCGGTTCGCCTGGGCAAGCACGATGAAGAAGATGCCGAACTCTTTGGCGAGCGAGTGAATCGTATCCATCGCCTCGGCGATCTGGTGGCGCTCCTCGCCCTGGCCGCGTTTCGTGACGCTGCGGACCAGCTGCACATAGTCGATGGCGCAGCATTTGATGCCATGCTTGCGCACCATCATGCGGACGACGGCGCGCAGGTCGTTTGTGTCCATCGGCTTGTCGTGCACCCACAGCTTTGCGCGTGACATTTTCATCCGTGAAAGCGTCAGGTTTTCCTGATCGCCGCGCGTCATGCCGCCCGTGTCCTCAAGGTCGCCATCGTCATCGCCGGGCACATAGTCGGCGGCTTTGGGCTTCTCCAAAAAGCCGGTGCTTGCCTTGCTCGTCTCGATGCCGAAGCCGCCGAACATGATGCGGTTCCACAGGCGGCGGCGGCTCATTTCGAGCGAGAGCACAAGCGTGGGGATGTCTTGATCCACGGCGATGCTCTTCACCATCGAGCACAGCACGTTCGTCTTGCCCATCTTCGGCCTTGCGCCGCACACAAACACGTCGCCGGGCTCAAGGCCCTGGCCGCCGATGGCGCGGTCAAGATCCACCCAGCCCGTGCTGGCACCGAGCAGCTTGCCCTTGTTGTGCATCAGCTTCTCCACGTGGTCGATCACTTCCGTCACGACGGCGGAGCTGTGCACAGGGCCATCGTCACCCTGGCCGGTGCGGATGCGCTCCAGCAAGGCAAAGACATCGCTTTCAATCGCGGCCACCGTGTCGCCGGTGTCTTGCGCTGGATCTTCTTTCCCGTGTTCGTAACAGCCGTTGATGCCTTTGGCACAAACCTTGATCGCATCGCGCAGAATCCATTTGGCGAAGGCGACTTTGCGATAATACGGCGCGTGCGCGTCGATCGGCACGAAGGTGTAAAGCTCGCTGATCGCAGCGGACCCGCCCACCTTGTCGAGCTGGCCCTTGTCGCGCAGCCAGTTGGTGAGCATCACAACCTCGATCGGCAGGCGGGCGTCGTCGAGCGCGAGGATCGCCTCGTAAATGTGCCGGTTGGGCAGGTGATAAAATGCCTCGGCCGGCAGCATGGCGCGCGTCTCGCTGAGGCGTTCAATTCCGCCTTGCAACAGGCACGAGAGGATGCCTTTCTCGGCCTCGTCACTGAAGGGAAGCTGGCGATTGATGCCCGCCAGCATGTCTTCCGTGGAGGGCTCGCCCCCCTTCCTTTTTTTGCCGCCCGGAAAGGCCTCCCCGCCCTCGGGGTGGTGGGCATCGAATGCCGGCTCGTCGCTGGATTCGTATTCGCTCACGCTTCAGCCCCCCCCTTTTTTCTTCGCATTCGTCGATCAGGCGCTGCGAAGGCCTTGCGCACGTCGGCGAAGGCGGCTGGCATCGGCGCGCGGGTGATCAGCGGCCAAACGTCGCGCCAGCCCCTGCTCAAAGTCTCCAGCGCCGCTCAACAGGTCTTTTTCCTCGATGACGATTTCCTCCGCTCCAATTTCCTTTTTCGTCGGCGGATGTTCGTGCTGAACGTGGGCGTTCTCGGTCCGTTTCCATCCGGCGGGGTCGTCCAGATGGTGACCGGCGTTGAACCACGTGGCCGGGTAGGGGATGAATTGCGGATCTTCGTCCTTCACGCTCTCGGCGTAGAGCCGGACCTTCGCCTGCAGCTCCATCTCGGTGAGTCCGCTGGTTTTGATGGCCTTCTTGATCGCAGCCAAGGCTTTGAGCTTCCCCTTTTTTCGCGGGTAAAGCATGTAAATCTCCTCAGCCAAGGCGTCATCACTCGGTTGTCTCGGCGATGGCTTCTCAGCCGCTACGGGTGTAACAACAGCGCCAGCGGCAGTACTCTCATGGTTACTGGTTTCTGGTTTCTGGTTACTGGTTTCTGTAGGGTAGTTCGGCGGCGGAACACCTGGGCTACTGGAATCATACGGCTGTAATACGAGGGGCTTACGGGTGTCGAGCACTCGAATGCGCCCTGTAGCGTCTTCGTAATACCGGGAAGGGTCGAGCGCAAAGGCCTCGAACGTCGGGCGTTTGAGGGTGCCGTTGACACTGTCCCAGTGTCGGCACAGGATGGCGTAGCGCTTTTGCTGGCCGGTGACCTTGAAGGCGGCGATTTCCTTCTCCACGCGCTTTTGAATGAAGATTTTGCGCTCCGCGTCGTGCACAAAACAGTACTTCAGCACGAGATCCAGCGCGCTCCTCTCGGCGGGTGAGCTGGCACCGGCAAGAAAGGCCAGCTCGTCGCGGTCGTCAGTGAGCGGGGTCTCGCTCTTGTAATACTCCATCAGGAGGGTCAGGAAGATGCCCAGGTGCACCGGTTTGAACCGTTGCGTGGCCTGCGTGAAGTCGCCGATGTTGAGGGGGATGATGTGCATGGGGCGAGAGTAGGTGAGTCAGCGGATTTTATGGCCGTCTCGGGTGTGTTGGAGTTTGGGGGAGCCGCCAAGGGTGCGGGTCTGCTGGTAGAGCGGGCGGTTGGCCTTTGGCACGGGCTTGCGCCGCACCTCGGCGGTGCCTCGTTCCATCGTGCCCTGAATGATGACGATGGCGGCGGGGATGCCGGAGGCGGTGAGATTGGCGAGAATCGATTCCAGCTCGGCGCGATCGCGCGGCCACGAAGCGCGGTAGGTGACAGACTGCTTCAGCCCGGCTTGGTTGGCGTCAGCAAGGGTGAGGATGGTCGGTTGTGTGGTGATCATGGGCAGCAAGATTTGGGATGGTGTGCGTGCCACCAGTCGCGGCGCTTGGCCCGGCAGGCGGAGCAAAGGACGAGGGCGGGGTTCTCGCGCGCCCGCACACTCCGGGCAGCGCCTTCGTGCAGAGACGGCGGCGGCGTTCGCGTGATAGTGGGGATCGAGATGGCGTCCGGCTTTCATCGGCGAGCCAGCGCCTCCTCACGCGCAGTTCGATATCCCGTCGGTCGAGTTCTACCCAGCCAGTCTTCCGCATCGCGGTGCCCGTCTCTGATGCGGTCACCCAGCTCCACATGGCTCCGCTGTAACACGTCAGCCGTCGAACCGGCTTAACACGTCGCCCGCGGCATCCTGTTCAAAGTCTGGTTCGTTTTCGATCTTCTCGATTTCGTCGGAGAGTGCTTCTGACAGCGATTCAAGCTGTCTGACTTCATCTTGCGCGGCGTCCAGGTCCGATTCGACCGCATCAAGCTTTTTGCGCAGTCTGGCCAGTCGCATGGCCTTGGGTTCAACGGTGGTTCTTTTGGGTTGGGTGGGGATGTCAAAGAGCGTGTTCATTGGCAGCACTGGGGTTCGTGTTTGTTGAGGCGGGACAAGTCTGGCATCTGGCCGGTGGACTGGGCTTCCTTGGCCAGCTCCAGCAGCGTGATGGTCTCCGGCGTCAGCGTGTCGCCGGCTGCGGTCTGGATCTCGTCGATGTGGCGAACGACGGGGTCGGTGGTGGCCGTGGGCTGCTCGGTGAGGGGTGCCACCATCGCTTCATCAAAGGCACCCTTC
>NZ_JBGANL010000062.1:0-27199 GCF_044222345.1 Prosthecobacter sp.
CTGCGGTCAGCGCCCGCGCTGCGGGTGCCGGGGGAGGTGAGAGTGCCACGGTTCGCACGCATCTCCTCATGCGTCTGGTCATCCACATAGGCGAGGCCCTTGGTGATCAGTTGCTCGGCGAAACCATAGAGCTTCTCGAAGTAGTCGCTGGCGTAGAAAAGATTGTCTCCCCAGTCAAAGCCCAGCCACCTCACATCCGCCATGATGCTGTCCACGTACTCCACTTCCTCCTTGGTCGGATTCGTGTCGTCAAAGCGCAGGTGGCAGCGCGAGTTCGGCGCATGCTCCTGCGCGAGGCCAAAGTTCAGGCAGATGCTCTTCGCGTGGCCGATGTGCAGGTAGCCATTCGGCTCCGGCGGGAAACGGGTGACGACCTGACCGCCATTGCGACCTGCGGCGAGATCGGCAGCGATCATTTCACGGATGAAATCAAGGGAGGCGGGAGGTGTGGCGGCGGCTTCGGACATGGAGGGCGGAGTTTGGGCCGAAAGTTTAAAGTTCAAAGAACAAAGTTCACCTGAACCTGAACTCTGTTCCCTGTTGCGCAGCGGCTGAATCCGTTGTTTTTCCCGGCAGCCATGTCTCATCCAGCCCCAGCGCCCACGCATCTCGATCTCTCGAAACTCGGCGAGCCCGTCTATCGCGGCTCCGTACAGAATCTCTACGCCGTGCCGGGCCATCCCGGCTACGTCGTGTGTGAGACCACTCCCGCAGGCTCTGTCTTCGATGTCGGCTCCATCTTCAACATCGAAGGCAACGACCTGAACCGCGCCATCTTCCGCCACGCCATGTACTCCCGCCTCGGCCATCCGGAGACCTGGCAGCGCGTGAAAACCGCCATCGAAAACACCCCGATGGACGCCGCTTGGCGCAAAGAACTCCTCGCCGGCCCCATGGAAACGATGCTGGAGCACGGCGCTGCGACGCATCACGTCGGCATGGTGGATGCCGTGACGGGTGAGATCGTCCGCACTGGCCTCCCCGCGAATCCGAGCTGCTACAATGTCGTGCGCCGCTTCCCGGTGATGCATCCCCCTCAGCGCAATCTGCTGGGCACCCACGTCTTTGACTACGCTCAGTTTCACCAGAGCGCCACGTACGTCGTGCCCCTGGAGTACATCGTGCGCTTCGGCGTCACCAGTGGCTCGTCCATTTTAAAGAAGTACCAAGGCCTCAGCGAGGCGGCCAAGCGCAGCTACGAGCAGGAGCTCGGCCTCTCCAAGCCCATGGGCGTGTGGGAAATGCTGGAGCGCCCCGTCTATGACCTCACCAGCAAATACGAGCCTGAAGACCGCGCTGTGAGCAAGCAGGAGGCCCTGATGATGTCCGGCCTCAGCAGCGATGACTTCCTGCACACCGTCAAGCTGGCCATCCTCGGCGGCTGGGCCGTGCGGGAGCTGCTGGAAAGCGCCGGCCTGCTCCTGTGGGACCTCAAGTGGGAGTTCGCCGTCGATCGCGAGGAGCTGCTCTTTGTCGATACCATCGACGCCGACTCCTTCCGTGGCACCACTTTCCTCGAAGTGGAAGGCCGCAAGCTGGTCATTCATTACAACAAGCAGGCCATGCGCGACTACTACCGCCTCGTGCATCCCGACTGGTACGCCGGGATCAACGAAGCCAAAACGCAGGCGCAGAAGATCGGCAAGCCCTTCAAGCAGGTGCTCAAAGCAGGGCAGGCCGACGGCAAATGGCCGCAGACGCCGGTGGTGGACATGGAGTTCCTCGATTTGCAGGCCCTCAAGACTGCACTCATCCGTCAGCACGTCGCCGCAGAGCGTGACGCCGCAGAGATCCGTGCCGATTTGGAGGCCGCTGGAGTGGCTGAAGTCGAGTTCTACCGCCAGCGCGGATTGCTGGGTGATTTGCTCGCGGCAAATGCCGTGAGTTAAAAACTCTTTAAAATCAGTGCCAAAAAAACTTGCGCGATGGATGAGAACGTTTATCCATCTCGCCCCCTTCTTCGGGAGCGGGAAAAAGTGATTCCTGAGTAGCTCAGCGGTAGAGCGGGTGGCTGTTAACCACTAGGTCGTAGGTTCGAACCCTACCTCAGGAGCCATCGTCAATGGCAGAGTAGCTCAGGGGTAGAGCAGAGGACTCATAAGCCTTTGGTCGGGAGTTCAAATCTCCCCTCTGCCACCACGATAACCCCCACACGTGGTTGGCATCATCACAGCCGATAAAATTCGGCGTTTGCCCTTGGCTTGTCTCCCCTCGTATATTCACGGCAAATGAACCTTCCCATCCGTCCCCGCCGCAACCGCCAGTCTCCCGCCATCCGTGATCTCGTTCGCGAGACGGAACTGACACCGGGCCATTTGATCTACCCACTCTTCCTGCAGGAAGGCGGCGAAAACACGCCCATCGCCTCGATGCCCGGCTGCACCCGTTGGAGCCTCGACGGTCTGGTCAAAGAAGCCGGAGAAGCACATGCGCTCGGCGTTCCAGCCGTCGTCCTCTTCCCACGCATCCCTGATGAATTGAAAACCCGTGGTGCCGAAGCTTGTCATTCGGATGACGGTCTCGTCCCGCGCGCCATCCGCGCCCTCAAAAAGGCCCACCCCACGCTGACGGTCATTACCGATGTCGCGCTCGATCCCTACAACAGCGACGGCCACGACGGCCTCGTGACCGATGACGGCCGCATTTTGAATGATGAAACCGTGGCCGTGCTCTGCCAGCAGGCGCTCTGCCACGCACGCGCGGGTGCGGACATCGTTTCTCCCAGCGACATGATGGACGGACGCGTGGCCGCGCTTCGCGCTGCGCTGGACGGCGCAGGATTTCAGGCCGTTTCCATCATGAGCTACACCGCCAAGTATGCCAGCGCCTACTATGGGCCCTTCCGTGGTGCGCTGGATTCCGCGCCAAAGGCCGGAGACAAGAAAACATACCAGATGGACCCCGCCAATGCGCGTGAGGCCTTGCGCGAAGCCGCGCTGGATGAAGCCGAAGGCGCCGACATTCTCATGGTCAAGCCTGCAGGCCCTTACCTCGACATCATCGCCAAGTTGCGCGCCGCCACCACGCTGCCCATCGCAGCCTATCAGGTCAGCGGGGAGTATCTCATGATCAAAGCCGGTGCCGCCGGCGGCTGGATCGACGAAACGAAGATCGTGAACGAATCGCTTATCGGCATCCGCCGTGCGGGTGCGGACATGATTCTGACCTACTTCGCCAAGCAGTGGTCGGCAGCGTGGCGCTAGGCAGGCTACTCCAGAAACCGGAACTCCGGCGTGGACCACAGCGTCTGGATGAAGCGTGCCCACAGGTCGCGCACGTCCTCGGCGCTCGCATTGCCAGACTGACTGGACTCAAGAAAGTCACGCACCTGGGCCTGTTCCTTCGCGGTCGGGCTGTGCTGCAGGGAATTTTGAAACGCGGACTCGATTCGTGTGTCAGTCTCTGGCGATGACTTGAGCACCACATCCGCCGCATGGCGCGCCTGCTCGATGACCTTGGGCGAGTTCATCAGAAAGAGCGCCTGCGTGGCGACGGTGCTGGTGGTGCGCTGGGCGATGGGCTGGTTGATGTCGGCGAAGTCGAAGACTTCAAACAGCGGGTGGCGCACATTGCGGAAGGCGGCGGTGTAGAGGCTGCGGCGGGTGTCGAGGAACTGGTAGCCGTACTCGATGTTTTGAATCTTCTGGTCGTTGGCATCCACTGCCTTGACCTCGCTGACACCGGGCCCGCCAAAGGCGCGGTCCAGCGTGCCTGCGGCGGTCAGCATGGCATCACGCAGGCACTCGGCATCAAGACGTTTGCGGTTCATGTGGCTGAGCAGGCGGTTGTCCGGGTCCATCGCATGCTGGGCAGCGGAGGCCGCGCTCGTGGAAGCCATGCGGTACGTACGGCTCATGACCATCTGTTTGACGAGATGCTTCAGGCTCCAGCCATCTTCGATGAACTTGATTGCCAGATGATCCAGCAGTTCGGGGTGGCTCGGCGCTTCTCCGGTGGAGCCGAAGTTGTCGGTGGTGCGCACGATCCCTGCGCCAAAAAGCCAGTGCCAGACCCGGTTGACCATGATGCGCGCCGTCAGCGGGTTTTCGCGGGAGGTGATCCACTGTGCCAGTTGCAGACGTCCGCTGGCTTCGGCGGGAATGCCGGGAGCATGGCCATGGAGCGCCGCCTGAATGAAGCCGCGCGGTACGCTGGCGCCCAGATTGCGAATGCTGCCACGGATGTGAATCTTGGCATCTTCGGGCGCGCTGTCATCCGCCACGGACATGGCCTCGGGGCGGTCAGGAATATCCTTTTGCAGAGCCTGGAGTTCTTTCTCCAGCCCGGCAAGGCGCTGCTTGAGCTTGATCGCCGTGGGGGATTCTTTTTTGGCCGCCGGTTCCGCGAGGGTTTCATCCGCAGGCACAAACTGCACGGCATCAATGGTCACGTAGCCCAGCGAACCCGCATTGGAGATCAAAACAAAGCCTTGGCCATTGGCCTCAAAGCGATAGGTGCCCAGGGAGGCAAACTGCAGGCCCTTGAGTGAGTCCGTGGTCATCTTCACGCCTTTCAGCTCCTCTCCATCGGCATGGAGGATGGTGGCGGTGGCGCTCTCGGCGCGGTTGGGCCCGGCATTAAAAGCCACACGCACCTCGTAGCGGCCGGTCTTCGGAATCTTTGGGGTGAAGGTGATGGTCTTCTCGCCTTTGCCCTCATTGTTGTCACTGAGATAGCCTGCTCCGATGTAGGGTGCATAGCTGGTGGACCGCTTCCACATGCCCACTTTTTGCGCAGCGATGTCATCCACCACGATGCCCGGCAGATCGCTCAGCGCGATGTTCTTGCGCGCCCGCAGATCCGCACTGCCGGCATCCCGCAGGTCGTCTTTAAGCGCGGCGATTTGATCCCTCAGCGCATTGACCTGCTGCTCGTGTTTTTGCAAGGTGGCTTCTGCTTCACCATCCAGCGGCAGCGGGGTGTCGATCCAATGCGCGACGTTGTCCGTGTAATTCTTGAGCGTCTTGGTGCTGCGCAGGATGCCCGCGAGTGCGTAGTAGTCCCGCGCGGAGATGGGATCAAACTTGTGATCGTGGCAGCGTGCGCAGCCGATCGTGAGGCCAAGGAAGGCGCGGCCCATCGTGTCGAGTTGTTCATCCACGATGTCCATGCGCAGCATGCCTTTGTCCTGCTCCTCGTAGTTCGTGGGGCCAAGCGCGAGGAACCCCGTGGCTGTGACCTGCCTGCGGCGTGCGGCGGCATCCGTGGCAGGTAGAAGGTCGCCTGCCAGATGTTCGGTGATCATGCGATCCAACGGCACATTGTCACGAATCGATTCGATGACGTAATCGCGGAAACGCCACGCATCTTTGAAGGGCAGGGAACGCCCTCCCCCGGAAGACTCGGCAAAGCGCGTGATGTCCAGCCAGTGAGAGGCAAAGCGCTCCGCAAAGGCGTTGGAGGCGAGAAGTTCGTCCACGCGCTTCTCATACGCCTGCGGCGTCCCTGGCGCAGGCTGAGTCAGGTCCGGCGGCAGCCCCGTGAGGTCAAACGCCAGCCTGCGCTGCAAAATGGAAGTGCTGGCATCTGGCGCAGGCGTGAGCTTGTTCTCCTCCAGTTTGGCAAGAATGAAGCGGTCGATGTCATTCGCGGGCCATGCGGTGTTTTTCACCCCCGGCACTGGCGCAGCCTTGGGCGGCTGGAAGGACCAAAAACTGGCATCCGCACGGGCGGACTTTGATTTGACGCCGGTGCTGGCCACGTCATCGCGCGGATCGGGAGCACCAGACTCGATCCAGCTCTTGAGATCGGCGAGTTCGCTGTCCTTGAGCTTGCGCTTGGGCGGCATCCGTAAATCCCGGTCCGCATAGCTCACCGCCTGCCAGAGCTTACTCTCGGCGAGCTTGCCGGGCACCAGCGCAGGGCCGGAGTCGCCCCCGGTCTGCCATCCGGAACGCGAGTCGAGCCGCAGTCCGCCCTTCTGCTTGTCCGGGCCGTGGCAGTCGATGCAGTTTGCGATGAGCAGCGGGCGGATGCGCTGCTCAAAATGCGTCATGTCCGCAGCACTCGCGGCGGCGGAGAGAGATGCGAGAAAGAGGGCGCGTCGGATCATCACGGGTGCGAAGGCAAACGAGACCCGTCAGGAGCGTCTTTCAGGCCGTGAACCGCAAGATGTAATGCTGCTGATACCGGCCAATGATCTGCGGCTCTGACAGCGCCGCCTGCTTCGCCATCTGCGTGAGATCGGCCAGCGTCTCAGGAAAATCGTAGGCGGAGACGTGGGCGCATGCTTCGTCAAGATGCTCCGGCAGGACCTCCGTCCACTGGGTGCGCATGCAGTTCAGGTAGCCGTCGAGGTACTGTTCGCGTGTCTGCCCGTCCTCGCGCACGACATCCACCAGGATGAACTCACCGCCCGGGGCGAGGCGCTCGGCGCAGGCGCTGAAGAGGCGTTGCTTGTCAGCGGCATCCAGATGATGCACGGCAAAGCCGCTGAAGATGACGTCAAAGGCCGAGTCCGTGTCCTCCACCGCCTTCAGCATGTCCTTGTGGTGCAGACCCGTGTTGGCGATTTCCTTCAAATACGTGCGCGCTTCGTCCAGAGCGGAGGCGGACAAGTCCACGCCGTCATAGCTGGCCGGCGGTGCCGCTTGCAAGCAGGGCGCCAGAAAGCGCGCGTTCCCACAGCCAAGATCAAGGAGGTGATAGGGGCCCTGCGCGTGGCGCTGTTGCAGCACTCCGGAAACGTGGTCGTAGATCTCCCGGTGGAACATGTAGTTCTTCTCGGAGAGCGCGTCGTAGAGCGTCCAGGCTTTGCGAAAAAGGGCGGTGTTGTCGTCTTGAGTGAGGGAAAGGCTCATGTTTTGCGGGAAAGGGGGGGGCGCTGCAGTCGGGAGCGATCACAGCGGCGATGCCGTTGTGCACCTTTCTCACGTCGATGCTGGTTTTCAACCACGGCACCACCGGCTTGCCGGTGAGCCTTTAGTAAGGGCGCGGAACGATGATGTGCCCGCCGCCATGGGGGCGGTACCAAACACCGCGATGCTGGTAATATCTCACCCCACCGTGATGGTAGGGCCGTGCACCATAGGGCAGCACAACAGGGCGGCCCACAGGTCTCACGATTGGTCGGCCATGGCCGGGACCGACAATGCACGAAGCCAGCGTGAACAGAACAAGGGCAGAGCAGAGCAGATGCTTGAGTTTCATGGTGTGGATTGGGTTGCGTTGTTTAAACTGCCCCCCTTTTGACGAAGTTGCTGAAAATTATTTCACGCTTCTTGATCGAAAGGCTGTGATTTCCACTTTCGTTTACTGCCTCCCGTTTCACATTCCCCGCTCCCATCCCCCCGTCCCGTCCATGACTCCAGCCGAAGCCAAAACCCAACTCGACACCCAAGTCCGCGAAATCATCAACTGGCATTTCTCGCCAGAAACCGGCTGTCCCTTCTGGCTCGACTGGGCCAAAAAGAATTTCGACCCACGTGGCAAGGTGAACAGCTACGAGGACATCTTGGCAAACTTCCCCCATTTCCAGGACGAATGGCTCCGCGATCAGCAGCCGGAAGTCTGGGTCCCTGCCGCCTTCAAAGGCAAGCCCTTCAACGTTTTCGAAACCGGCGGCACCACCGGTATGCCCAAGCAGCGCATCGGCTGGAATGACTTCCGCGTTGATTACGAGGAGTTCAGCCACAAGCTCGACGACAAGCACTTCCCCCCCGGAGAATCCTGGATCATGGTCGGCCCCACCGGCCCTCGCCGCCTCCGCCTCGCCGTGGAGCATCTGGCCAACTACCGCGGCAGCTCCTGCTACTTCGTCGATCTCGACCCCCGCTTTGTGAAGAAGCTCATCTCGAACAAGCAGTTCGATGTGGCCCGCCAGTACATGGACCACGTGGTGGACCAGGCCGTGCTCCTGCTGAAGAACCGCAAAATCTCCGCCATCTTCACCACTCCCAAGCTGCTGGAAGCTCTCGCTGAAAAAGTGGACCTTTATGACGCCGGTATTCGTGGGTGCTTTGTGGGCGGTACCACCATGACGCCGCAGTACGTGCGCTTCATCGTCGAAGAGGTGTTGGAAAACCGCATCGGCTTCTACCCGACCTACGGCAACACCCTCATGGGCCTCGCCGCCAGCGTGCCTCTCACCCCGGAGGACAACTTCTCTATCTCCTACTATGCCCCGCAGCCCCGCGCTGTGCTGCGCGTGGTGGATCCGAAGAACACCGACCAGACCGTCGAATACGACGCCTGGGGCCGCGTGGAGCTCACCACCCTGACCAAGGAATTCTTCATGCCACGCTTCCTGGAGCGTGACGAAGCCATGCGCCGCCGCCCCCGTGCGCAGTATGCCTGGGACGGCGTCGCCGACGTCCGCCCCTTCGGTGCGATGGAGAAAACCATCGTGGAAGGCGTGTACTAAGCACTCCTCTCATAGCCAGTGGATTCCGACCGGGGGCGCAGCAAATGCACCCCCGGTTTCTTTTTGACCCTGTGGGGAAAAACTCCCATTTGCATTCCAGCTTCCGCACGCTTTAAGACTCATTTCCCGATACTTTTGAAGACTCTCACGCAACCGCAGGAATGAAGATCGCACTGGATGTCATGGGGGGCGATTTCGCCCCGCAAAACCCCATTGGCGGCGTCAAACTCGCCCTCGAGTCGCTGCCCGCCATCACCAAACTCTTTTTGGTGGGTGTTCCGGCTGCCATTGAGCAGGAACTGCAGAAGCAGGGAATCTCCAGCCCGAAGCTGGAAATCGTTCCCGCCAGCCAGATCGTCGAAATGTCTGACAGCGGCATCGACGCCGTGCGCAAAAAGAAGGACAGCTCCATCAGCGTCGCGGTTGATTTGGTCAAAGATGGCAAGGCAGATGCCGTGGTCAGCGCCGGGCATACGGGTGCCGCCGTCACCGCCTCCCTGATCAAACTGCGCACCCTCACGCACATCGAGCGGCCTGCCATCGCCTCGATCATGCCCTCCTTGACCAAGCACTGGGTGCTGATTGATGCCGGGGCCAATCCGGACAGCGAGCCCTCCCACCTGGTTCAGAATGCCATCATGGGCAGCGTTTTTGCCCGCCATGTGCTGGGCCGTGAAAATCCAAGAGTGGGTCTCATGTCGAACGGCACCGAGGCGGAAAAGGGCAATGCGCTCTGCAAAGAAACCGGCAAGCTGCTGCGGCAGACCGCGGGCATCAATTTCATCGGCAACGTCGAAGGTCATGACGTTTGGGAAACCCCGCCGGATGTGGTCGTTTGCGACGGCTTCACCGGCAATGTCATTTTGAAAAACGCCGAAGCCCTGGCCCACACCATCTTCAGCATGGTGAAGAGCGAGATTAAGAGCGGCTTCTGGACCAAGATCGGCGGCCTGCTTGCCAAGCCCGCCTTCAAGCGCGTCCACTATCGCACCAATCCCGACGAGGTCGGCGGCATGCCGCTGCTGGGTCTCCGGGGCATCACCATCATCTCCCATGGCAGTGCATCTCCGCTTGCCATGAAGAACGCCATCCGTCAGGCTTGCGAATCCATTCAACATCAGGTGGGGCCGCACATTGAAGCCGCCGCCACCGTCCATTCCATTTCACTCCATGCCCGCTCCTAGTTCCCAGCCCTTTTGCGCCTCCAGCATCATTGGCACCGGCAGTTACATGCCTGAAAAAGTGCTGACCAACGTCGATCTGTCCAAAATTGTCGAAACCTCGGATGAGTGGATCACCTCCCGTACCGGCATCAAGGAGCGCCGCATCGCCGCACCCGAGCAGGCCACCAGTGATCTCGCTTCCGAAGCCGCTCGCCGTGCCATGGCCAGCGCCGGAGTGGCCCCGGAGGAAATCCAGCTCATCATCGTTGCCACCGTCACGCCGGACATGTTCTTCCCGTCCACCGCCTGCTTTGTGCAGAAGAAGATCGGAGCCGTCAATGCTGTCTGTTTTGACATCTCCGCCGCCTGCTCGGGCTTCCTCTATGCCCTTCAGGTCGCACGTCATTTCATCAACACCGGAAACCGCACCACCGCCCTCGTCATTGGTGCTGAAAAGCTCAGCAGCCTCATCAACTGGAAGGACCGCAACACCTGCGTCCTCTTTGGCGATGGCGCTGGCGCCGTGGTCATTCGCCGGGCCGATGAATCGGAAACCGACGCCCCGGGGCGCGTTCTGTCCACGGTCATGGGCACGGACGGCACTCTCGCGGACGTTCTCAAGGTTCCTGGCGGCGGCTCCGCTTGCCCAATCACCCCCGAAAACGTCGAGTCGCATCCCAACACCATCCACATGGAAGGGCGGGAAACCTTCAAGCACGCCGTCACCCGCATGCTGGAGGCCTCTCAGCAGGCGCTGGAAATCGCCGGCCTGACCGCAGCGGATGTTTCCCTCGTTATTCCTCATCAGGCCAATGCGCGCATCATCAGTGCCATCGCTGAACGCCTGAATCTGCCGCTGGAGCGTGTGTTCATGAACCTGGACAAATACGGCAACACCAGCGCCGCCACCATCCCCGTTGCCCTCGACGAGGCCAACAAGGCCGGTCGCCTCAAAAAGGGCGATGTGGTGCTGCTCGTCGCCTTCGGCGGCGGCTTCACCTGGGCCAGTTCCGTGGTGCGTTGGTAAGCTGTTGATTGGCCGCAAAGAGACGCAAAAAGGGCAAAAATCAGAGTCTGATCTTCTTTCGAGTCGGTCACTGAATGACGCTTGGTATCCGTATGCCTTGGCGCAGCCGCCTCCCACGTCTTTTTTGAACCTCTTTGCGCCTTTTTGTGGCCACCTCTGTGCCTTTTGCCCTTTGCATCGCAGCGCGCCCCGCCATATTCGCCGCCCCTCGTTTCCCCTGACTCATGGCCTCCAAGCGCATCGTCCTCAAATTCGGCTCCGGCATTCTCACGCGCAAAGACGCGCCTGAACCTGATCCCGTGCAGCTGCGCAAACTCGTTGAGGCCGTGGCCCTGCTGAAGCGTGCCGGGCATTCGGTCGTCGTCGTCAGCAGCGGGGCTGTGGCCTCCGGTCTGAAGCCGCTTGATTTCAAGCAGCGCCCCTCTGACGTCACCACTCTGCAGGCCCTGGCCGCCGTGGGCCAGACGCACCTCATGCACGCCTATGAATCGCTGCTGCGGGATCACGGTCTGCACGTCGCGCAGCTGCTCGTCACGCATGAGGATTTTGAAAACGCCGACCGCTCGCCGCGCGTCAAAGCCGTGCTCGACCGACTGATGGAGTTCTCCCAGGTGGTCCCCGTTATCAATGAAAACGACTCCGTCGCCATCGAAGAACTGCGCTACGGAGACAACGACAAGCTCTCCTCCCGCGTCGCCCGCTTCTGGGGCGCAGACGTCCTCATCCTCCTCACCAGCGCCCCCGGGCTGCTGCGCGACATGAAGAAGCCAGAAGAAGGCCCGATCCCTGTCGTGGATAACGTCGATGACGTGATCCACCACGCCGAGGAGGAAAAATCCGCCCTCGGCACAGGCGGCATGATTTCCAAACTGCGCGCTGTGCAAGATGCAGTGCACGGTGGTGTGGAGTGCATCATCGCCTCAGGCCGTCATGCCGAGCAAATTCCCAGCCTGGTCGAAGGCCACGGCATTTGTACGCGTTTCCCCGCTTCACGTTCGTAATCTTGATTCACCATGGCCTCCTCTGACATCGCGACGCTTCTCATCCACTGCCCGGACCGCCCAGGGCTCGTGCATGATGTGACCGGTTTCATTTTCTCCCATCAGGGGAACATCATCGATCTGCAGCAGCACATCGACCCCGAGCAAAACGCCTTCTTCATGCGCCTGGAATGGAGCCTGGAGAAGTTCACGCTCGACAATGAGGAAATTGAATCACGCCTGCAGCCCATGGCACGTCGGCATGAAATGCAGATGCGCCTGAGCTTTGCCAGCCAGCGCAAACGCATCGCCCTCTTTGTCACCAAGGAGAACCACTGCCTTTACGATCTCCTCGCCCGGCATGAATCCGGCGACCTGCCCGTGGACATCCCGCTCATCGTTGCCAATCATGAGACCCTCCGGCCGGCGGCAGAGCGCTTCGGTATTCCTTTCCATCACTTTCCGATCACCAAGGAGAACAAGCTCGCACAGGAGGCTGCCCAGATCGAACTGCTGCGCCAGAACCGCATCGACACCGTCGTGCTGGCCCGCTACATGCAGATCATCAGTCCGGCGATGATCGCGGAGTTTCCTCACCGCATCCTGAACATTCATCACAGCTTCCTGCCCGCTTTCGTTGGTGCGAAGCCCTACCATCAGGCCTTCCAGCGCGGCGTGAAGATCATCGGTGCCACAAGCCATTACGTCACCGCAGACCTCGACGAAGGACCCATCATCCATCAGGACGTGATGCGCGTCAGCCATGAAGACAGCGTCCAAGACCTCGTTCGCCTCGGGCGTGACCTGGAAAAAACCGTCCTCGCCAAAGCCCTCTGGTGGCACTCCCGTGACCGCGTTCTGGTCGTCAAAAACAAGACGGTGGTGTTTGATTAGAGCATTTTAAATAAAAATGTGGCCTCATCTGGGTTGAAAAACCCAAAGCTATCGCGAGGGCGACAGCAAAGTGGTCCGCACCTCGCGAAGCGCGCCGAAGGCAATCCCCTGTGCGGCGCTCCGCCACACCCATCAAATCCGCGTCCACCGCCGCCGCCCCATTAGGCTATAATATAATTTAAAATGCTATAAAAGCGGCCTGAGATACGCCTACTTTTTCTTCGCTTTCGTACCACTCGATTTGGCAGGCGCAGCCTTCGGTGCGGCTTTCACTTCACCGGACTTTGTCGCATCTGACGATGGCGGGATGGGGGTGAGATTGATAGGCGCCGTGGCGGGGCCGGGCAGGGGAGGTGTCGTGGTGGTGGCTGGCACTGCCGGAGGGGCCGTTATCGTTCCTGGAGTGATGGGTGTGGTTGCGTCACTGGCCACTGGTGGCATGACGGTGACGGGGGGCGGCGGCTCCGGTTTCTTGAACGGGTCTTCCCAGGTGTGCAGCTCAAAACCAGCTCCCACACCGCCCACTTCTCCCAGCAGAGCCAGGCATTTCTCCCGCCATTTCGCGAGATCTGGAGCACTGCGCTCCTTTTCCGCCGTGCCGGGAAAGATGAGGTAGGTCACCTTGAGGTCGCTCTCGGGCCGGATGTAGGGCGTGGCCTTGGGATTGATGGTTTTGGCCATGAGCAGCGAGGCTTCGCCCATCTTGAAGCTGGGGCCGTAGTCGCCGCAGATGGCAGGGTAGATTTTTCCTTCGTGAATGACGGCTGCGTAGTCGCCGATCTGCGGCGTGAACTTGTTCTGATCCGCGTAACCGCGAAACAGCAGCGAGATGACGATGAAGGGGTCCTTGTCCGCGATGAGACTGCTGCGCACCTTGAAGTCAGAGACCTCAAGCTTGAGCTGGTCGATCATCACCTTGAGCTCCCGGTTGCGCGATGAACTCAGGCCTTTTTTTGCGAACTCCTCCTGCGCTTTTTGCAGGCGCTCCTCCCATTTGGCGAGGAGCGGGTTCGGCGTCTTCGTCGTCTTCGCCCACGCATAGCTCGTGAAGGGCTGGTAATAGTCGGAGAGGTAGATGTACTCCTCCAGCGTCGGCATGCGGTCGCCGTCCGAGCCGTCGGCCACGACATCCATCTCCGACTGCACGAGCAGCGCGCGGCGCTGCGTGGTCGGATGGGTCAGTTCGAGGATGGTTTCGGTGTCGTAGAAGTTGTGACTGTCGAGGACTCTGTTGAGGCGCGTGAGATCGTTCTGCACGCGGTTGGTTTTGTTCTCGTAGAGCTTGTGGTAGAAGCCGCTCACCTTCGCCGAAGTCATCATCACCTCGAGTCCAGGCAGGATGGCGGGCAGGTTTTTGTTGATGCGGGAGAGTTCTTCCAGCGTCTGGTTCGCCTTCGGCACGCGGATGCTGAGCTGGAACTCCGCCTTGTAGGCCTCGGGATCAAGCCGTTCCAGACTGGCAAAGCCGCCTTCTTCGGTGATCAGGTTCGTTTTGACCGTGATGCCGTTGAAGAGCTTGGCCACGTCAATGTCCTTGCGCGGAATGAATTTCTCCGGCAGCGGCGGTTGGACTTCGCGGATGACTTCCTTGGTCACCTCTTTGACGACGGGAACTTCCTTGATCACATCCCGCATCACGTCTCGCGTGACGATGCGTTCCTTCGTGCTCCGTGCGGAGGCGACGATGTCCTGGATGGCTTTTTTGATCTTGCCGGCAAAGGGGGTGAATGGCAGCACCAGTGCGATGAGCAGGATGAGCAGAAACAGCACGCGGATGAGCGAGCCAAAACAGCCGCGCTTCTGGCGCTGGGGTCCTGGGAGGGGAGGGGAGTCCGTGGCGGGCATGGGAGATTCCGAAGACATACGCGTGCAGAAGTTTAATCTCGTTTCAGCACCATGGCGAGTGCATCATCCTTCTTCGAGACGGCCTTCTTTGAGAAGCAGGCGGCGGTCGCCGCGCTTGGCCAGGGTTTGATCATGCGTGACGACAATGAGTGTTTTTTTGGCCTCATCGACCACCTGCATCAGCATGTCGATGACGCCGCTGCCGGTGCTGGCGTCGAGATTGCCGGTGGGTTCATCCGCGTAGATGATCCCGGGGTTGTTGATGAGCGCGCGGGCGATGGCCACGCGCTGCTGCTCGCCGCCGGAAAGTTCGGTAGGCAGGTGTTGGAGACGCGCGGTGAGGCCCACCTTGTCCAGCAGTTCACGGGCGCGTGCCTCAGCTTTTTTGCCGCCGATCATGGCTGGCAGCATTACATTCTCCAGCGCCGTGAGTTCCGGCAGCAGGAAGTAATGCTGGAAGACAAAACCCATCACCTCATTGCGAGTGCGCGCACGCTCCGCCGCTGCCGCCTGATAAAGTGAGCGACCATGCACCAGCACATCTCCCGATGTGGGCTGCTCCAGCCCACCGAGGACGTAGAGCAGAGTGGTTTTGCCGGCGCCGGACTGGCCGCACAGAAACACTTTTTCACCGGCGGCGACTTCGACATTGACGCCGCGCAGCACGGGCAGGTCATGCCCCGCAAGGTGGTAGGTACGATGCACGTCGTGTGCGGCGAGTGGGGCTGCTTCCTGGCTCATGTATGATTGGGGTGTACGCTCCGCAGATGCCACGCGGCGTCAAGACTTGATGCCCGCCAGCGTGCGTTGTCTGAGCGTCTCATACATCACAATGCCCGCTGCCGTGGCCAGATTCAGACTCCGCGTGCCCTGCATTGGGATGCGCAGGCAGCGCTCCGGCTGGATCACCGAGGTCGGGATGCCACGTGTTTCCGGGCCGAAGACGAGGAAAATCTCATCGGCGGTGAGGTCGGCCTCCCAGTAGGTATGTTCCCCCTGGCATTCGATGAACCAGCACTCGGCCCCGGCTGGAATCTCCGCCGCCAGTGCCTCCCAGCTCTCCCAGACCCGCACATCCACCTCCGCCCAGTAGTCCAGCCCGGCGCGCTTGAGCTGCTTGTCATCAAGGCTGAAGCCCAGCGGCTTGATCAGATGCAGCCGCGCATTCGTGGCCAGGCACAGCCGCCCGATGGCACCCGTATTGTGCGGAATTTCCGGCTGAAACAGGACGACGTTCAGCATGCAGTCTCAACCTTTGAAGACAAAAAGCTTCCGGCAGATGAAATTAACCATGGTGGAAGAAACGATCAGCAGCAACTGGGCGGTCAATGTGCTGATGCCATACCACTTGATGAGATACGGCCCGGAGAGCAGGCCGATGGCAAACCCCGTCGAGCTGACCACCGAAAAATAGACAAATTCCAGCACCCGGTGATGCCGTCCCGGCGTGAATACCCAAAGGGAATTCGTCACATAGGCAAAGATGTTCCCAAAGAAAAAGGCGATGATGTTGTTGTAGATGCTGTGCAGCGCACGCACCTCATCGCTCACACCACTGCTGATCAAGGCTGGGTACGCCCCCCACCTGGACAAGGCATAAAAGACCGCCGTCGTGAGGGTCAGCGAGCCTACTCCGCAGATGCCATACTTGATGAACTGGATCAGCGGATGCGTGTCGCGCGTGTTCAGACGCACCAGAATCGTACGCCAGTCGTTCTCACGGAAAAATAGAAAAGCCTCACCGATTTTTGACATCATCAGGTGAGGCTCTCCGGGGATCGTTGCTCTGCAAGCAAAGATATGTTTTAGTAGTAGTGGTAGTTGCCGTTGCGGTCGTAGTAGCCCTGCTGCTGCTGCTGACGTCCACGGTAGCCCTGCTGCTGGCCTTGGTAATATTGCTGCTGGTTGCGCTGGTCACGAGAATTGCCAATGGCGTTGCCACCCAGGGCACCAAGGCCGGCACCGATGGCGGCGCCTTCAAGGCCACGGCCGCTCTGATTGCCGATGATGCCACCGACGGCGGCGCCGCCGAGTGCACCAATTACAGAGCCGGTTTGAGCATTAGGGCCGGAAGCACAGGAGACCAGTGAGAGGGCAGTGAGAGCTGCGAGGAGAGTTTTTTTCATATTTGGGTAGATGGATTGTATGTATTTGCAGGGACTTGATTAATAGTAGTAACCGCGACGACGGTCACGGGCGTTGCCGATGGCATTTCCGCCCAAGGCTCCAAGCGCACCACCGATGGCGGCGCCTTCCAGGCCACGACCACTTTGAGATCCGATGATGCCGCCGACAGCAGCCCCACCGAGGCCGCCGATAACAGCGCCCTGTTGAGCACCCGGGCCGGTGGCGCAGGATGAGAATGTTGCAGCAGTGATGAGGGTGAGGATGAGGTGTTTCATAATAGTTTGATTGTTGTGATCAAGCAGACTGCTTTGTCGTTAAATAGGCTCGAATTGTTCATAAAGAAAAGCAAAATCCTGCACGCATGGTTAAGTTGACACCTATAATACGCCGCCCGTCACAACTCCGGCCTGCTCCGGCTTTCTTTATTTGACGCGCATTCTGCCAGCGGCTACAAACCCAAAGCCCCCTTCTAACCTTTCTATGCACGTGCGTTTCTTTCTTCGTAGCCTGTTTGCCGTTTCCCTTCTCAGCCTCACCGTCTTGCCGGTTCAGGCGGAGCAGCTGCCGCTGGATCACCCCTGCGCTGCCCTGGTGAAAAAGTACCTCACTGCCGTCGTGCAGCAGGACTGGAAAACCGCATCCCAGATGCTGGTTCCCTCCTCCTTGGAGCGCCGTCAGCGCGAAACGGTCAACATCATTAAGTCCGCCCCCACCATGTCCGACGAGGAGAACATGCTCTCCGGTTACAATGTGAAGGGTGTGAGCGAACTGGAAAAGATGTCGCCTCAGGAGTTTTATCAGGTGGACCGCGAAGCCTGGCACAAAAAGCTCAAGCTCACCCCTGAAGCCACCAAGCGGAAGCAGGAGACTCTGAAAGTCATCGTGCTCGGCCTCGTCCAGGAAAAAGACAAAGGCTACGTCCACGCCACCGTCCGCACTTCCCAGGAAACCCTCACCGACAAGATCGAGGAACTCTTTCTCATCTCCTTCATCACCGATCCTGCCAATCCGAAAAACTACCTCATCTCCCCCGAGATGAAAGACCGCCCGGTCATCACCCCGCTGGATGGCTCGGCTCCAAAGGAAAACTGATTTTCACAGCAGCTCCCGCAGACCTGCTAGGAGCACTTTGCCCAGAGCGCTGCGTGGTATCGCCTGCAGCCTGCGGACATCTTGAATTTGCTCAAAAGGCCTCAACGTTTCGTTGAGGCCTTTTTGCATCTGCGTGGCTTCGCCCTCAGTCATGCCGCTCACCGCCAGCACCAGGCGGCTTTCTTTGCGAGCGTCTGCGACATCACAAACGGCCGCATCTGCAGTGCTGCGCGAACCAAGCTTGAGCCGCAGTGCCTCAATGCGATCTTGGATAGGACCCAATGCCACCAGTTCACCGAGGATCTTCACCGTCCCTGCCTCGCGTCCGAGGAAGCGCAGGCTACGTGTTCCCTCCGCTTCGATGACCTCCACCCGGTCGCGTGTGCGCAGTCCCTCTGCCGGGATCGGCTCCCAGCGCCAGCGGCCTTCCTCGCAGATCGCATAGCCCAGCGCCAGCGCAGGGCCGCTCACGGTGAGCACACCCTCCTCCTCCGTGCCCACCTTCCAGATCGGCAGCACTTCCAGCTCGGCACCCGGGCGTGGCTGCGCCGCCACGCTGGAGCCGGTCTCCGTCATGGCATAAGTGCGGTGCACCTGCCAGCCCAAGGCCAGCGCAGCAGCCTCCAGCTCTGCATTCAAAGCCCCACCGCCCACCAGCACCGCCCGCATGGAGGCCGGTGCTCTCAGTTGCGCCGCCACTAGGTCAAAAATCTGCGTGGGCACCAGCGAGGCCAGCGTTGCGCCCACAGCTTCACACTTCTGCACAAACGCGGCAGCATTCCATTTGCCCTCCAGCCGGGTGACGGGACTGCCGCTGAGATGTGCGCGCGCCAGAATGCCAAAGCCTCCCACATGGTGCGTGGGCAGCGCCAGCAGCCAGTGATCCCGCTCTGTGATGCCGAAGTGCTCATTCACCGCTCGTGCGGAGGTCAGCAGCGCCTGCTTCGTCAGTCCCACCCATTTACGCGCGCCCTCGGTCCCGCTCGTTTGAAAGAAGCACCAGTCTCTCGCCTTCAAATCACGCACCGCCATCTCGGCCAGACCCGCGCCTTCCGTCGAGTGTTCGAAGACGCCCACCCACACGCTGCCGTCCGTCCAGAACTCGGGTTCCATGTTCACAGCCGTCTCCATGGCAGCGCCTCCAAAACTTCGCCAAATCCCAGTCCACCTCCGCTGCGGTCCGCTGACAAATGGCCGCCATGAGAGGTCACACGTTCAAAGAACTCATCCTTCTCAAACAGGTGCTCCGTGCACAGCCCGCAAAAATCCAGCGCCTGCCCCTCGGACTGCGCCACCGCCGCCTCATACGCCGCAAACATCTGCCCCAGCGCATGGTCCATCGCCGAGGTCAGCACCAGCGGGTGCTGCGGATGAGTTTCCGCCACGGTGCGCCAGTCACGCCGCGCCGGTTTCACCACCACCGCATCAAAGCCCTGCGTGCCGTCCTTCCAGCCTTTGTCCAGCGCCAGCTTCACCCCCCACTTTTGCCGCAGAGCCTCCCATGCGTCCGCATCGTAGGGGAAGGGGTCCTCCACGAAATCCAGCGCACGGTAAACGCGCAGCGGCATGAACTCGATGAACTTGCCAAACGTCAGCCGGTCCAGCACGCCGTTAAAATCCACGCGCAACCGCACGCCCTGCGTTTCAAACCGCTTTGCGCAGCCTTCCAGAAAGCGCGTCGTTTCACCGTAGTTGGCAAATCCCTTCGCCTTGATCGCGGGCCAGCTTTCCGTCAGCACGCGCTCCATCTGCGCCTCGGTGTCGGTGGCAAAGCTCCACGAGTAGTGGCTGCGCGGAATCTCTAGCCCCTCAAACAAACTCACACCCGCACGCCGTGCCGCACCGTCCATCTCCGCACAGCGCAGCGCCATCGCCGTCACCGTCGCAACTGTTCCTCCACCGGCGCATCCCCAAACTCCGGCCACGGATGCACACAGCCATAGCCGCCATCCACGCAGATCAGCGCTCCTGCAAACACCCGCCGCATCGACACCGCATTCAGCGCCACCCCGCTGCGCAGGAGGTACTCATGGACATAGATAGGCGCGTCGGTCATTCAGGTATGGGGCTTCTAGGTCATATACGCCGCACCCGGCGTGTTCACCGCATCACATCCGCACTCTTCACAATCCCCCAGCACATCAGCCCCGCAAACAGCAGCAGTTGTCCTCCGCTCATCGCCAGCAGGCGGTTGTGCCCCCGGCTGGGTGGTTCGGCGATCACCCGCCACGCCACAAACAGCCCGATGGGCAGGGTGATCAGCGGCAGCGTGAACGCACGTGGCCAGCCCTGCTGGAACCAGTAAATCCCAGCCGCATGGGCTGCGACGATAAGCAGCATAATCTCCGCCCGCGCAAAGCCCACGCCGAAGCGCACGGCCAGCGTCTTCTTGCCGGTCTGCCCGTCTTCCTCCACATCGCGCAGGTTGTTGATGGCGATCAAGACCGTGCTCAGGCAGCCGATTTGAAACCCCGCCACCACCGCTGCCTCAAACCACTCCCCGGTTTGCACAAAAGCCGTTCCCGTCACCGCCACAAAGCCGAAGAACAGGATCACAAACAGCTCCCCCAGCCCGCGATACGCCAGCGGCACCGGCCCGCCCGTGTAGCCAAAGCAGAAGTACAGCGATGGAATGCCGATGAACAGAATCGGCAGCCCCCGCGCCTCAAACAGCGGCACCGCCAGTAGTGTCGCCACCGCCAGCATCAGCCACGCCGCAAACTTCACCGCTCTCGGCGAAGCCACACCACTGGCCGTGATGCGCTTCGGCCCGATGCGTGCCTGCGTATCCGCCCCTTTGATCGAATCCAGCGCGTCATTGAAAAAGTTCGTCGCGATCTGCAGCGCCCCGCAGCTTCCCAGCGTGCAGAAGGCCAGCCACCAGTCGAAGTTGCCCGAAATTTTCGCTCCCAGCGCACACCCCACCACCACAGGCGCGATGGCCGCTCCCAGTGTTTTCGGGCGTGCAGCGGCGATCCAGTCGGAGAAGTGAGGCATGCAATAAGAATGACGAATGGCTGCGCTATCGCAAACGCTTCGTCACTTCGGCATTTCCACCTGCCCGTTCGACATCAGGTACGCGATCAGATTCTTCACATTCTCGTCTCCCAGCGCCGACAGCAGGCCTTCTGGCATCAGCGACACGGGAAGCTGCGCCTGCTTCACGATCTGCGTGCGCTCAAGGGTGATCCGCTCGGCTGGCGTCTGCACCGTCAGGGTGCGCTCAGTCTGCTCGGGGATCACGCCGGTGATGGTGCGGCCGTCCTTGAGATTGAGCACGCTCACGCGGAAATCCGCAGGCACCACAGCGCTGGGGTCCAGGATGTTTTCAAGCAGGTACTTCAGGTTGTGGCGGTCGCTGCCTGTCAGCTCGGGGCCGATGGCACCGCCCTGGCCGTAGAGCTTGTGGCAGGCGCTGCACGCCGCCGTGAAGATCATGCGGCCTTTGGCCGGGTCCGCCTTCGCCACCACGTCCGGCTTCAGCAGGCCCTCCCATTTCGCAAACTCCGCCTTCTTCGCTTCCGGTGTGTCGCGAATCTCGCCCCAGGCTTCGGTGAGCAGGGTGTTGAGTGATTCATCGCCCAGGCTGCGGATCTGTCGCGCCTGGAAAGGGGAGATCGCCGTCGTCGGCACCTTCTTGGCCTTGATCGCTTCCAGCAGCGCCTTCGCGTAGCTCGGGCGTGAGGTCAGCGTCGCCACCGTCGCAGCCTGCTGCTCTTCGCTGCGGCCGGGCCATGGATTCAGCATCGCCTTCGGAATGTTCGGGTCATCATACGCCGCCAGCGCGCTGCGGGACACGGTGCCCAGCACCTTGTCATTGATCTGGGCGCGAATCACCGCCAGCAGCTCCGGCTTGGCGGTGCGCGTGAGGCTCTTGAAGGCGTTGAGACGCGCATTGGCATCCCCCTCCGCGTTTTTCACGATGGCGATCAGTTCGTCCGCTGCACGGCCGCTGCCAAAGACTGCGGAGAGCGCGAGGAGAGGGGACGTCGCCGTTCCCTTGTCCGCTCCGGCAGCCGGGAGACCGCCGCTCTTGGTGATGAACTCATCCCAGCCCTTCGGCTTCTTCGCCGAGCTGAAACCATCCAAGCCTGCGGCCAGTCCGGCCAGCACATCTTCCCGCACGTCTTTCTGCTCCGTCATCAGCGCCACCATCGCATCCACCGCCTCCGGCTTCGTCTCGATCATTTCCGCGATCCGGCGCGCCACCAGACGGCGCACGGTGGGCAGCTTTGCCTCCTTGATCAATTCCACGCCCTTTAGCGGGTCCACCGCCACGGCAGGCTCGATTCCATACCAGATCATGAGTGGTTGCTGGCGGTCGTTCGTGTCTTCTTCGTGCTTCGCCAGAGCGGTGGCAATGGGCCAGCGGGCATCGAGAGGGAGGCTCTGCATGTCGGATGCGGTTTGCAGGCGCACCAGGCCGTCTTTGCTGCTGGCATCTGCCAGTCCGCGCAAGGCACGCGGTGCAGGCCCGGCACCTTTTTCGTATTGCTGCTGCAGGTCCATGCGTGCCCACCAGTTGTTGCTGGCGGAGCGTTCCCCCTTCTTCGACTCCCCATAGACGATCTTGTAAATGCGTCCGCTCGTCCGGTGCACGCCGTCGTTGTCATGGCACTCCCCGCTGTCGCTCCAGTCGGAGACGACCACGTTGCCATCGGGGCAGGTGAGGAGGTCGATACCACGGAACCACTTGTCCTTGGCCTGCATGAAGTCGGGCGCGTGCTTGCCCACGTAGCCGCAGCCTTCGCGCTCCAGTCGGTCCATGTTGATGCGGTTGCCATGCAGATTGCAGGTGAGCATGGCGCCCTCGTATTCCTTCGGCCAGACCCCGCCCTGATAAATGAGCATTCCCACATGCGCGTGGCCGCCGCCGAGTTCGAGCGTCTTGTTGCTGATGCCCTTGCGGATGTCGCTCCATTTTTCCGCGCCGGTGTCCCAGTGAAAATGGTCGGCGGTCTGCTCGATGACTTCATACACATGCGGATTGAGATGCGTGCCAAACATGCGGCGGTAATACGCGCCGGGGATCACATGCCACAGGTGGCCGATGACAGTGTTGATCATGAACAAATCGCCATTGGCATTCCAGTCATGGCCCCAGGAGTTCGTGCCGCCATGCGCCACCGTCTCCAAAATCTTCAGCGTGGGGTGGTAGCGCCAGATGGCGCAGTTCATCTTCACGCGCTTGTCCGCAGGAGTTCCCGGTGCGCCCACGCTCGAGGTGTCGGTGATGCCGTGGCGGCCATACAGCCAGCCATCCGGTCCCCAGCGCAGACCGTTCACAATGTTGTGGCCGATGGTCTTCACATTGAATCCATCCAGCAGCACTTCCGGCTCGCCATCGGGGATGTCATCGCCGTTCTTATCCGCGATAAAGCTCAGTGTGCCGTTGTGCAGCACCCACACGCCGCCGTAGCCGGTTTCCACGCTTGTGAGGTAGGCACCGTTTTCCCAGAACACCTTCCGGCCGTCGTGCTTGCCGTCACCGTCCTTGTCTTCCAGGATGATGATGCGGTCACGCAGCTTGGTGTCCCAGCGCATGGGGTTCTCCGCATAGGTGTAGTTTTCCGCCACCCACAGCCGCCCCTTCTTGTCCCAGCTCATGGCGATCGGCTGCTGCACATCCGGCTCGGCGGCAAACACCACGCACTTGAAGCCCTTCGGCAGCTCCATCGTCCGTGCCACCTCCTCGGCAGGCATCGGATCCCCCTTTTCGGTGTTGAAGGGTTTCGGGAACTCGTCCGCCCATGAGGCGAGAGTTGCAAAGGACAAGAATGACAGAAAGGCGGCGCGACGTATGCTCATAAACGAAAGTGGACCTTTCCAAACGCCCGCCACGTACGCAATCTTCAAATCATCCCATGAAACGCACCCTCTTTCTTTTGGCCGTGTTTTCCGTGTGTTTCACGGTCCATGCCACCGCCGCGACCAAAGGCGTCGCCAAGCCTAAAAGCCCGCCTGCCCGCACCGCCACCGATCTCGCCGCATCCATCCGCCCATCACTGGTCAAAATCACCCAGCTCGGCCGCGAAGGCACCGACGGCATTGGCTCCGGTTTCATTGTGAGCGAGGACGGCCTCATCGCCACGAATCTGCACGTCATCGGCGAGGCCCGCCGCCTTCAGGTGGAGATGCACGACGGCAAAACCCACGATGTCACCGTTGTCCAGGCCAGCGACAGCCACCACGACCTCGCCCTCATCAAGATCGATGCCAAGGGTCTCAAACCCCTGCCGCTGGGAGATTCCAGCAAAGCCCGCCAGGGCGATCCCATCGTCGCCATGGGGGCCCCTGAGGGCCTGGCTTTCAGCATCGTGCAGGGCGTCCTCTCGGCCACCCGCGACATCGACGGCCTGGAGATGCTGCAGGTCGCCGTGCCCATCGAGAAAGGCAACAGCGGCGGCCCCTTGCTCGACATGCAAGGGAACGTGTTGGGGCTGCTCACATTGAAGTCTCTCAAGACGGAAAACCTCGGCTTTGCCATGCCGGTAAACGACCTCAAAACCCTCATCGAAAAACCGAACCCTGTGCCCATGTCCCGCTGGCTGACTATCGGCGCGCTGAATCCCAAGCAGTGGCAGACCTTCTTGGGCGCACAGTGGACGCAGCATGCCGGCGTCATCCGTTCCGAATTCCCCGGTGCAGGCTTCGGCGGCCGCGCACTCTGCCTCTCCACGCAAAAGGTCCCGGAGGGCACTTTTGAGATCGCCGTGACAGTGCGGCTCGATGACGAAGCCGGTGCCGCCGGTCTCACTTTTTGCTCGGATGGCGCGGAGAAACACTACGGCTTCTACGCCTCCGGCGGCAAGCTGCGCCTCACCCGCTTCAATGGTCCCGATGTCTATTCTTGGACCATCCTTGCCGATGTCCCCAGCGATGCCTACAAAGCCGGAGAGTGGAACACCCTGCGCGTGCGCGTCGAGCCTGAGCGCCTGGTCTGCTTTGTGAATGGCAAGCAGGTCATCGAAAGTGACGACACCGGCCTGCGCAGCGGCTCCTCCGGGCTGTGCAAATTCAGGACGACCGTGGCAGATTTTCGCAATTTCCGCGTCGGCACCGATCTCGCTGAAAAACCCCTCCAGCCCGAAGTCGCCTCCCAGCTCCGCTCCAAGGTGGAGGAATACATCACCGCTGCCGCCACCGCCGACAAAACCCTGGATGGCCTGCTGGAAAACCCCGCCGCCGCCCGTCGCGTGCTCGTGGAGCAGCGCCGCAGGCTGGAGGAGGAAGCCGCGAAGCTCCGCGATCTGGAGCGCGAACTGCACCGCCGCGCCATGACCAAGGAAATCCTGGCCGAACTCGCCAAGCCCGAGCCGGAGATCAATCTGCTGCGCTGCGCCCTGCTGCTGGCGCGCCATGACAATCCGGAAATCGACATCTCCACCTACCTCAACAGCTTCAAGGCCATGGTGCTGGACCTCAAAGCCGATCCCGAAATCACGAAAGGAACCATCCCCGCCGTGAAGCGCCTCAGCCGCTACCTCTTTGAAGAGAACGGCTTTCATGGCAGCCGCGGCGACTACGGCAGCCGCTCCAACAGCTACCTCAATGAAGTCCTCGATGACCGTGAAGGCCTGCCCATCACGCTCAGCGTGCTCTATGTGGAGCTCGCCTCCGCACTCGGCGTTCAGGGCGTGTTTGGCGTGCCACTGCCTGGCAAATTCATGGTCGGTTATCGTGATGGCCCTGAGGGCGAACTCCAGCTCGTGGATGTCTTTGAGCACGGCAAGCTCGTTACCGTGGAGCAGGCCGCGAAGGACCTCACCGAGGACGGCCATTTCCCCGAAGGCGCCCTCTCTCCCACCACCAAGCAGGCCATCCTCCTGCGCATGCTGCGCAATCTCATGAGCAGCGTTTTCGATGACAGCCGCTCCCTGCGCGAATCGCTCCCCTATTTGAACCTCGTCCTCGCCATCGATCCCCAGTCCGCCGCAGAACGCCTCACTCGTGCCCAGATGCGCCAGCGTCTCGGTGAAAAAGCCGGTGCCCGCGAAGACGTCACCTGGCTGATCGACAACTTTCCCAATGACGGCCCTCCCGAACTCATGCAGCAGCTGGACCGCTGGTTGCAGTCATTAAGAGAGTAGTTTTATCCCTTGAACCCCGCCAGCCGCACCCCAAACAGCCAGCGAAACGGCGGCTTGAGAGCGATCGCTTTTCGCAGGCCATGGGGCAGCAGTTCCAGCAGCTTTTCGCAAATCACCGCAGGCCAGGTGGGCAGCAGCATGAATTTGCCATGCCCGCCGAAAATGATGCGTGTTTTGGCAAAGCCAACCTGCCGGAACAGCTCCGACAAATCCCCCACCGTGTATTCCTTGAGGTGAAACCCCTTCGCCTCCCGATCAATGATGCAACTGATGTCGTGCGGGCCGGTCAGGCGGCTGGGGGTGATGCAAAGATAGACGCCACCGGGTGCCAGCGCTGTATATAGGTGGCGCAGTTGCTCCACGGCATCGTCCGGGTGCAGGTGCTCCATCAACTGGTTGCTGTAGGCCACGTTCACGCTGCCCGGTGCAACGGGGATCGTGCTGCCGTCTGACAGCACCAGCCGCAGGTTTTCCGGCAGCACGCGTTTGCGGGTGATTTCATGGGTGATTTCATCAGACACATCCACCGCCAGTACCTGGGAAACTTGCGCCGCCACCGTTTTGGCCAGCTCACAATCTCCCGGCCCGACTTCGAGGAACACCGTTTTCGGCGTCAAAAAGGGCGTCAGGATCTCCATCTTCTCCGCCACATCGGCGGCCAGTCGTTCGGGGGAGGCCTTGTTCGTATGCTGGGGGTGCTGCGGCACACGTTTGAAAAGCTCGTCATAGACTTCGGAGTAGAGCGTGCGGCGTTGCTCCTTGGTCGCATTTCGCAGCCGGTCGGCGAGTTCGCGTTCCACTTCGTAGTGCTGGCGGAGCTGTTCCGGGGTGCGGGTATCGGTGACGGTGACGGGCATGGATGTCGAAAAGCTAAGCGCCAGAAGGGTTTCAGGCAAGGATTCGCACTCTCTTGCTCATTGCCGAAGGCGAATTAGCATGGGGCCGATGCTGAAACACCTCCTTCTGCTCTGCCTTTTTGCACTTGCGGCCCACGCTCAGGATCTGGGCCCGGCCAAGGATGATCCTTCCGTGCCCAAGGATCGCGACACCATTCTGCGCATCCAGATCTTCCTCGACAAAAATCTTTTCGGCCCCGGCAAGCTGGATGGTGCCATCGGTGAGTTCACCTACAAGGCGGTGGTGAACTACAATTTCGCTCACGGGCACAAGGATCTCTACAACTGGGCGCGCATTCAGGCGGCAGCGGAGGCCGAGGTGCCTATCATCTTCGCTGCGTTCAAGATCCAGCCCATCCTGACCCGCTACGTGACTGCCGACCTGCCCGAAGACTACGAAAAGGCGTCGGTCTATCCCTTCATGGCCTACCGCAGCATGCTGGAACTCATCGCCGAGCGCTTCCACACGGACGAGTCCTTCCTGACCGTCATCAATCCCAAGAAGAACCTGGCTGCGCTCAAGCCGGGTGACATCATCGTGGTGCCCAATGTGAAATCCTTTCGTATCGAGGATATTAAACCCATGCAGGGCTTTAAAACGGATGCGACCCTCAGCAGTCACACCATTGTGGTGGACACCACGGAGCGCATGGCCGCCATCTACAGCGACAAGGAGATGATGTTGGCCGCATTCCCCATCACCCCGGGCAAGCCGCAGTTCAT
>NZ_JBGANL010000063.1:0-27056 GCF_044222345.1 Prosthecobacter sp.
AGAATCTCGATGTCTTTGCAGACAAGGTTCGCGACATCGCCGCCCAATTCCCTGTGCTGAAACTCAAGCTGGGCTCCGGGGATCTGGGGCTGGACATCGCCATCGTCTCCGTCGCGCGCATGGCTGCGCCGCATGCGAAACTGCTGCTGGATGTGAACGGCGGCTGGGACATGGCCGAAGCACCGCTGATGATTGAGAAGGTCGCAGAATACAGTCCGACGCTGATCGAGCAGCCCATCCACCACCGCCTTGGGGTCGATGGCTGGGAAGAACTGCGGGCGCTGCTTCCGGGCAATCCGCCGCCTATCTTCGCGGATGAAAGCGTGCAAACGGTGGAGGATGTGATCGCGCTCGCGGATTTCGTGGATGGAGTGAACATCAAGCTGCTCAAGAGCGGCAGCCTGGATGCAGCGGTGGCCATGATCGGCAAGGCGAGAGAGCAGGGCCTGCAGATCCTCCTGGGCTGCATGATTGAAACGAGCCTGGGCACCACGGCGGCTGCGCATCTGGCCCCGTGGGCCGACTGGATCGACCTCGACGGGCATTTCTACGTGGCCGATGACGACTTCGAGGGCATCACGTACGATGCCACTGGCAACCTCCTCATGCCCAACCGCCCCGGCATTGGCGCTGTACCGCGATGAATGTTTCTCTTCTTCAATCTGCCGCTGAACGCCACCTCCCGGCCGCGCTCGACTTCCTGCGCCGTCTCGTGGCCATCAACAGTTTCACCGCCAATGCTGAAGGCGTGGATGAAGTGGCGCGGCTGACGGTGGCGGCTTTTGCACCGCTGGGTTTTGAGGCTGAACTTGCGCCCTGTGTCACGCCCGGCACGGGGCATCACCTCTTTCTCAGGCATCGCGGCGAGGGTGGCGATCCGATCGTACTCGTCACGCATTCAGACACGGTGTTTCCACCGGAAGAAGAACGGCTGAATGATTTCAAGTGGGATGAGCGCCCCGATGAAGGCCGTATCTATGGACCGGGCACCGTGGACAATAAAGGCGGCACCGCCTTGATCTGGCTGATCCTGCAAAGCCTGCAAGATGCGGCTCCCGACGTTTTCGAGCGCACTCACTGGCTCGTGGCTGCGAATGCTGCTGAAGAAATCATTGGTGATGATTTTGGCCGTGCCACCGCTGAACGCTGCGGAGGGAAAGCCCGTGCGGTGCTGGTGTTTGAAGGCGGGCCGGTGGATGAGCGCGGCTGGCACATTGTCACCTCGCGCAAAGGACGCACCACATGGAGGCTCAGCGCCGAAGGCAAGGCCGCGCATGCGGGCAGCAAGCACCACGAAGGCATCAATGCGATCGATGCACTGGCGCGAGTGCTGCCGGACATCGCGGCGCTGACAAACGCGGAGGCTGAGCGAACGGTGAACATCGGCATGGTGCAGGGTGGCACCGTGGTGAATCGCGTACCGCATGAGGCCGTGGCCGAGTGGGAATGCCGGGCCACGGAGCCTGCGGCATTGCAGCATGCGGATGATTTTTTTTCGAAGCTCAGCGGCACGGCGGCCAACGGCGCAAAACTCACGGCGGAACGCATCGGCATCACCGCTGCGTGGCCTGGTGGCGTGGAGTCGGAAGCTCTCTTCCACCTCTGGCATGAAGCCGCTGCGATGATGAATCTCACGGCGGTCTCCGTGCCGCGCGGTGGTTTGAGCGATGCGAACCACCTCTGGCAGCTCGCACCGACGCTGGATGGTCTCGGTCCTTATGGAGCCAATGCGCACTGCTCTGAACGCACGGCGGACGGCAGCAAGCTGCCTGAGTATGTGGAGCCGGGGTCGTTTGTGCCGAAGGCGGTGATGAATGCGCTGGCGCTGGTGAAGCTGGTTTCGGGCGTTAGCTCGTGAAGCCCCAGCGACGAGCTAAAGCTCATGTGTACTTTCACAGCCCCTTAGCCAACGTCTTCACGCGGAGCAGAAACATGTCTGCGGTGATGTAGAGGGTGCTGCGGTCGGCACCGCCGAAGGCGCAGTTGGCGGTGGCCTGGCCGGTGAGGATGGTGCCGAGGTGTTTGCCGTCTTTGCTGATGATGAGGACACCGCCGGGGCCGGTGGTCCAGATGTTGCCGTTTGAGTCCACCTTCATGCCATCGCAGCCGCCTTTGCGTGCGGGGCTTTTGAGCGGCTGGGCATTGAAGAAGACACGTCCGTTTTTGGCGCTGCCATCGTCCTGGAGATCGTATGCCATGATGCGGGTGTCCTTGGGGTCTGACACGGCGATGTAGAGGGTCTTCTGGTCAGGGCTCAAGGCGATGCCGTTGGGGAAACGGATGTCTGAGATCAGCAGCGAAACTTTGCCCGCGGGTGTGACGGAGTACACGCCGTGCTGCGGGAGTTCCGGGGCTTCGCCTTTCTTGAGGCCATAGGGTGGATCGGTGAAGAAGAGGGTGCCGCTTTTGGCGATGACGAGGTCGTTGGGGCTGTTGAAGCGTTTGCCTTCGAACTTGTCGGCGAGGGAGGTGAAGGTGCCGTCTTTCTCCAGGCGTGCGATGCGGCGCTCGCCGTGCTGGCAGAGGATGAGATTTCCCTGAGCATCGACCTGGAGGCCGTTGGAGCCCTGGCCGTCGCCGCTGAGGCTGCCGCTGGGTTTGAGAACGACTTTGGCGGCGGTGTCGCCTTCCTTCCAGCCGAAGACGGTGTTCTCCGGGACGTCTGAGAAGACGAGGCCACCATCGCGCCAGACAGGGCCTTCAGACCAGTTGAAGCCGGAGGCGAGGGCTTCGATTTTGGCGTCGGGTGCGATGAGGGCGTCAAGAGCGGGATCGAGGCGCTCGATGGAGCCGTGGAATTCCGGGATGGGCTCTGCAGCGAAGGCGGTGAGGGATGTGGCGAGCAGGAGGGAGAGAGGGCGGAGGAGCATGAGGGAATGAGAGAGAAAATGGTTATTGAGATTAAAGAGCGTGGAGACGCTCGGCGGAGGCTTGGGACAAGCCTCCCTACCTAAAGATGGGTGATGTGCATGCGCTCAACGCGCTGCCGTCTTCGCGGTGCGTTTGCCGAGGCAAATGAGGCTTTTGTCGGTGCGGATGAAGAGCTGGCCTTCGCTGAGCGCGGGGGAGGCGAAGACTTTTTCCTTGAGTTCGCTTTCGGCGAGGAGCTTGTAGGTTTTGTCGGGCTGGACGGTGCGGAGGATGCCGAAGTCGTTGATGAAGAAGACGTGGCCTTCGGCGCTGGTGAGGGAGGCGTGGTGCTCGCGCATGCGCTCCTCCCATTGGATCTCGCCGGACTTGGCATCGAAGCAGTGGGCGACGCCGGAGTCGGAGACATTAAGCAGGTGGCTGCCTTCGATGATGGGGGACGGGACGTAGGAGACGCCTTTGTTGGTGCGCCAGACGATGTGGGTGTTGGTCACGTTGCCGGTGCCGTCGGGCTTGATGGCGAGGAGGTGGTGCTCGGGAAAGCCGCCGGTCATGTAGAGGAGGCCGGACTGCTCGCTGTAAACGATGGAGGCGACGAACTGCTCGGTGGGGCCGTCGATGATCCAGAGCAGTTTGCCGGTGCGTGGATCGTAGCTGGTGACGCACATCGTGCCGGAAAGGACCATCTGCGTGCGGCCGCCGATGTCGCGAATGAGCGGCACGCAGTAGCTGCGGGTGTTGTTGGGGCGGGCGATGCGCCAGAGCTCTTTGCCGTCGGTGCGTGCGAGGGCGACGATGTAGCCGTCGCCGTCGTGGTCGCAGTTGACGATGATCTTGTCTTCAAAAAGGATGGGGCTGGAGCAGAAGCCGTGCTTGCTGGAGAAGAGGCCGGGACGCACCTGCCAGATTTGTTTGCCGCTGAAATCATGCGCCGAAATGACGACGGTGCCTTTGGGGACTTCGCCTTTGCCGATGACACGACCGGCATTGGCGGCGCGTGTGGCGTCGGTTTCGGTGTTGTCGAGGAAGGCGGTGAAGACGCGCTCGCCATCGGTGGCGGGGGTGCTTGAGGCCTGGCTGTTGAGCTTGTGGATGCTCTCGATAGGGGCTTTGAGGATGGTGGACTGCCAGAGCTGCTTTCCTGATGCGCGATCGAGGCAGATCAATACGCGCTCCTCTTTCTCAGCGATGGCCGCGACGGCGAAGATGCGATCCTGCCAGACGATGGGCGAGGCATGACCACTGCCGGGGAGTTCGACTTTCCATGTGACGCTGCCGTCTGCGGAGATGGGGAAGCCGGTGTCTTTGGAGGTGCCATCGAGACGGGGACCACGCCACTGCGGCCAGTCTTCGGCAGGCAGGAGCGAAGGGGTGAGAGCGAGGAGCAGAGAAAGCGTGCGAAGGGAGATCATGCAGGGAAGGCAAACGGCGGGGAGAGGTGGGAGCTTGCGAGAATGACGCGAGACAGGAACTGCTGCTTGCAATTCAATGCGCTCATTGAGACTCGAAGCATCACTCATCCTTGCTGTTCCGATGCAGGGAGTAGTCTCTCAGTGCAATGCAGACGCCAAGGATCAGCCAAAACACCGTGCCAACAAAAAAGTAATCACGATCCACGGGAGGTTTCCATTTCATTCCACCGCCGATCATCAAGACGCCAAGAACGATTCCCGTGAGTCCACTGTAAGTCATGCCAACGCGACTCGCCGGGAAAGACCAGCCACCCCTCCCCCAGCGCAACAACCATCCCAAACGTTTCTGCATCCATTTCCAATGAAACCAAGTCCCATAGGCCAAAGCCATCCCACTCAATAAGAATAAGCTGCCTATAACGAACAATTCCGTCGTTGTCAGCGGCCGGCCCTGAGCAAGGATTACAGAGATAAGCATGTGGTTAGGAAATAACTACACTCAGCACTCAGCTCTGCCGCGCCCGAATATCCAGCAGCTGCTTCATGACGTGGTTGAGCTTCCCGCTCCACTCTCCGGTGCCGAAGGCGTCGTGGAGGGTGCGGTAGAGGGTGTAGAGTTCGGCGTAAACGGCCTGGTTTTCGGGGATGGGGTAGTAGACTTTTTCGCGGGTGGCGGTGACCTGGGCCTGGAGGGTGTGGATGTCCCCTGCCCCGGCGGCGGCGGCGCCGAAGATGGCGGCGCCGAGGGCGCAGGTCTGCTCGCTCTGGCTAACTTTCATGGGCTTGCCGATGATGTCGGCGTAGCATTGCATGAGGGTGGCGTTTTTGGTGGAGAGGCCGCCGGTATTGATGACTTCCTCGACTTTGACGCCGTATTCCTCGACGCGCTTGATGATGGTGAGCGCGCCGAAGGCGGTGGCCTCGATGTAGGCGCGGTAGATCTCGTGAGCTTCGGTGTGGAGGGTCTGACCAAGGAGGAGGCCGGTGAGTCGGACATCGACTAGGATGGTGCGGTTGCCGTTGTTCCAGTCGAGCGCGAGGAGGCCGGTGGAACCGGGCTTTTTACCCAGCATGGCCTTTTCCATGTTCACGAATTTTTCGCCGACGGTGGTGCCGTAGCTGTCGGGGACGAGGTGATTGACGAACCAGAGGAAGATGTCGCCCACGGCGCTTTGTCCGGCCTCGATGCCGTAGTAGCCGGGGAGCACGGAGCCGTTCACAATGCCGCAGACGCCGGGGATGTCGGCGAGGGGTTTGCTGGTAGGAGCAATCATGAGATCGCAGGTGCTGGTGCCGAGGATTTTGACCAGCGTGCCTTCCTTGATTCCTGCGCCGACGGCCCCCATATGGGCATCAAACGCGCCGACACTGATGGCGATGCCTTCCTTGAGACCGAGACGCTGGGACCATTCGGCGCAGAGGCTGCCTGCTTTGACATCGGCGGTGTGGGCTTCGGAGTAGAGGCGGTCGCGCAGATCGGCGAGGGCGGGGTCGAGTTTGGCGAGGAATTCCTTGTCCGGCAGGCCGCCCCACTCGGTGCTGAACATGGCCTTGTGCCCGGCGCTGCAGACGCCGCGCTTGAGCGTGAGGGGATCGGTATTGCCGGTGAGCACGGCGGGAATCCAGTCGCAGTGCTCGACGAAGCTGAAGGCGGCCTCGAAGACGCGGGCATCCACACGGCGGAGGCGGAGGATTTTGCTCCACCACCATTCGCTGGAATAGATGCCGCCGCATTTGGCGATGATGTTGGGGCGGATCTCGTGCGCGAGTTTGGTGATCTCTGCGGCCTCGGCGTAGCCGGTGTGGTCTTTCCAGAGCCAGACCATGGCGTTGAGGTTGTTTTTAAACTCAGGCAGCAGGCCCAAAGGCGTGCCGTCTTTGTTCACCGGAATGGGGGTGCTGCCGGTGGTGTCGATGCCGATGCCGATGACCTGCGCGGGATCAAAGCCGGGGACATTGGCCTGTGCCTGCTGCAATGCGCCGCGCACCACGGCTTCGAGGCCTTCGAGATAATCCTGCGGGTTCTGCCGGGCGACGTGGGGGTCCTTGGGATCGAGCAGGATGCCCATCTCGCCGCTGGGGTAATTGAAAACGGTGGAGCCGACTTCGGCGCCGTTGTCGAGGTCGATGAGAAGGGAGCGGCAGGAGTTGGTGCCGTAGTCGATGCCGAGGGAGTAGCGCTTCATGGGTTGGGTTGGAGCAGTCTGCCGATGTTTTAGCGGGTTCATCCCGCAGTGCGAGCCAAAACCGGACAAGGTTTGTGACCGGGGCGTGACGGTTCTTGATGCCATTCCCCCCCTGAAACAGCGCCTGCACTTGAGACTTGGCGAAAGAGAAGAGCTGTGGCAGGTTCCACCCATGAGCGCGGCTGCCGCCACATCTTATGCCTGGTTCAACTCACGCACCGAACGCCCGGGGCATGAGGTGATGGTGGATGTGTTCCGATTTACTGCGGATAAGATCGAGGCTGATCCGGCATTGCTAGAAATCCCCCTCGCCAACATTGATCGCTGGCTGCTGGTGAGCCAGTCGTCCGCCAAACGTCTGGAGCAGTGGCGCGGCATTATCCTGGAAGCCAAGGCTTCCGCCACCGGGATGCAGAAGCTGCTGGCGCTGCTGCGGGATCAGTCGGCGGAAGCGGTTTTCTTGAAGGAGTTCGCGCCGTTCCCCGGAGTGCTGACCAAGGCTGAACGTGCCCAGTTCCAATGGACATCGGCGCACTGAATCATCTTATCGGGCGGGTGCGGGAAATTGTGGCCGGTCGCCGCATTTTAGTATTCGGCTCTTCGTCGTTGTTTGCCTCCTTCCCAGCGGCACCTCCAGACATGATCGGGGTAGAGTCCACACTCGATGCCGACTTCTTTCTCGATCCAGATGATGAAAAATTTCGTGCGCTTCTTGTCGATGAACTGGGACGCAATCAGGAGTTCCATCTCATGACCGGTTACTACGGCGACTTTGTGGACCTGCGGCTGGCAGACAATTTTCCAAGCGGCTGGCGCGACCGTCTTGTGGCGATGCCGGGTTTTGAGGATGTGTTTGCGCTTGATCCCGTGGACATGTGCGTGACGAAGATCGCTGCGACGGCGAATTCGCGATTAAATCTGCGACTGGGTCGCGGTGGAGTGGATCGTGGCATCAAGGACATCAATGCGATCGTCCTGCTTTTGAAGTCGGGGCGCGTTGACCGTGCCTCACTCACGCGACGTCTGGACCAGATGGACTACTTCCCTGCCCTCACGGTGGAGTGCGGCAGAGTGTTTACACAAATTCTTGCGCTGGTGGATGCGGTGGCCTGAGTGAACCAGCCCAAGTGGAAAGCCTGCGTGGCGCTGCCGCTTTTGTGCAATTTCACGCCAGACCAGCCAGCCTGCCGACGTTTACCACCGCCCTATGACCCACCGTCTGCTTTCCTTCGCCGCTGTTTTCTCCCTTACTGCCGCACTTCATGCCGAGGACGCCTTTGTCCCGCTGTTTGACGGCCAAACCCTCACCGGCTGGGAGCAGCACAGCGGCACGGCGCAGTACCGGGTGGAAAATGGCGCGATCGTGGGCAAAACGGTGCCAAACACGGGGAACTCATTTCTCTGCACGGCGAAGAAGTACGGGAATTTCATCCTGGAGGTGGAGTTCAAGGTCGATCCGTCGATGAACTCGGGGATTCAGTTCCGCAGCAACTACTACACGCAGGAGACGGAAGTGGAGATCGCAGGGAAAAAGAAAAAATTCCCGGCGGATCGTGTGCATGGCTATCAGTTTGAGATCGACCCGAGCGACCGTGCCTATACCGGCGGTGTGTATGACGAGGGACGCCGGGGCTGGCTTTTTGACCTGAAGAACAACGAGGCCGCCCGCAAGGCCTTCAAGCAGGGAGAGTGGAACCAGGCGCGCATCGAGTGTCGTGGTAGCAGCATCAAGACTTTTATCAACGGTGTCCTGGCGGCAGACTTCACCGATGACATGACCGCCGAGGGTGTCATCGCCCTGCAGGTGCACGGCATTGGCAAAAAGACCGAAGCGGTGGGCAAGGAAGTGATGTGGAAAAACATCCGCATTCAAGAACTCAAGTAGAAACATCTTTCGAGTTCATCCGGGAAACGAGTTGGAAAACTCGCATCCCTCTGTGTACACTGCCCCAAAACCATGAAAACCAACCGCGCTCTGCTTTTCATCTCCTCCCTGCTCCTTTCTACCAGCCTGCTGAAGGCTGAGATCAAGGAAACTGTCGTCGAATACAAATCTGGAGACGTGGTCTGCGAAGGCCTGCACGTCGTCGATACCGCCAAGACCGGCAAGCTGCCCTCCGTGCTGATCATCCACCAGTGGACCGGCCTGAGTGACAACGAGAAGATGCGGGCCCGCATGCTGGCGGAGCTCGGCTACAACGTTTTCGCCGCTGACATTTATGGCAAAGGCATCCGCCCGCAGCCGCCGGCGGCAGGACAGGAGGCCGGGAAGTACAAGACCGACCGCAAGTTGTACCGCGCGCGTATGCTTTCAGCCCTGGAAGTGCTGGACAAGGACCCACAGACGGACCTCTCCAAAGTGGCCGCCATCGGCTACTGCTTTGGCGGCACCGGGGTGATCGAACTGGCCCGCAGCGGCGCGCTGATCAAGGGCGTGGTGAGCTTCCATGGTGGGCTCGACTCCCCGACGCCTGCCGACGGCAAAAACATCAAGGGCAAGGTGCTGGCGCTGCATGGTGCGGACGACCCTTTTGTGAAGGCCCCGGACATCGCGGCGTTTGAGCAGGAGATGAAGGACGCCAAGGTGGACTACAAACTGGTGAGCTACCCGGGCGCGGTACATTCCTTCACGCAAAAGGCTGCGGGCAATGACAACAGCAAAGGCGCGGCGTACAATGAAGCCGCCGACAAGGCCTCCTGGGAGGAGATGAAGGCCTTCTTTGCACGCATTTTCAAGACGGAAGGCTGAAACGAGGAGGCTGGCCATGAAACGACTTCTTCTGCTGCTGCAAGCCACCCTGGCCTTTGCCACGCTGACGGCAGCGGAAGAGCCCACGAACTTCATCCGGTTCGTGGAGGAGGAGAAGAGCGACAGCCTGCAAACGGCGGTGGTGGGCTATGAGTCGCCGCAGAAGGTGAAGGTGGATCTCGTGGGAGCCATCCACATCGCTGACAAGGCGTATTTCGATGCACTGAACGTCCGGTTCAAAGGCTATGAGGCGGTGCTGTATGAGCTCGTCGGCCCGTCCTTTGAGGAGCGGGGAAAGCCGGAGGCCAAGAAGGCAGCGGAGAAAATGCAGTGGGTGGGCCAGTTGCAAACGATGATGCGTGACACGCTGAAGCTGCACGGCCAGCTCGAAGGCATCGACTACACGGCAAAGAATTTCGTCCATGCGGACATGGACATGTCCCAGTTTACCCAGACGCAGACCCAGAAGCAGGAGAGCTTCCTCTCGCTCTACCTCAAGGCGGCGCAGGCGCATGAAGATTCTGACGATGAAGGACAGCAGCACGGAGCTGAAGCGGATGATCGCGCAGGAGTTTGACAGCGTGGAGGACATCATGGCGGGCATGGAAACCGGCGACGGCACCGTGCTCGTGGGCGAGCGCAACAAGGTCGCGCTGGGAGTGATGGACAAGGAGATCGCAGCCGGGAAGAAGCGCATCGCCATCTTCTATGGCGCCGCGCATCTGGGAGACATGGAGGAGCGCCTGCTGAAGAAGGGATTCAAGCGCACGAAGGTGGAATGGCTGAAGGCCTGGGACCTGCCGCATGCCAAGTGAGATGAGGGGGGCTTCTATCCGGTGATGGCTGACCGGTGGCCGGGGGGGGGCGATTGCAGCCATTCGCCAAACTCATTTGCCGGCAAGAAGGTCTGGAAATGCCCGATGTCCCATGGAGGGTCATGAAACCTCATGACTGGTAGGGACGCGTTGCGCGCATCCCTGGAATACTTCTTTCCAGCGCTGTCTCGCGGCCCCTGCGCAACGCATCTCATCCAGCGCTCCACTTCCCGCAGCGTCCTTGCCATCACGCTGCAGAAGGCTGCAAGGACGGCGCACCTCTTTGGGGCGCCTGCGGGTGCCACAGACCCGAAAAGAGGGACGCGCGCAACGCGTCCCTACCAGCCCTGGAGCAACGCGGCGAGAGGGGGCATTTAGGAAATCAGTCTCGCAAAATGCTAGATCCCCCAGCCCTTGCGGTGGGTTGAGGGAACAAGATGGTCCATCTTTTCTGCACGACCACCCAGACTCCTAGTGTCCGGTGCGGCACAAGCCCCGTCTTCAACGGCCTGAAGTATTACTTCTTAGCACCTGCGGCTTCCATGCGGAGCTGCTCAAGGCGGGAGAGAACTTTAGGGGCGGCCGGAGCAGCAGGCTTGGGGGCTTCCTTGGGCTTGTTGGCCGCAAGGACCGGGGCTGCGGGTGGCGCGACCACCTTGCGAGGGGCGTCGATGCGCAGGATGGAGCCCAGCGCGATGCGATGAATCGTGGTGGTATTGGCGCCCTTCACAGGAACGTCCACGCGCACAAACAGATTGCCCTGCTTGCCGATGGGCGACTTGTCGTTCGTCTTCACCTTGAAGGAGACTTCCTTGGTGTCCTTGGTGATCTTGGCGGGCTCGATCGGGATGGTGTCTGGCACGCCGAGCACCTGGGCCGTTGCCTCGCCATCAAATGGCAGGAGATGCTCAAGCTTGGCGGTCATGACGGCTTCCTTGCCCTGCTCAACAGCGACGAGCGGGATGGCCGGCGCGGTGATGTAGGCGGGAGCGGTGACGACTGCGGTGAATGGAGAAGCATTGTAGATGCGGCCCTTGCCAGCGTCAGCCTCGCCCATGACAGTGAAATTCCAAGAGCCGGCAGGCGTGCCTGCGTTCGCAGCCAACTGGAAGACGCACTCGTTCTGGCCTTCCGGGATGGTCTGCTCACCGAGGGCGCTGACACCGTTGGGCTTCCAGATCATGAGCACGCGGATGGGGGCCTTGAAGCCTTCCTTGCGCTTGGAGACGACCTTGAGATCGAGAATGCCGTTGTTCACCAGCGGCACGGCGGGCTTGACGATTTCCAGGGAATAGGGAGCCTCCTCCACGACGGCGACAGGCAGACGGTCTTCGATCTGGGTGTAATAGACGACGTTGCCATTGCGCACGATGTCGAACTCCTGGCGCAGCTTGCCGCGTGTCTTGGTGTTCGGATCGACGGCACTCAGGGAGATGGGCACCACCTGATGACCGAGGGGGGCGTCTGCGGTGGCTTCAAAAAGCAACGGCACGCTGCCGAGGTCTTTCGGGGCCATTTCGGTGAGCAGTTTCACGCCCTGGGGCATGTTCTGGACGTCAAACTTGAAGTCGCCGCCAACGTTGTTGCGGCTGACGTTGACGAGCGTGGCATAGCGTCCGCCTTTGGGCACGGCGATGAACTGGCGATAGTTGTTGTCGTTCACCGAATACTGAGGCGAGGCAAAGAAGACCTCAGGCTCTGCGGCGATGAGTTCGAGGCGATAGACGTAGTTGGGGCCGCCGCGTTCCAGATGATCGGCCACGCGCACGAAGTAGTCGCCATCAGCAGGAATGGCGACCTTGAACTTGCTGTCGAGACGGCGGCGGCCACCCCCATCATCGTTGCCGCTGATGGAGCCGCCTTTGGCGTTGTAGATGTTCACCACGCTGTCCAGCGGGGAGCCCAAGCTCTGGGCAAAGGCCTGCACTTCGAGCGTCATGCCTTTCTTGAGCGGCACTTTGAAGAAATCGATGTCACCGGGTTTTTCGATGATGCCGTTGAGGGCAATCGGGGAACCTGGGGCGACCGTGGCCTTCGCCTGCTCGTCGTTGGGCTCGGCTTCCAGCACGTTGTCATAATTGACCAGGCGGAAGGGATTGCCGGAGGGAGCGGGCTCCTGGGACTTGGAGAACAGCATGTAATCAGGGTCGATTTCCGCTGGGAGCTGCACTTCTTCGTCAAAGGAGCTGTCGCGCTCAATGAAGCGCACCTTGGTCTTGGAGCCGATCTTGCCACCGGCAGGATACACGACATCAGGGCGGCGGAAGCTGCCGATGTGAAGGCGGTAATACGAATTGCCGCCACCCCGGTAGGAGGATTCGCGGATCATGACGGTGTAGTCGCCGTCCTCTTCCGCCACATAGGAGCAGTAGCCGTCCTGACGGTGCAGGATGGTGTCGTCGGAGATGACCTTTTCGAAGCGGTCCTTGTCGATGATGGCCAGGAAGGGGTCAAAGACGGTGTAGCCGAGGCGGAGGCCGTCCACCTCGACTGAGAGGCGCTGGCCTTTTTTGAGGCTGACGCGGTAGTTGTCCACGTCCTCGTTTTGCACGACGCCTTCGATGGTCTGGTTCAACTGAACGACCTGCGGGGTGTCGAAATCGCTGTTGGGCTCCTTCTCATCCACATTGGGGAAGATGCCCACGAAGAACTGGCGGGCATGCGACATGCCGGACTTGGTGCGGATGCGCATGAGGTGATTGCCGGGCGACACATCCGGGGCGATGCCGATGGTGAGCTCGACCTTGTTCTTCTCCACCTTGTCCACGCTCTTCTGAGTGAAGCCCGGGGAGAAAAAGATCATGCTCTCAAAATCGTCCAACTGCGTGCCGGTGACGGTCAGCTTCACCTCGGTGCCACGTTGTGCGCCATTGGGCTTGGTGGTGGTAAAAGTGGGGTACGCCGCAAAAGCACTGGTGGCGCAGAGTGCGGAGAGGAGGAGCAAATGGCGAAGAGTGGACATGACGAGGGTGGAGGGGTCGGTAGGCATACGGCCAATCGAGACGGAAAATTACGGACAGACTGAAGTTCCTTGGCGCATCCGCCGCACCAGACGCAGGCAGTAAAGCAGCGGCAGCGCCCCGAAAAGGCCAAAAGAACAGTCCACCAGCCGCCAGGAGAGAGGGATGCCGCGAATCTCCCCGCAGATCAGCGCCAGGGGGAAAATAGCCGCGCAGGCAAAGAGGCCCACCTTCAGCACCCAGGCATTGGCAACGGGATCACGCCAAGGCCCGGCGATGAAAAACACCGCGATCATGAGATGCCCGAAGGCCAGCCAGTCCGTGCCGTAGGCGACAAACGGGAACTGCGCCTGCGTGACTTCCAGCCCATGCCAGACATAGCCGATCCAGAATTTCAGACCTGCATGCTGGACGTAGGCGGCATGGTTTTCCATGCCAAGCCAGGAGGCCATCAGCCGCAGTTCATGCAGCAGAGGGAAGGCGGTGAGACCGCTGAGAATCAGGCCGATGATGAACAGACCCAGTACAAGACGGTAGCGAGGCAGCAGCGCATCCTTGCTCATATCTCAGTCCTCCACCGGTAGCCAGCGGGCGCCATCGACGACAACATAGCCGTCGGTGCCTTCGTTGGAGATGGTGATCGCGGTGTCGTTGCCGCATTCGTATTCGCCGAGGTCGATCCAGTGCACGCCTTCAGCGGCCTTGGGGGACTTGAGGTCCACTTTGAGCTTCTTCACGCCGCCGGCGTACTGCACCTCCACGGGGGCGTTGCTGGCGCGGTTGCTGTTGGGCGGGGCGGCGAGCATGAGGCGGTATTTGCCGGGCTTGGTGAGCTTGGGCTCAAAGCGCAGGCTGCTTTTGCCGTCCTTGGTGTTGCCGTCGTGGCTGTAGCCGTCGCCGAGGAAGGACTTGGCTGCGCCGCTTTCTGTCCAAACGCCAGTCACCTTGGCAGCGGTGTCATCCATGACGATGCCTTTGAGGGATTTGGGATCAATGCCGCGCAGGGTGGTGGGGCCGTCAAAATGCAGGATCTGGCCGTCTTTGAGGATCTGGGTCTTGAGCTTTTCATACGGGACGTTCTGCACCGGGATGCCCGCATCCATGGCCAGCGCCGCTGCGGTGGCCGCACTCTGACCGAGGATCATGAACACGGGCTCCATGCGGATGCTGCCGTAGGCGATATGGCTGGCGGACATGGCCACGGGGACAAGGAGATTGCTCCCCTGCCCTTTCTTGGGAACCAGCGAACCGTAGGCGATCTCATACGGCCCCTTGGTGCTGACGCCGATGTCACCTTCATTCTGCACATTGCCCTCAGGCGTGATGTAGCGCTGGATGTTGTGGGAGTCGATGCCGTAGCTGCCCATGCCGACGCTGTCCGGAGTGGGGCGCTTTTTCAGCAGTTCGTTTTCGGTCATCACATACGCGCCAATCATGCGGCGGGCTTCGCGGATGTAGAGCTGATGGCTCCAGTTGCCGTTGTCGGTGAATTCATCCTTGGGCAGGCCCCAGGTCTGCAGTTCTGCCTGCACCTTCTTGGGCACGCGGGGGTCGTTGGCCACGAACCACAGCAAGCCCTGCTGGTACTGGCGATGCTCGGCGATGATCTCGCGGCGGCGCTCGTAGCTGGCCTCGGGGTAGTCATAGTTGTAGCCGATGTTGTCGAAGCTAAAGGGGCCGTGATTGTTGGTGTCGGTCTTGTGGTTGGGGATGGGGTCGAACTTCTCAAAGAACTCGCCCCAGCCTGCGTTCAGCACACGCAGCAGGATTTCGTATTGACCGGCATCATAGCCCTCCGGCTTGGGAAAAGGGATGCGGTTGCTGGGATCATTGGTGTAGCAGGAGCGGAAGCAGTAGGCCTGCACGCGTTTGTCGCCAGCACCGTATTCGCCCGGAGGCTCGGCGCTCACGCGGGGCAGTACGCCGCTTTTGGGATCTCCGGGGATCTTGTAGGCGCTGATCGGCTCCTTGACCGCGCCAAAGTGGTGGCGGTGATGCAGCACGCCGACCTGAATGCCATTCCACTTCTCGTCATACACGGAAGTGGCCTCACGGCCCACGTGGTAGTCCACACCAGCGGCTGCCATCAGGTCGCCTTCGTAGGTCGCGTCGATGAACATTTTTCCCGCGTAGGTCTTGCCGCTCAGGGTGGTGATGGCGGTGATTTTATCGCCGTCTTTCTTCACGCCTTTGGCGCGGTCCAGCCACTCGTCGCGCACGACTTCGAGACTGAATTCCTTGACGTAATCTTCGAAGATCTGCTCCGCCACATGCGGCTCAAAGATCCACATCGTGCGGTTCTCGCCATCCACGGCGGGCGTGCCCTGGCCCTTGCCGCCGTATTCGGATTTCTTCTGCTGCACCCAGGCGGAGTCCTTGTCGTAGTGCTTCCACACGCGGTGGTAAAAGTCGCGGGAGAGACCGCCGATCACCGCCTTGTTGCCGGTGTCGGTGAAACCAAGGCCACCGCTGCTCAATCCGCCGAGGTGCTTGTCCGGAGAGACGACAATGACACTCTTGCCCATCTTTTTCGCCTGCACGGCAGCGATGACGGCGGAACAGGTGCCGCCGTAGATAACGATGTCATGATCGGCCGCATGGAGAACCTGGCTGGAAAGCAGAAGGGAAGCTAGAAGGGTGCGCAATTGCATGGCTGGAGGTGGGGGTTGGCTGAGCCGGTTCAATTCCTTCGCCGCATGAAAGGAATCGGCAAACAGAATGTTTACACGCCATGTTCCACCCCGCCTGCCTCGCCCTGCTTTTTGCCGCTTCAGCTTTTGCGCAAAACCTTCTGCCTCAAGCACATGCGCTGCGGCAGGAAAGCCGCCAGTCTGATTTCCCCTCCTTGTGCGTGGATGCAGGCGGGACTCCGCATGTGGCCTACATCCAGTGGGATGGCAAACAAGACACCCTGCATCTGGCGAAGCTCAGCGATGGAGCATTGAGCGATGTTTTGACCGTGGGCCAGCCGGGCATCATCCACCAGCCTGCGCTGGCGGCCGATGGCGGCGGCACGCTGCATGTGGTGTGGTCGCAGGTGAATGCCAAGGATGTGATGGAACTGCGCGCGGCACGCATCCACGAAGGCAAAGTGCAGGGAGAGATCACCGCCCTGGCCAGCTCAGCAAATGGCGGCAACGCCTTTGCCAAAGCCGCCACCGACACCACCGGCAATGTCTGGGTGGTATGGCAGAGCATGCGCGGCACGCTGGGAGACATCTACTGCCGCGTCTATGAGATGCAGAAAGGCGCATGGTCAGAGGAGATCCAGGTGACCAAGCAGCCCAGCGGCGAGTGGGAGCCCTGCATCGCATTCGATCCCAAAGGCGGCGCGTGGATCTGCCACGACTCCTCACGCGGGAATGAGTTCAACATCTACTCCACGCATGTGGGCGCCGATTTGAAGGTGGGAGAAACGAAGCAGCTCATTGCCACCAGCCGCTATGAGGGCCGCGTGAACGCCGTCACCGCACAGGATGGAAAAGGCATCTGGCTGGCCTGCGAGCGCGGCAATGAGCAGTGGGGCCTGGACATGCGCGCGCATGGCGGACAGGTGGGTCTGAATGGTCGGCGCGATCTCGTCATCGCGTATTGGGATCTCGCCAGCGGCAAGGTGGAAGAACAGCCCGGACCCGATGAACTGCTGAAAGCCCTGCCCGCGCCCAAAGCCCCCGCCGGAGCCAATGCGCCGCGCGCCAACAACCCGAAGGCCAAAGCCAAGGCGGAGCAGCGTGCGAAAGCGCAAGCAGCCCAGGCGAAAGCCAAGGGCAAACCCGCACCGAATGAGATCGGTGCAGTGAATCTGCCGCACCTCATGCTGGATGCCGCAGGCCGCCCGTGGCTGACCGTGCGCTACTTCAAGAACTTCTGCTGGCAGATCGCGCTGACACGCTATGACGCCGCCACCAAGCAATGGACACAGCCCGTGCTCATCCCCGACAGCGTCTATACCCAGGACCGCCAGACCACGCATGCTCTCGGAAAAGATGGCAGCCTGTGGATGACGTGGTCCAGTGACCTGCGGACCTCGAAGCTGCAGCTGACGACGGGCGTGCATCTGGCCAAGATCGATACCTCCGCCGAGCTGCCGCTCATGACTGCGCCCGCGGTGAAACCGCGTGAGCCCTTTGCCGCCTATATCAATGCCACCACGCCCGAGCGTGATCTCAGCGAGCGCCACACCTGGACCCACAAGGGCGTGACGTACAAACTCTACTGGGGCGACTATCACCGGCACACGGACATCTCGAACTGCGTCACCGCCAATGACGGCTGCGTGTTGGAGCAGTACCGCTACGCCTGGGACATGGGCAAGCTCGACACCCTCGGCCTCAGCGACCACACCGACATCGCCAAGATCTACCACCCCTATGAGTGGTGGCTGAACCAGAAGATGACGGAGGTCTTTTACGCGCCCGGTTTCTTCATGAGCATGTACGCCTACGAGCGCGAGCAAAAATGGCCGCTGGGCCATCGCAATGTCATCTTTGCGCAGCGCGGTGGGCCCATCGTGTACATCCAGCGCAAGAACTACCTCGAATCCCCCTGGCAGAAGGAGTTCCCAGTGAAAACCGAGGGCACCCCCGAACTGCACCCCACCGAGCTGTGGGACGTGCTGGCGCGCTATGGCAAACCGGTCACCGCCATCAGCCATACGGGAGCCACGGGCATGGGCACGGACTGGGACCAGATCCCGCCGGTGGACCACCGCATCGAAAACGTGATCGAGATTTACCAGGGCGCGCGCGTCAGCTACGAGGGGCTCAATGTGCCGCAGCCCACCGTGGGCATGCGCGAGGGGCAGCCCTACAATCACGCCTCCGACGTCATCGGCACCCCTGTCGTGGGCGAGCCCATCCGCAGCTTCACCGTGAAGAACAACGGCGTCTATCAGCACGCGCTGGAGCTGGGCCACAAGCTCGGCGTTTGGGCGGACAGCGACCACATCTCCACGCACACCAGCTACGGCGGTGTGTATGTGAAGGACTTCACACGCGAAGGCATTCTGGAGGGAATCAACGCCCGCCGCACCATCGCCGCCACGGACAAGATTTTCGTGGAGTTCTCCTGCAACGACCACCTGCTGGGCACTGAGATCGCGCTCAGCGGCAAACCGGTGCTGAAGTTCAGCATCGACGGCACCGCCGAGATCTCGCGGGTCACCCTCGTGCGCAATGAGCAGAACTATCAGCAGTGGGAGCCCAAGGCGAAAAGCTTTGAGCAGGCCTTCACCGATGAAGCACCGATCGCCGGCGAGAACCGCTACTACCTGCGAGTCGAACAAAAGGATGGCAACATGGCCTGGTCTTCACCTGTGTGGGTGCAGCTAAAATAGGCTGCCAGCATCACTGCCAGCCGCCGCCGAGCGCCTTCAGCATGGCCACGGCAGCCATGAGGCGCTGGCCTTCCACCTGGGCGTCGAGCAGCTTGGCATTCAGCACGGTGCGGTTGGCATCCACGACTTCAAAGTAGCTGGCGAGACCTTTCTGGTAGCGCAGTTCGGCCAGACGCTGCGTCTCCTGCGCGGCGGCGATGGCTGCATCCAGTGCCTGCCCCTGCTTGGCGTAGGCTCTCGCATCGATCAGGCTGTCCTCGACCTCCTGCAGGGCCACCAGAATGCTCTGGCGGTAGTTGGCCAAAGTCTCCTCGTAGGCCGCCTTGCTGGCTTTCAAATTCGCCCGCAGTTTTCCACCCTGAAAGATAGGCAGGGTCATGCTGGGCCCGATCGTCAGAATGCGGCTGCGCTGATCGTAGAAATGCGCGGCACCGATACTTTCCAGACCACCGCTGCCGACGATGCTGAACGCCGGGTAGAACGAGGCGGCGGAAACTCCCACCTGGGCATTGGCCTCGCGCATTTTCTGCTCAGCCGCACGGATGTCTGGACGGCGCTGCAGGAGTGTGGAGGGCAGTCCGCCCGGCACTTTCGGCGGCTTTGGCAGGCTGTTGGCCTTGGCGATGTGGAAGTTCGAGGGAATTTCCCCGCAGATGACGGCGAGGGCGTTTTCAGCATTGCCGCGCTGGCGCTCCAATGCGGCCAGGTCATTGCGGGCAAGCTCCAGTTCCGTCCGGGCCCGGGCCACGTCCATTTCGTTCGCCAGGCCGCCTTTGAAGCGTGATTCCTGGAGCTTGAGCGCTTCTTCACGCCAGGTCTGCGTGCCGATCACAACCTGCATCTGCCGATCCAGTGAATGAGTCAGGAAGTACAAGCGCGCCACTTCCGCGGCGAGCGTCAGACGCCTGGCGGAGAGGGTCTCCATGGCGGCAAACTGGGAGGCCTTGGAGCTTTCCACACCGCGGCGCACCCGGCCCCAGAGGTCAAATTCCCAGCCCAGTTCGAGCAGGTTTTGAAACCGGCGGCGCTGCGTCTTGGGCAGGGAGACACCGGGGGGAAGGTTCGCACCGAAGGAGCTTTGCGAAAGGCGCTCATACGCCATCCCATTCTTCATGTTGAGCTGGGGGAACCAGTCCGCCTGCTGCACGCCGACGAGCGCGCGCGCTGTTTCGACGCGTGCCAGGGCGCTGCGCAGCTCCTGATTGTTCGCCATCGCGCGTTCTTCCAGCTGGTTCAATTCAGTGGAGCCAAACAGCTTCCACCATTCACCGGGCACAGGGATATCCGCCGTGCTCGCCGCACCGCCGTTCTTCCACTTGGAGGGCATCAGCACCTCCGGCAGTTTGAAGTTGGGCCCGACGCTGCAGGAGGCACACGTCAACGTGGTCGTGAGGCAGAGAATTCGAAAGTGGTTCATGCGCGCCTACTCATGGGGTGAAACCATCTTAGTGCAACCATCAAGACACAGGTTCGTCCCCCGGTTATTGCGGCAGGCAGCCGGCCACTTTCTGCCGCCAGCTGGCGAGGACATCGTTTGCCACCTCATGCGCTTCTTCAGCGCTGACATGCTCGGTCACGGCATGGGCGGCGGGCAGCCAGGATGGCGTGGTGACTTCACCGATGTGATCGTGCTTTTCGGCACGCAGGAAGGCGCGCAGCTGCACCGTGAGCTGGTTTGAGCTGCGATCATGGCTGGCGACCGCCTCCACGCAGACTTCATACGGAACTCCTTCCATTTCAAGGGTGCGGATGACTTGAGTGGTATCGAGCAGAGAGTGCATCATGTGACGTAGGTTCTTGAGCAATGCAGCGGTGTCGCTGCCTTGTTTACGCTTTTTTTTGCGAAGGTTTACGCATCAATCCCTCGTTATGACGCCGCCATGCGTTTTCTTCTTTGCTGCCTTGCCCTGACCACCCTCGCCACTGCGGCTGACAAGCCGCTGAACATCCTCTTTCTCTTTGCCGATGACTGGGGCCGCTACGCAAGCATTTACGCAGAGCATGAGAAATTTCCTTCGCCCAACCAGGTGGTCAAAACACCGAACATCGACCGCATTGCCCGTGAAGGCGCACTGTTTCGCCGGGCCTATGTGAACGCCCCAAGCTGCACGCCCTGCCGGAGCTCCCTGCTCTCAGGCCGCTATTTCTTCAACTGCGGACGCGCCGCCATCCTGAACGGCGCGGTGTGGGACCCGGCGATCCCGAGCTACCCGCTGCTGCTCAAGGACCAGGGCTACCACATTGGCAAATCCTTCAAGGTCTGGAGTCCCGGCGAACCTGCGGACGCCCCCTACGGCGGCCAGCAGTTTGCGTATCAGAAGTCGGGGGGCCGCTGCAACCAGTTCTCGCAAAACGTGGACAAGCTCATGAAAGAGGGCGTGGCCGTGGAAGCAGCCAAGCAGCAGATCTATGACGAGGTGCGGGGCAATTTCGACAGCTTCCTGGCCGCCCGTCCCAAAGGCACCCCCTTCGCATTCTGGCATGGCCCCACCAATGTGCATCGCAAATGGGTCAAAGGCAGCGGACAGGCGCAGTGGGGCATCAATCCGGACGAGCTGAAGGGCAAGCTGCCCAAGCACCTGCCCGATGTGCCTGAATTCCGCGAAGATTTCGGCAGCTACCTGGGTGAGATCCAGGCCTTCGATGCCCAGGTGGGCGTGATCCTCAAGCGGCTGGAAGAGGCGGGCGAGTACGACAACACGGTCATTGTTATCAGCGGCGACCATGGCGCCCCCGGCTTCCCCGGCGGCAAGTGCAACCTCTATGACTTTGGCGTGAATGTGACCCTCGCGATCCGCTGGCCGGGTCAGCCCGGCGGACGCTACATCGAGGACTTCGTGAATCTCATGGATCTCGCGCCCACGTTCATGGAGATCGGCGGTGCCAAGATCCCTGAAGGGGTGAATGGCAAAAGCCTCGTGAGTTTGATGAAGTCCGGCAAATCCGGCCTGATCGAAAAGGAACGCGACTACGTCATCACCGGGCGTGAGAGGCATGTGAGCATCGCGCGCGAAGGCAACCTGCCCTACCCCCAGCGTGCACTGCGCAAGGACGGCTTCCTTTACATCCACAACTTCAAGCCTGAACGCATGCCCATGGGCGACTACAAATCGCTGACCGACAGCTTTACCCCCTCACAGGACGCGCTGGAAAATGACACCTATGCCGCCTTTCCTGACATGGATTCCTCTCCCGCCAAGGCCTGGCTCATCGAGCATCGCAAGGACTCGCAATACCAGTGGTACTTTGACTACGCCTTTGCCAAGCGCCCCGAAGAGGAGCTGTACGACCTGAACAAAGACCCCGACTCCACGATCAACGTGGCCAAGGAAGCTGCCTATGCGGACGTGAAGGCAAAGATGGCGGCCGAGCTGCAGGAGAAACTCAAGGCCGTGGGAGATCCGCGCGTGACGATGGATCCCGTACCGTTTGAGAATCCGCCATTCACTTTGGATACCAAGTCGAATAAACCCGGCAAGGGCAAGAAGGGCAAAGGCAAGGCGAAGGCGGAGTGAGTGGAGCCCCCCGTTTTCCTCGTTTTCCGTTTCCATCGTAGAGGACACAAAAATGGAAACGAAGGTGCTGTGCTGCCAAAGTTGACACGCGAGCACCCAGCCCCCCCCCAAGGGCGTTCGCCCTCCTTCCACGTGAGGCGCCATCACCCCTCCCCAGCCTGTTGCTCCTCCCAGAACTTCCTCAGATCGCGCAGTTGTTTTTTGTCCGGCTTCGCCACCATTTCATGCGCGCGGGGCTGGATGAGTTCGCGCTCGCGGCGCAGTTCGCTGGCGCGCTGGATCCATTCCAGAGGGGTGAGGTTTTCGCAAAACTCTGCCACCCTTGGCGGCCCGAGGCGCTGGGGTGAAAAGGCGATGACGCGGAGGCGCAGACGCAAGTCTCCGCGCACCACTTCGAGAACGTCGGTGGGCTTGAGATCGCGTGAGGCTTTCACCGGCTGGCCATCGATGGTCACATTGCCACGGGCACAGGCCTGCGTGGCCAGAGTGCGCGTCTTGAACACGCGCACGTGATGCAGCCATTTGTCCGCACGCTGGCTCATGCCGCAGTCTGGTAGGTGCGTGCGCCAAAAATGGCGCTGCCGACGCGGACGATGGTCGCGCCTTCCTCGATGGCGATGTCGAAATCATGGCTCATGCCCATGCTGAGACGTGGGAGCAGTGCGCCGCCGCGTTGTTGGAGTTCATCCCGCAAGGTACGCAACTGCACAAAATAGGGACGGCTTTTTTCCGCATCGTCATCGAAGGGGGGAATGCACATGAGGCCCTGAATTTCGAGGCGCTTGAGCGCATAGAGAGCTTCGAGGCTGGCGCGGAGCTGCTCGGCGCTGAAGCCGTGCTTGCTGCTCTCGGCGGCCAGATTGACCTCAAGGTAAACCTGGGGGAAGAGGCCGAGCTCTGCGGCGATGCGGTCCACATCCCGTGCGAGATCGAGCGAGCCGATGCTGTGGATGGCCTTCACATGCGGGAGGACTTTGCGCACCTTGTTGGACTGGAGATGGCCGATGAGATGCCAGTGCAGGCTTGCGGGAAGCTGCGGGGCTTTGGCGAGGATTTCCTGCACCTTGTTTTCACCAAAGAGAAGCTGGCCGGCATCCACGGCTTCGCGAATGGCCTCCACGGGGAAGGTTTTGGAAACGGCGAGCAGTTCAACCGAGGCGGGATCGCGCCCGCAGCGCTGCGCGGAGGCGGTGATGCGGTCACGGATGGCTTGCAGGCGGTCGGAGAGGGCGTTCATAACTTGGCAAAGAGAAACGGAAGATGGGCAGGCCGCGCAACGTATTTTCGCGCTCCACCTATTCATTCCACATGCAATCACGCCGCCATTTCATCCGCCAGTCCGCCGCCACGCTGTTCGCCGCCCCCTGGGTCACCACCGGCTTGCGGGCCGCTTCTCCGAACGGCAAGCTGCGCCATGCGGCCTTCGGCGCCTCGGGCATGAGCATGGCGGACATGAGCGCGATGTCCAACCATCCCATGTGGGAACTGACCGCAGTGTGCGATGTGGACACCCGCAACTTTGCCAAGGCCCAGGAAAAATGGCCCAACATAAGGGTGTATCAAGACTGGCGCGAACTCCTCGAAAAAGAGACCGACAAGATCGACAGCGTGAACGTCTCCACGCCTGACCACATGCACGGCAGCATCGGCCTGGCCGCCATCGCCAAGGGCAAGCACATCTATGGCCAGAAGCCCCTGGCGCACAATCTGTGGGAGTGCCGCCAGATGGTGGAGCGCGCACGCGAAAAAGGCGTGATGTCGCAGATGGGCATCCAGATTTCCTCGGCGTTCACGGAACGCCATGCAGTGGCGCTGATTCAAATGGGAGCCATCGGCAAGGTGAAGGAAGCCCACACCTTCTCCAACAAGAAGTGGGGCGACCTCGAAGTGCGCCCGATGAAGAGCGATCCGATCCCTGAGGGCTTCGACTGGGACAAGTGGCTCGGTGTGGCAAGCGAACGCAGCTACATCAAGGGCTACGATCATCCCAGCAACTGGCGCAAACGCCGCGACTTCGGCACCGGCACGCTCGGAGACATGGGCTGCCACATGTTCAGCGGCTGGTTCCGCTCGCTGGATCTCGCCGCTCCGATCTCCGTGAAGTCCAGCGGCCCTGTGCCCAACAAGGACAACTGGGCCATCAATGCCGTGGTGGAATACACATTCAAAGGCACGAAGTACACCGCTGGCGACACCGTGAAGGTCACCTGGACCGATGGCGATGCGCGTCCACCGGCGGAAGTCATGGCCTTGGTGGGGGATGTGGCCAAATTCCCCGGCCAGGGCACCATTTACCTGGGCACCGAAGGCGTGCTGCTCTCCCCGCACGGCTCCACGCCGCTGCTGTATCCACGCGAGAAGTTTGCCAAATTCGGCGCCTATCCCAAGCTGGAGCCCCGTGACCACTGGGCAGACTTCATCGACTGCTGCCTGAAGGGCGACAAGAAGCCTTCCGCGAATTTCGATTACGCCGGGCCGCTGACGGAAGCGGTTCTTCTCGGCTGCCTTGCGAGCGCTTTCCCGAATGAAAACCTCATCTGGGATGCGCCTGCGCTTAAGATTCCAAACAGCGCTGCTGCGGACAAGATGGTGCGCCGCGACTACCGCAAAGGCTGGGAGATCGTGTAACGCCGATCACGGTCTGCGTTCGCGCAGGCCTCACAGCGCCTCGTTTCCATTTTTGTCTCCTCTAGGATGGAAACGGTAAACGAGGAAAGCAGGCGTGACGCAGTGCTCCGGCCGTAGGTTGGGTGTGTTTGGCGTCGAGGGTATGCCATGCCCCATCGCCACCTCCGCCAAACCACCCGACTACGAGGACGTCCGTACGCCACACTGTTTGCCGTACGCTTGTGGACGGCCGAGCTTGCGCCACAGCCATCCTACGGGGCACTGCACCCTCGTTTCCATTTTTAAGCCTCTAGGAGTGGAAACAGGAAATGAAAGGCCTGCGCCCGGTCTTGCCCATGAACGTTGCAGCGGCGGACCATCACTGCCGCGTTCCTCCACTACTCATCATCGTCGTCATCATCACGGCGCGGGCCATTCACGGAGCGCTTCTTCTTCACGGCGGAGATGTTGCGGTGAACCCAGACGCTCTGGACCATTCCCATGAGGAAGAGACAGACGATCACAAAGGTACCCCCGTGGCTGATGAAGGGCATGGGCAGCCCGATGACGGGCAGCATGACGAGATTCATCCCGGCATTTTGGAAAGTGTGTACAAAGAACATGGCCACCACGCCCACGACAATGAGCCGCCCGAGCTGGTCTCGTGAGAAAAAGGCCACAAACACACATTGCAGCAACAAAAGCAACATGCCAGACAATAGGAGAACAGCTCCGCGAAAACCAAACTCTTCGGCCACCACGGAAAAAATGAAATCGCTTATCGTCTCATGTGGCAAAAATGTACGATGGATGGACGCTTGATCGGGCACTTTCTTGGACTCAGGCCCCTTCCCCTCCAAACCGGCAGTTGATACACCAATCAGCAAATATTTGGCCACCCATGCCTCGTTTTGCAGATCTACTTTATCCATCTGGTTGGTCATCATGTACCAAGTGGAGCTGATGCGTGCCTGCTGGTAGGGCTTGAGTGCAAAGACGTACACCAAAGGCACCACACTAACAACACCGAGCAGCATGGTGATCATATAGCGAAACGGGATGCTGCCGACGAGCATCATCGACAGGAACACGGGCCCCCAGACGAGACCGGAGCCCAAGTCTTCCTTGATGACCATCACCGCCGGAATCCCGGCGACCATTCCGGCAATCAGAATGCGTAGCCATGGGCGTCTGAAAACTGGCAGCAATCGAGGGAGTTCGCCAAAGACCACGCCCAGCACCAGGATGCCGGACATGATGGCAAACTGGGAAGGCTGCACAGACTGACCTCCAATGATAAGCCAGGCCTTGTTACCGCCGCGCTCCACGCCAAACAGAAGAACAGCTATCAGGCCGCCAATACCCGCCAGATAAAGCGGCCAGCAAGCCCAGCGCACCCATTTGTAATCAATCAATGAGGCACCGAAAAAAACCGGCACGCCGATCATGATCGCTCGAAGCTGATCTTTCCACTTGAGGGCAAATTCAGTCGATTCTTTGAAGGCCGACGCGTTGTAGATGGCATACACTCCAAAAGCACAAAGAGCGGCCACATTGAGAACAAGCAGCCAGTTCATGCCGATGAACTTTTTGAAAAGAGGAGTCATTGAAACAGAAGAGAAAGTTTTTAAATGAAGGGCGCGCTCCGAGCACGGCTATATGAGCACGGGCACGGCTTCGAGCAGCTTCTGGGTGTAGTCATGGCGCGGGTTCTCGCAGATCTCGTCCGCATCCCCCTGCTCCACGATTTTGCCGTGATGCATGACGACGATGTGATCGCTCATGTGGCGGACGACCGCGAGATCGTGCGCGATGAAGAGCAGCGTGAGATCAAGCTCCGCCTGGATGTCCTTGAGGAGATTGAGAATCTGCGCCTGCACGCTGACATCGAGGGCGCTGACGGGCTCGTCACAGATGAGGAAGCGCGGCTTCACGGCCAGGGCGCGTGCGATGCCGATGCGCTGGCGCTGACCGCCGCTGAATTCATGCGGGTAACGCTGCAGCGCATCTTCAGGCAGCCCGACTTTTTTGAGCAGCCCGGCGGAGACCTCGCGACGCTGATCCCGGGAGAGATCCTTGAAATGAATCTGCAGCGGTTCGCCGAGAATGGACTCGACCGTCATGCGCGGATTCAGCGAGCCGATGGGGTCCTGAAACACCATCTGCATCTCTTTGCGCAAGGGGCGGAATTCGTTCTCCGTCATCGGCAGCACTTCCATGCCGCGATAGTTCACGCTGCCGGAAGTGACCGGCGTCAGCTTGAGCAGGGCACGTGCCACGGTGGACTTGCCGCTGCCGCTCTCACCCACCAGACCAACGGTGCTGCCTTCCTCCACCTCGAAGCTGACCTTGTCCACGGCCTTGATGACATCCGAGGTACGGCCAAACCAGCCCCCGCGCACGGGGAAGTGAATTTTGAGGTCTTGAACGCGGAGCAGCTGCATGGTGGAAAGCGCGATTTTAGCACAGCTGGGAAAACGCGCTAAAGTTTCATTGCGTGAAAGCTTGAAAGTGTCAGCATCCCTTCCCTGATGAACGAACGCTATGAACTGCTGGCTCCCATCGCCGAAGGTGGATTGGGGGCTGTTTTCAGAGCACGGGACACCCAG
>NZ_JBGANL010000064.1:0-26790 GCF_044222345.1 Prosthecobacter sp.
CTACATCTTCCGCACCATTCCCGGCAGCATGATCCGCTGCTGGAAAATGGAGGCACGCCGCTGCAATGGTGAGGGCCTGCTGAAGAACAAGATGTTCATCTACGCCCTGGGCCAGGTGGCGCTCCTGATCGGCCTGTATCTGGTTTCAGGCCCGAACGGAACGCTGTTCTATCTGGCTCACATTCTCGGTGCTCACATCGTTCTGGAGTCGGTCAACTACATCCAGCACTACGGCCTCATGCGCCAGAAGACCGACGGTGAATATGAAAAGACCGGCGCGGAGCACTCCTGGGACACCTATCACTTTTTCTCCAGCTACATCACCTACCGCGTCGGCCACCATTCCTACCACCACATCGCGGTGAAGCCCTACTACCTGCTGGACCCCGAGCCCGAGGCCCCCAAGCTTCCAGTAGGCTACTTTTGGGCCATCGCCATGGTGCTGCTGCCCCCATGGTGGCGCCATGTGATCAATCCCAAGCTGAATGCGGCTGCTGCTCCCGTGGCTTAACCAACGACCTTCTTCACAAAGCAGGCCTTCAGGCCGATCGCCATCCCGTCCATTTTGCAGGAGATTTCGTGATCGCCATCCACCAGACGGATGGGCTTGGATTTCGTGCCCACCTTGAGCACGTCATTGGAGCCCTTGAGCTTCAGGTCCTTGATCATCGCCACGATGTCACCATCCGCGAGCACCGCGCCGTAGGCGTCTTTCACCACGCGCTCTGCATCCGGCTCGTCTGGCGCAGCCTCTTTCGGCCATTCGTGACCGCAGGTCATGCATTCAAAGCGGTCGGCATGGTCCAGGACATCATTCATCTCGCACATCGGGCAGGCAGGTTTGCTCATAGATAATGACCAAACACTTCACTGGCATGAAACTCAAGCACTGACTTAAGTTCGCCAATTTCCGCGCATGAACTCACCAGATATACTCGTTACCTTGCGCCCATGAACATCCGCTCCCTCCTTGCGCCTTTCCTCCTCATCAGCGCCGCCTCCTTTGCCGCTGACCTTCCCAAGATTCCCTCCAAGCCCATCGCTGAAAAGAAGGAACTGCTCTTCTCCGATGACATGAACGGCAGCGACCACGACAAGCGCTGGCACCGCGTGGTGGACACCTTCGTCTTTGAAAACAACGCGCTCAAAGGCACGCAGACGCGCGTGAAGGACCAGCCCTCCAAGGACGGCAAATCCGTCATCACCGCGCATGCCGCCGTCTATGGCCTGGAAGTGCCCACCAAGGACACCGTGATCGAGGTGAAAATGCGCTTCGACGGCTGCACCATGATGGATGTGGAATTCGACGACCGCAAATACACCGCCGCCCACTACGGCCATCTCTGCCGTGCCCAGATCCGCCTCGACAAGGTGACCATCATGGATGAGCGCGAAGGCAGCCAAAATCTGATCATCAAGGAACTCCGCAAGGACCCCGCCAAGAAGGACGAAGTGAACAAGCTCATGGCCGGCAAGAGCGCCACCTTTCCCGTGAAACTGGAGCAGAACAAGGAATACACCGTCGTGGTGGAAACCGTGGGCGATGAAATGCGCGTGAGCATCGATGGCAAAGCCGTCGCCTTCCTCAAGTCCGCCGGCATCGGCCACGAGACGAAGTCCAAGATCGAACTCGGCGTCGCCGGCCAGAGCGGCTGGTTTGACGACATCAAGGTCTGGAACGCCGCCCCTGCCAAGAAGTAATCAGGGCTTCCTAATCTCACGAAGCGCGGGGTGCAGCACCTCGCGCTTTTTTTATGCTCGCCACCACACGCCAGCCCAGCAGCAGCGCCAGCACCACCGCGAAGAAGAACGGATATGTCACATCCGACTTCACGATGATCCAGTAGTGCAGCACACCACCGATGGTGATGTAATAGGTGAGTCGATGCAGCTGCGCCCAGCGCGGACCGCCGAGCTTCTTGATCATCGCATTGGTGGAGGTGACCGCCAGCGGCACCATGAGCAAAAAGCTGAACATGCCGATGGCGATGAAGGGCCGCTTATAAACATCTCCCACCACAGTTCCCAGCTGCCAGTCACGATCATAGGCCAGATAAGTGAGCAGGTGCGCAAAGCCATAAAAGAACGCGTACAGGCCCAGCAGGCGGCGCTGCTTGAGCAGCCAGTTCCAGCCATAGATCTTGCGCAACGGCGTCACCAGCAGCGTGAGCATGAGGAAGACCAGCGTCAGCACGCCCGTGGCGCGCGTGACGAACTCCACCGGATTCGCCCCCAGCCTGCTGCGCCAGCCGTCGATCAGGATGAGTACGGCGGGCAGCAGGCCATTGAAGACAAAGAGCTGCCGGTGAAATCGTGTGTCTGCGCTGAAGGTCATACAGGTCAAAAATCCACGCTGAGGTCCATACCTTGATACAGATGCGCCACCTGCTCCGCATAGCCGTTGAACATGAGCGTGGGCCGCGAGCCCATCTCGCCGATGCGCCGCTCATGCGCCTGCGACCAGCGCGGGTGGTCCACCTTGGGGTTCACATTCGAGTAGAAGCCGTATTCCCCCGGATTCGCGAGACTCCAGGTGGTGGGCGGCTCACGGTCCATCAGCGTGATCTTCACCACCGACTTGATGCTCTTGAAGCCATACTTCCACGGCACCACCAGCCGCACCGGGGCCCCGTTTTGATTGGGCAGCGTTTTGCCATAGAGGCCCGTGGCCAGCAGCGTCAGCGGGTGCATTGCCTCATCCAGCCGCAGGCCCTCCAAATAGGGCAGATCAATGCCGGCATAGCGAGAGTCAGGCATCTGCTTGATATTGAAGTAAGTCTCAAACGCCACATGCGTCGCCGTGCTCAGTGGTTCCACCTGATTCAATAATTTGGACAGCGGAAATCCCACCCAAGGAATGACCATCGACCATCCCTCCACACAGCGGAAACGGTAGATGCGCTCCACGGATTCAAACTTGAGCAGGTCCGCGAGATCAAACGTGCGCGGCTTCTGCACCAGCCCGCCCACCTGCACGCTCCAGGGATCAGTGACAAAGTCTTTGGCCTTCGCCGCCACGGCAGACTTATCCGTGGAGAACTCGTAATAGTTGTTGTAGCCCGCGATGTCGGTGAACGAGTTCACCTTCTCATCCGCCGCCAGAGCCGTCTGCAGCTCAGGCTCCGCCACCGTAGCGATGGCAGCTCCCGTGTTCGCCACCTCGGGTCGCGGACTGAAGGTGCGATACAGCCCCGCCGTGGCCAGCGTGGAGCCCGCCCAGATGGCCGACTTCATGAAGAAGCGCCGATTGAGAAAGGTCTCCTCAGGCGTGACCTCGCTGGAGGGAATGTGGGAGCGGTCTTTCATGGCGGACAATGCATGCAGTTCCAGATATGACGCGCGGGCATCTGGGATATTCCCGCACAACGAATGCCAACTGGCAAGTTGCATCCGCCACCATCATCTCGCAGGCTTTGCCCTGCCATGTCCCTCCTCGAACGCCTCTTCTCCATCGGCCCTGTCCGCAAAGCCATCTGGCAGCTGTGGTATCCCTACCTCACACGGCGGCTGCGCAGCGAAGAAGTGCTGTTTTTGAACTACGCCTTTGAAACGGATCCGCCCGTGGGCCTGAAGCTTGACCCCGCTGACGAACCGAACCGCGCCTGCATCCAGCTCTATCACCACGTGGCCACGCAGGTGGATCTGCAGGGCAAGAACGTGCTGGAGGTGAGCTGCGGCCATGGCGGCGGCGCCTCCTGGCTCACGCGCACGCTGCATCCCGCGAGCTACACAGGTCTGGATCTCAATCCCACCGGCATCGCCTTCTGCAAGAAGCGTCATCAGGTGCCTGGCCTTCGTTTCATGCAGGGAGATGCGCAGTCCCTCCCCTTCCCGCCGCAAACGTTTGACGCGGTGATCAATGTCGAAGCCTCACACTGCTATCCGGATTTCCCCGGCTTCCTGGCCAAGGTCGCTCGCGTGCTGAAAACAGGCGGTCATTTCCTCTACGCCGACTTTCGCTTTCGCGACCAGTGGGCCGAGTGGGAGCAGGCCATCGCCCAAGCACCGCTCGAGATCGTGCAGACGCGCGACATCCGCCCTGAAGTGCTGCGTGGCATGGAAATCAACGCCGCACGCAACGAGGCGCTCATCTGCCAGCGTCTGCCCAAGTTTCTGCACTCCCTGGGCCGCGACTTCGCGGGACTGCCGGGCGCGCGTGTCTATGAAGCGTTGAAGTCAGGCGAGCTTTCCTACCGCTCCTGGTGCTTTCGCAAGCCGTGATCAGGCCCCGATGGCCAGCCAGTTGAACTCCACGGAAAAAACCCGCGACGCATCCCAGGTGGAGATGACCGCCTGAAAACCAGTCTCCGTGACCTTCTCCGCTTTCAGTGTGATGCGCGAGCTTTCACGCCGGTCCATGTCGAATCCTGTCAGCCCGAGATGCACCACAGGGATGGTCGAAAAGGGTGAATCAAACACGACATCCAAAATGAAACTCCTCGGCTCCGCAATATCCGGATAAACCACATCCAGCGTCCAGCCTGGGGTGAGGATTCCGACACCGACATTGGACGACAGGACTTTCCAGGGAACAGCGGATGAGTACATGCGGCCAAAATAGAGCATCATCCGGGCCGGGCACCACCCTCTTTGTTGTCACACTGAAAATGAGGCCTCACGCCACCACTTCCAGCAGCGCTTTCTGAATGTTGTTCTTCCCGGACTTGGGAAAGGGTCGCGGCATCGGCTGCGCATTGCCATTGTCATCAATTGTCCGGCAGCGCAGCTCATACTTCCCGGGCGCAAGCTTGACCGACTTGGCGGTCCAGCGGCACAGCGTGTGGCGCAGCGGCCACTGGCGCGGCTTGCGCGTCGTGGGATCAAACTGCACAGGGTGCAGCGGCGCGCCTTTAAAGCCTGCAATGCCATTGCCATCAAACGGTACGATTTGCGCCTCCTGCCACGGCGCCTGGGTGAAGTGCGGATCATTCGCAGGCAGCGGCTCCTTCACATTTCGCAGCCAGTACTGCACATGCTTGAGTCCTGAGATTCCCACCTGCGCATTGCCATGCAGGGTCAGCTCATCCTTCGCGCTGAGCTTGTCCGGCAGATCGCCAAAGCGTGCGAAGGTCTTGAGCCACGAGTTGATGTCGTTGTTGCCGTTCGCGTAGGTGTCGTCGGACTGATGGGCATTCGTGAAGCCGATGCGCTGCAGCCATTTCACCGATTTGAAGCCGTAAGCCTCCGGCACGATCATGCGCACCGGGCCGCCACGCTCGCCGGTGAGAAATTCGCCATTGAGCTTGTAGCAGAGCATCACCGGCAGTTCGCCGGGCGGATCTTCAAACACGCGGTTCATCGGCAGGTAGCATTTGAAGATCTGCTTCGGGTCCTCGTTGTGGTGGCCGTGATACCAGACATGGCGCAGGTTTTCCACCGGCCCGCACTGCCACAGCACATCGCGCAGCGGCACGCCTTCCCACAGGCCATGTCCCAGAGGATCGGAGAGGTTGTTGCAGGTGATGACCTTCAAATAACTGACTGCCTTCGTCTTCGCGATCTCCATGAGCTTTTCAAACGTCAGCGCCGTGCCATCGCTGCGCAGCATGGGCCGCTCGATCTTCGCGTTGCTCGCCGGATCGGCGATGACTTCAAGCTGCCACGTCTCGCGCACCATGCCGATCTCGCGCTGCTTCTCGATGGGCAGTTTGTAGGGCAGCGGATTGCCACGCTCCACATTGTAAAAATCTCCTGAAGGCGTGATGCAGCAGCCGCCCTCTTCGCACACGGGGCCTGCCTTTTTCCCTGCCGCCTGCAGTTCCGCGTGAGTCGTCAGCATTGCGGCGCCTGCAGTACCGAGCTTGAACAGGTCGCGGCGAGAAATTGATTTCGACTTCATACGCACCCTTCAAACGTGCGCCCCCAGGTTTACTTAGCTTTGAAAAAGCCGCGCTGCTTCTCACTGATGGGCAGACCCAGCTTTTCCATGACCTTGAGCATGTCCTCCCACACGGCGCGCTTGGCACGAATGCCGTCGCCCGTTTGCTCTTCCCGCAGCAGGTAGGAAGGATGGTAGGTGACCATGGTCGGAATACCGCTGGTGCTGTGAAACTTTCCGCGCAAGCCGCCGACCGTGCCCGGAATGCCGAGTCCTTCCGCTGCCGTGGCCCCCAGGGCCACGATGACCAGCGGCTTGATGAGATCAATCTCCGTGAGGACGAAGGGCACGCAGGCGCGCATTTCCTCGGCGGTGGGCTTGCGGTTGCTGCTGCCCTGGTTGTCCATGGCAGGACGAAATTTGCAGATGTTGCTGATGTACACCTTTCGGCGTTCGAGCCCCATGGCCTTGATGATGGCGGTAAGTTTCTGCCCCGCCGGCCCCACGAACGGCTCGCCCAGCTTTTCTTCCTCCGCTCCTGGTGCTTCACCGACAAACATCAGCGATGCCAGCGGACTCCCCACGGCAAAGACCATCGTCTTGCGCAGGCTGCTCATGGAGAGCGCAGGCTCCCACGTTTCCGCCATCGCACGCAATGCCGCGAGCTTTTCTTCGATCATCGCCCCTGCCACTTCGAGCAGCTCCGTCTTCTTCGTTTCCGGCGGCGGTGGAGTCTCGCGGAGAATGCGCGCGACAGGAGCTGCCGCAGGCGAAGGTGTCGCAGAAAGAATTCGGGATGGCTCTGGTTCGGGAGCAGCACGCACCGCAGGCGCGCGCACGACTCCCGTCAGCCTGTCCATCGTCCCCGGACGCAGCGCGACGTGCGTCTTCCCGCGCATCTGGCGCTGCTGGAGGTGCTGCTTGAGGAGTTGTGAGGCGGCGGACATGTTGAGAGAAGACGAATGCAGAGATTCAGTCATTCGTCATTCTGATTTCGTCATTGCCTCCGGGAGAGCCGCATGTCCATCCACACCGCAAGAATCAGCACCACGCCACGAGCAATAAACTTCCGCTCCGGCGGCACGGACATCAGCGTCATGCCGTTGAGCAGGCAGGCGATGATGAGAGCGCCGAGCAGTACGCCCAACACATTGCCGCGCCCGCCGCGCAGGCTGACACCGCCGATCACACAGGCGGCCACGGCATCGAGCTCCATCAAATCGCCCACGGTCGTCGTAGATGAGCCCGCATAGGCCGTCTGCATGAAGCCCGTGAGGGCCACAATGGCCCCCATGCCGCTGTAGGCGGCGATCACGCTGCGTTTCATCGGCACCCCGGAAATCAAGGCCGCCTCCGCACTGCCGCCGATGGCGTACAGATGCCGTCCCAGCGCCGTGTGCTGCGTCACCGCATACACGACCAAGGTAACCCCGCCGAGAATCAGCGAAGGCATTGGAATCCCGCGAAACTGCCCCGTGACGAGCACAAACAGTGCGATGGCCTGAGCGGTGATGAACAGGCGCAAGAACGCCATCTCTCTGTCCTCCACCGCAAACCCATACTCGAGGCGGCGTTTGCGCGCACTCAGCGTGGTGAATATCAGCGCGAGCACGAGCCCCGCCGCCAGCAGCCAGCCCAGCTGCACTGGCAGGTAATAGGTGGTGAGCAGGGAGTAGAGATTGCTCTGCCCACCGGGCGCCACCGGCACGGTAGCGTTGTCGATCACCAGCCAGAAGAGCCCCTTGAAAATCAGTAACGCTCCCAGCGTCACAATGAACGCAGGCATGCGCTCACACACAATGAAGGCCCCCATGGCCATCCAGATCAAAACCCCGCAGAGAAATCCCACCCCCAGTGCCGCCGGTGCCGGCAGGTGGTAATGAAACACCAGCACACTCGCGATGCCGCCGAGCAAACCGACCCCGCTGCCTGCGGACAGATCAATGTGTCCCGGCAGCAGAATGAGCAGCATGCCCATGGCCAGCGTGGCGGTGATCGAAAGCTCCGTCACGAGCATCGACAAATTGCGCGCCCCCAGAAACGCCGGCTCCTTGATGGCAAAGAACGCACAGATCGCGAGCAAAGCGATGGCGATGGGCAGTTCTCGAAAGCGGATAGTCACACGGGGTCAGTTCTGCGAAGACATAAAGATGCCAAGAATGATCAGCGCGATGATGACCGCGATGGTGATCTTCACCCAGCTCAGCGGGTATTCACCACCGATCTTGCCCGTGGCTCCATTCACGGTGACCTGATAAGTCTTCGTGCCATAGGTGTAGGTCAGCAGCCAGACCGGCAGCAGCACATGCTTGAAGGTTTGCGCGCTGTAGTCCGGGGAGATTTGCAGATTGCGGCTGGTATCTCCGGGAATCTGCTCGGTGCACTGGCTGCGCAGGATGTCATCCATGCGGTTGCGTGAATCCTGCGCCGCCTGCACGAGGTCGATCTGGTACCGCTCCACCACCCAGCCTGAGAGGTAACCCGGATCATAGGGCAGCAGGTCCGTCGTTGTGGGAAAGGGCTGCAACTTTTCGAGCAATGCCGTGTGCACACCTTTCGAAGCAGGAACCAGCACGTCGTCAAAGTCGCTGCTCACGTGGCCGGAGGCATACTCCCAGCGGGTGTAGCGGGTGCGGTTTCCTTTGCTGTCAGTCTCATAATAATAGTACCCTGCCTCTGCCTCCCAAGGGCATTCCGCATGAGCATCAAAGGTCCAGTACGGCAGATACAGGCCATGCAGCGTGTCCGTCATGGCCTTCTGCCCGAGGGCGTTGGGAGCCCAGAAGTGGCTGGAGTACCAGCGCCGGATGTCCTCCCGCACCTGGCTTTCCGAAATCTTGAATGGCAGCTGGCTGCCAGGCCGGATCGGCGTGCCGACATCATCCATGGCGATGATGGCCGGTGAGCCGCAGAAGTCGCAGTTCTGCGCCACCCGCTTTTCATCAAAGACCGAGATGGCATGGCAGCTCTGGCACTTCACCGTCTTGCGCACCGCCGCCCAGCCGCGCTGGTCGTCCGGAATGGCCCGCAGCATGGCCACGAGATCATTTTCTTCCACCAGGGTACCATCGTTCTTCAATTCCGCAGGAGACACCGTGCCGCAATAGGGGCACACCAGTGCATGCTTGGCTGGCGTCCAGACGGCTTCAGCGCCGCAGGCCGGACAGGCAAACTTTGAAATGGCGGTGACTTCAGACATAAAAGGCGCGTGGGTGAAAGCTGCCCGATTAACCGGAGAAAACCAAAGCCTGTCCATTCCAAAAACCGGCGGAGAAAAAATCCCGGCTTGCCTTGGCCCCCGCCGACTCCTCAGAATGCGGGCATGAAGCAACTCCTGCTGCTCGCCGTCCTGCTCCTGATTCAATCAGCACCCGCCGCCACGGTGAAAGACCGTGAGGGCGCAGTACGCGGTGACAAAGCCCGGCTGGAAAACGACCCGCGCTGGAACTGGAATGACGTCGACGGCGGCTTCCGCCTTGCCAGGACCACCGGCAAGCCCCTGCTCGTGGTGCTGCGCTGCCTGCCCTGCATGGCCTGCGCCGGCATTGACGCCAGTGTGCTGGAGGAGAAGGAACTCGTGCCCTTGCTCGATCAGTTTGTCTGCGTGCGCATCATCAACGCCAACGCACTGGACCTCTCACGCTTCCAGTTTGACTACGATCTCTCCTTTTCCGCGATTCTCTTCAATGGAGACGGCACCATCTACGGCCGCTATGGCTCCTGGCTGCATCAAAAAGACCCTCTAAACAAAACCACCGCTGGTTTCAAAAAAGCCCTCGAAGCAGGCCTGGCCATTCACCAAGGCTACCCGGCCAACAAAGCCGCCCTCAGCGGCAAGCAGGGCGGCCCCACGCCCTACCAAACGCCCATCGAGTTTCCGACGCTCGCCAGCAAATACCCGAGCAAGCTCGACTGGAACGGCAAAGTCATGGCCAGCTGCGTCCACTGCCACATGGTGGGTGATGCCTTTCGGGCCTACTACCGTGGCCAGAACAAGCCCGTGCCGGTGGAGTGGATTTACCCGCAGCCGTCCATCGAAACCCTCGGCATCACCCTCGCCACCGATGACATCGCCAAAGTCGAGGCCGTGGCAGACGGCTCTGCCGCCAATGCCGCCGGAATCCAGGCGGGGGACGTTTTCACCCGTCTCGACGGCCAGCCGCTCGTTTCCATTGCCGATGTAAGCTGGGTCCTGCATCGTTCGCCGGATTCCGGCTCCCTGCCCGCCACGGTCCTGCGCGGCGGAAAAGAAACCGCCGTCACCCTCGATCTCCCCGCTGGCTGGCGCTTGAAGTCAGACATCGGCAAGCGCGTCGGCACCTGGCCCATGCGGGCAATGGCCTTTGGCGGCATGAAAATGGACGACATTCCCGATGAGGAGCGCGCCAGCCTGGGCCTCGACAAGGCCCAGATGGCCCTGCGCGTCTTCCATGTGGGCGAGTTCGGCCAGCATGCTGCCGCCAAAAAGGCGGGGTTCAAAAAGGACGACATTATCATCCAAATCGGCGACCAGAAACAGCGTCTGACGGAAAGCGCCCTCATCGGCGATCTGCTCCTGCACCACCTTCCGGGAGAGAAAATCCCCGCCACCGTGCTGCGGGGGCAGGAGCGGGTGGAGCTGAAACTACCGCAGCAATAGCTGAAAACAGCCCTTCCCCGGGCGTTTCCGGCCCCTTCCCCCCTGAAAATTCCCGGTTGCATTCCAAAGACCGGCTTCCATACTCCCCGCCCCCTGCGAGTCGTCATCCATTCGCCGTTGGTCTCCGCGCCTGCCTCTCTTCGAGATGTGCAGGGTTCTCGCCCGGAGGTAACCCGGCCGTTAGTGTTAACACAAATCCTATGTCAGTACGTCTTGCCCGATTCGAGATGCCTTCCCGCCTTGTGAAAAACGAGGCCACGGCAACCGAAACATACGCCCAGTTCACTGCCGAACCCTTCGACAAAGGTTACGGTCATACAATTGGCAACTCCCTCCGCCGCGTCCTTCTCTCCTCCCTTGAAGGCGCATCCATCACTTCCGTGAAAATCCGCGGTGCGGAACACGAATTCACCACCCTTCCGGGCGTGCTCGAAGACGTCGTTCAGATCATCCTGAACCTCAAGAAGGTCCGCTTCAAGCATCACAGCGATGCCAAGGAGCCCCGCCTGCTTTCCATCATTGCTGACAAGGAAGGCGCCGTCACCGCCGGTGACATCAAGGACGACAACCACTACGAAGTCATCAACAAGGACCTCGTGATCTGCACACTGGACCGCAAAACGAAGTTCGAATGCGAATTCGAAGTGCGCGTGGGCCGTGGTTTCTCCACCTGGGAAGAAAACAAGCGCGTTGACACCCCCATCGGCGTCATCCCGATCGACTCCATCTACAGCCCCGTCACCCGCGTGAAGTACGGCGTGGAAAACACCCGCGTCGGTCAGAACACTGACTATGACAAGCTGGTGCTCGACATCTGGACCGACGGCCGCATCACCCCGCAGGACGCCCTCCTGCAGTCCGCCGCCATCCTGCGCCACCACCTCGACGTCTTCGTCAACTATGACGACAAGGCCATCGAATTCGAAGCCGCACCGGAAGCCCAGAGCGAAGAAAACAGCGAGCTGCGCAAGCTCCTGAACATGAGCGTCAACGAGATCGAACTCTCCGTCCGCGCCGCCAACTGCCTCAACAACGCCAACATCACGAGCGTCGGCCAGCTGGCCATGAAGACCGAAGGCGAAATGCTTCGTTACCGCAACTTCGGCAAGAAGTCCCTCACCGAGATCAAGGAAAAGCTCGCAGAGCTTGGTCTGTCTCTCGGCATGAAGTTCGATCCAGCGCTGCTTGAGGCCACCCCTGGCGGTGTCTCCCTCCTCGCCCGCAGCAGCATGATCGGCGACGACGATGAAGAAGCCGACTCCCTCGACTTCACCAAGCTCGTGGACAGCCATCTGCCAGACGCAGACGACGAAGACGAGTAATCAATCACAGACAGAATTTTAGAATCATTTTAGGACATGAAACACGGAAGAAAAATCGTCAAACTTCAGCGCAAACAGGACCACCGCGACGCGCTGCTCATGAATCTCACCTGCTCCCTCATCGAGCACCGCCGGATTCGCACCACGCTGGCCAAGGCCAAAGCCCTCCGCCCATACGCAGAGAAGCTCGTCACCCTCGGCAAGCGCGGCACCCTGCACGCCCGCCGCACCGCCCTCTCCTCACTCCGTCACAAAGACATGGTGAAGAAGCTCTTCGAAGAGATCGCCGTGGCCTCCAAGGACCGCGTCGGTGGCTACACCCGCATCACCAAGCTCGGCCAGCGCCGCAGCGACTCCGCTCCGATGGCCTACATCGAGTGGGTGGACGCTTACGTGCCAAAGGCCGCCGCAGCCCCTGAACCAGAAGTCGCAGCCGAGCCTGTGGCCGAAGAAGCAGCACCAGCCAAAAAGGCTCCTGCCAAGAAGAAGGCCGCTCCGAAGAAGAAAGCCGCCGCTGCTGAATAAGCAGGCGTCTCTCATCGAGAAACCATCCAACGCGGGAGTCGCAAGACTCCCGCGTTTTTTTGTACTGTCCTTGAGCATCTCCGGCTCACCAAAGGATGCGAACCCGGCATTCGTGTATCAACCAGACCTGTTGCATGCCGCCAGTCTTCGCGTTCCATGCACGACCATGGAATCCACCATCAAGATCGCCCTAGTTGGCGCCGGCATGTTCGGCGGAGATGTTCACGCGCGTGCTTACGCGGACTTGCAGCGCTTCGGCATCGCCGGGCAGCTTGCCCGTGTCGGTCTCGACAAATACTCACGCGAACTCGCCGGGGTCAAATTTGACCTCGTTGCCGTCGCCACACGCAGCGAAAAGTCCGCGCTCAAAGCCGCAGCAGCCTTCAAGGACCTCACCGGCCACGAGCCGCGTGCCTTCCATGGTGACGCCCCCTGGGACGACATCCTGGCCGCCTTTCCCGATCTCGATGTGATGGCCGTGGCCACCCCGGATCACCTGCACACACAGCCCATTCTCGCCGCGCTGGCCAAGGGGGTGCACGTCTTGACCGAGAAACCCATGTGCCTGTCCATTCAGGAGTCGGACGAGATCATCGCCGCAGCCAAGGCCAAGAACCTCATCGTCGCTGTGGACATGCACAAACGCTACGATCCCGACCACCTGCGCATTCGCGATGACATTCAAAACCGCATCGGCGCGCCTCTCTATGGCACCGCCTATCTCGAAGAACCGCTCGAAGTCAGCACCAGCACCTTCAAATGGGTGGAAAGCAGCGACCCCTTCAGCTACGTCGGCCCGCATTGGACAGATCTGATCTGGAGCTACTACCACAGCAAGCCCGTCTCATTGACCGCCGTGGGCCAGAAGAAGCGCCTGGTCCGCGATGGCATCAATGCCTTCGATGCCGTGCAGGTGCGCGTCGATTTCGACAACGGCATGTCGATCAGCTTTAACAACAACTGGGTGACCCCCGCCGATTTTGAAGGGCCGGTGAACCAGGGGCATGAAATCGTCGGTGCTGACGGCAAAGTCGAAAGCGACCAGCAGTATCGCGGTTTCCGCTGGTGGAATCAGGGCGGCGGCTCGCGCACGAGCAACAACCACTTCACCCGGGAAGTAATCCGCCCTGATGGCACCAAAGGCTACATAGGCTATGGAGTGGATAGTCTGACCGTGGGCTTGGTGGCCGTTTGTCGCGTCAAGTTTGCCAAAGAGTCCCGGGACGCCGTGGCCGGACTCTATCCGACCGCCGAAGATGCCCGCATTACCTGCGCCATTGTGGATGCCGCGGCGCGTGTTCGAGATCTTAACTGGAAATACATGCAGGAAGGCAAAGGGGCGACAGTTACAGCACGTTTTGACCAAAACGGCATAACTATCATAGACCCAAACGCCGCCGAGGTATTTCAGAGCATCTACGATCAGGCGCTTTAACTTCAAATCGGGGAATGGCCTTAAAGTTCCAGGCTTGACTTTAGGCTAAGTTTTTCATAAACAAGGAACTGCACCCTAATAACTAAAACAAATGATTCTATCCTCCTCCCAACTGCGCCGCGCCGCTGCACTTCAAGAAAAAATCGAAGGACTCCAGCAGGAACTCGCGCACCTTCTTGCCGGCTCCTCCAAGTCGTCCGCAGCTTCGACACCCGCAGGTGAAAAGCCAGCCAAAAAGAAGCGCATCATGTCTGCTGCCGCCCGCAAGAAGATCGCTGATGCTCAGCGCAAGCGCTGGGCCAAGCAGAAAGGTGAACCGCCCGCTGCTGAAAAGAAGGCCAAGTAAGTTTTTAGTTCACGGATAACACCGCAATAAGAAGGCCCCAGTTCGCAAGAACTGGGGCCTTTGTTTTGGCAGCTGGAATAAAGAGTTACTTCACAAACATGGGATCGTCAGGATTCCCCTTGCTCAGCAGATAGGCCATCAGATCGAGAATGTCGTCTTCCTTGAGCATGAAGAGCAGGCCGGGCGGCATCATGCTGATCTTGCTTTCTTCTGTTTTAACAACTTTGCGAGCATCCACGTTGGTGAAGTTATTAGGGTCCATCATATTGGTGCATACCATCATGTTGTTTTCCTTCATGTTGGCGATACGCCCAATGACCCTGCTCCCGTCCTGCAGCGTGAAGACGGTGCTGCCATACTGGTCGCTGATTTCCTTGCTAGGCTCAAGAATGTGCTCCAGCAGATCTCTGGGACTGTACTTGCCGGCCACACTGGTCAGGTCTGGACCCACGGCTCCGCCTTCATTGTTGAAGCGGTGGCAGGCGAAGCACGTGGCTGCACCAAACATATTTCTGCCATTTTGGAAGTTGCGGTTGCCCTCCAGACCGACACCGAGGGACTTGCTAAGTTCTGCGAGTGTCCAGGCTTTGACAAACTGCATGGGCTTCACTGTGAAGCTGGGCGCTTTGGCTTCCGGCTTCGCCTCCAGCACGTCCTTGATGGCCAGCTTTTCCTCTTCGGTCATGGTGGAGAGGGCGTTCTGCTTGATCTCCCCGATGAAGAGGTCAAACGATGCACCGCCCTTGTAGTTCGCCGCACGCAGGAACCAGCGGAAGTAGTCGGCGCGCAGTTCCTTGGTCCAGCCGGTCTTCGCAAAGCGCAGGATGCGGGCGTAGTCGATCTGCTCTTCCTGTGTGGGCGAGCCATTCACCAGCGGCTCAGCCTTGGCGACGATGCTGCTGTCACCAAGATAGACCAGCACCTCGCACAGATCACGGTTCAGGGCCGGATCATTCGTGGGGAACAGTGGCGCAAGATGCTTGATCAGCGATTCCTTGGTTGCCGCTTCCGGCTCGCCCATGCGGGTAAAGGCGAGCATGTAATCACGGACCAGTGTGAAACGATCCAGACCTTTGAGCGACTTAAAGTTAATCTTGTTCAGCGCGGCAATGATTTGTGCCTGCAATGGCTTGTCCCCACCACTGCTGCGAGCCAGAGCCATGAGTGCAGTCAGGGCTGCACGTGGATTGGTTTCACTAAGCGCCTTGTCTTTCCATGAGGCAATGGGCTGGTGCTCCAATGCGATGCGGGCGGCAAAGCGAATGTTGCGGTCCTGAGATGCCAGATAGGGCCAGGCAGTTTCAACAGCCTGCGGATCCAGGGTCTGAAATTTCTCAAGCCGCTGACGAATGGAGGCCTCAGTTTCGGCAGCAAGGGCACCACCGCCTATCATCATCAAGGGTTCCTCCTTGCTTACGCCGCCCGTGTAAGTCACCCGGTACAATCCAGACTGCACCTTGCGCCCGCCCACGCTCACATACATCGCGCCATCTTTTTTCGACACTTCAATGTCCGTCAGCGGCAGCGGCGAGGCGCTCATGAACTCCTCGGTCACGCCCGTGTAACCACCCCCGTTCGGCGAAAGATGCACGGCATACATTTTGCCATAACTCCAGTCGCAGATGTAGAGAGCGTCCTGATACTTCGCGGGGAACTTCGCGTCATAACCAAACGCCACGCCGGTGGGCGAGCCAGGGCCGATGTCCACCACGGGCGGCAGGCTGTCCTCCCAGCGCACGGGGAATTTCTTGCTGCAGGTGCGCCAGCCAAACTCACCACCGCTCTGCATGAAGCACACGCGGGTGGGGCGGTACCAAGGCATGCCGGTGTCCCACTCCATGTCCGCGTCAAAGCCGAAGATATCGCCGCTGCGGTTCATGGCGATGTCATAGGTGTTGCGCGTGCCGGTGTTCACCAGTTCCCACTTCCTGCCATCCAGATCCGTCTTCGCCAGCCAGCCGCCAGGGGCCAGCACATCGCGCATGAAGCCGCGCCCCAGCAGCATGGGGTAGAGCTGATCTTCCGCCCAGTGACGCGGCACCAGGCTCGTCTCGCAGCTCGGCTCGGGCGTCTGGTTGCCACACATCACATACAGGCTCTTGCCATCCTGGGAAGCAATGACGCCATGCGGACCGTGCTCACCCGCCTTGCCAGGAAAGGAGCGCAGCAGCTCCACGGCGTCGAATTGATCATCGCCATTCGTGTCCTTGCAGCGGTAGAGGCCACGACCTTGATAAGCATCGTCATTCACCACGCCATAAAGTGCTCCGGCATGATACAGCAGCCCCTGGCAGTGACCGAAGTCGACGCTGAGCTTTTCCACTTTCGTCTCACCGGGGCTGCCATTCAGCGCAGGCGGGGTGATGCGGTAGAGCGCGCCATACTGGTCGCTGCAAATCATGCGTCCTTTGTCGTCCTGCGTCATGGACACCCAGGAGCCTTCCTGCTCCTTCGGCACGGAGTAAAGCAGCTCCACTTTGAAGCCTTTGGCGATCTTGACCTTGTCAGCCGGTGTTGCTTGACCGGCCAGCTGAGCGAACGACGCCGTCGCGCATAGCAGCAGAGGAATGAGAATGGTTTTCATGGTTGGAAAATGACGAAACTGACTGCCTTGCTCCGACCTACTTCATGAGTTCCTTGACCTTGCCTTCGATGGCGTCGGTCCACATCTGATACCCCTGGGCACTGAGGTGGAGGAGGTCGGGCATGATTTCCTTGGGCAGAGTGCCATCGGGCTTCAGGAAGGTGTTGCCGATGTCCATGTAGAAGACGCGTTTACTGTCTGCGAAGCCGGAGATGAGGTTGTTCGTGGCGACGTTCTGCACGCGCATCGCATCCTCCTTGGTGGCACCTCGTGGAAAGATGCCCAGCAGCAGCACCTTCGTCTCCGGCAGTTTCTTGTTCAGGATGTCGAGGATCACCTTCACGCCCTCGGCGGTCTGTTCAGCGCTGCTGGCATACGCCACACCGCCATGCTCGGCAGCCGGGCGGCCCTGATGACCGGTGTTGTTGGTGCCGATCATGAGCACCACCAGCTTCGGCTTGATGCCGTCAAAGTTGCCGTTTTGCAGACGCCAGATCACATGCTCGGTGCGGTCACCACCGATGCCAAAATTCGCCGCTTTGTACGGTGCCCAGGTCTTGGCCCAGACTTCCTTGCCATTGCCCTCCCAGCCCTGGGTGATGGAGTCTCCGAGAAACACCAGCTGGGCCTCGCCCTTCTTGGAGATTTCGTTGAAGCTTTCGTGGCGCTTCACCCAGCCGCCTTCACGCGGCTTGGGGTCAATGGCAAGATTCTTCGCCGTTTCAGCAAAGCTGGTGGCGGCGACACAGAGGGAGGCAAACAGGAGGGTGCGTAGTTTCATGGTCAGAGACGGCGATGATGCCGGGAAGCCATGAAACTGGCAAGCCGCGAATGTTATTTCACGCCTTCAACGCCCAGTCGAGCAGGGCCTGCGCATCACGCCAGACGCCTTCGTGGCTGTCGTTGAGGATGACCACGATGCGGCGGCGGCCATTGCGCTCGCCGGTGGCCACGAGGCAGTAGCCCGCAGCCTCGGTGTAGCCGGTTTTCATGCCATCGCAGTAGCTGGCCGTGCGCAGCACGCGGTTGGTGTTGGCCAGATCGATCGATTTGCCGTCAGGCTTGACGAACTTAAAGCTTTGCAGCTTCACAATGGCACGGATGTCGGGCAGCTTGTCTGCCGCCTTGGCGATCATCGCCAGATCACGCGCCGTGGAGTAGGGATCTTCATCCGTGAGCGACGGCAGGCCGTGCGGATTGACAAAATGCGTGTTCTTCAGGCCGAGCGCCTTCGCACGTGCGTCCATCTTTTCTGCAAAGGCGGCCACGCTGCCCGCATTGTCACGCGCGAGCGCCTGCGCAATGTCATTGGAGCTTTTCACCATCATGGCGGTCAGCAGCTGGCGGCGGGTGTACTTTTCCCCCACCTTGAGACCGATGCGCACCGGAGCGCACTGTGTGTCCGCCAGCTCAATCGTGACGACCTTGTCGAGGTCTCCCGCCTCCACCACCAGCAGGCCGGTCATGATTTTCGTCGTGCTGGCGATGGCCCCGCGCAGGTCCGGGCTCTTTTCGAACAGCACATCGTCGTCATCAGGATTAATCACTATGCACCGCGCGGCAGTGATCTGTGGAATGGAACCCCGCAGATTTTTGATCTCAATCTCCCGTCTCACCTTCTTCGTTTTTTCGATCTCGTCAGCGAGCTGCGTCTCCAGCTTCTTCTTCAGCTGGGCCACGGCCACCTCACGCGCGGCGATGTCCGCCTTCGCCTGCGCGATCATTTGCTTCTCTCCCGCAAAGTCCTGCTCGCGCTTGGCGATGGCCGCTGCCTTCGCCTCGACCTCCTCCTCCCTCCATTGCAGTTGCTGCTCACGCTTCGGATCACCGCAGCCGGAGATGGAGACGCAAAGAAGACTGGCCAGCAGGGCGCGGCGGAAGGGGGGAGACTGACGGGGGGGAATCATTTCAGAGTTCAGCGAGGAGTTCTTTCAGGCGGGCGACGGGCCACTGGCCAGGAGCATTCGAAGCACCAATAAAGCCGTAATTCAGCAGGCTGCCACATTTTGCCAGCACCAGACGTGAAACACGCCCCCAAGGCCCCATGCCCATGACGGAAAGCCGCAGCCGGTGCGTCTCCCCGGCCAGCTTCATGAGGCTTGCCAGATCCTCCTGCGTGTTCAGGTAAGTGGCGATCTTCACGGCATCCAATCCCGCCTGCTGGGCGAAATTCACCGCCCCGCGCAACACCTCCTCCGCCGGTGTGGCCTGGAAGTCATGGAATGAACCCACCACCGGCACGCCTGCAGCGTGCGCTTTCTGGATCGTCCCCTGCATCTGCGCCGCGCTGCGCAGTTCAATGTCGATCAACGTGGCGAGGTCCAGCAAGGGTTCGATCATCGCCGCACGGGCCGCCGGGTCCTCCGGCCCCTGCCCGCCTTCCGCCGGATGGCGGGCCGTCAGCAGCAGCGGCAGGGTGTTTCCAACCAGTTTGGCACGCAGGTCCGCCGCAGGTATCTGCAGCTGGTCCAGCCGCAGCTCAGCCACGTCACATAAGTTCGCGCGGGAGGCCGAATCGAGGGAGATAAAGTGCTCAAGGGCAGCAGAATCCGCCACCACCCCCACAGCCAGGGGGCGGGAGGAGAAAAGCAGGTTTTTAGAGGAAACAAGTTGAGCCATTGATTAGGCGGAGTATAATTTTAATAATTCTAGATAAGATTCAGTATCTTACTCGTCACTATGCTGGGCAGGAAGCAAGAAATCAATTTGCAGCTCACCGAACTGCTCGACAGCGCGCTCCTGGCGTTCTGCCTATGGTTTGGGCATTTCCTGCGTGCAGATCTGGTGCCGGTCTTTTTTCCCGATGCGGTTGAGATTCCACCTTTGGAGAAGTTTTACTGGGTGATCGCGGTCGTGGCCCCGTTCACGCCCATCGTACTGGAGGCTCGCGGGTTTTACTCCAACATCTACAACAAGACCCCCGGGCGCTCGATCCGTCAGCTGGTGGAGGCGCTGACCGTCATCGGCATGTGCATCGCCTTCTGCATCGTGTTCTTCAAGTGGTCGGTCGAAAGCCGTGCCGTGGTCGTTTTCTCCGTGGCTCTCGGTGCGCTGTCGCTCCTGCTGCGTGAGGCATGGCAGCGTGAAATCCTGCGCAAGCAGATGGCCTCGGGCAAAGGCCGTGAACGCGTCATCATCGCCGGCGCCCAGGCCGATCTGGCCGCCTTTATGGCCAACATGACGCCCGAGCAGCGTGCCGAGATCGAGGTCGTGGGACAGATCGACATCATGCAGAGTCCGATCTCCGACCTCGTCGCCTCCCTGCATGAGCACTCCATCAGCCGCGTGCTCTTTGCCGCGCAGCACGTGCACTTCAGCAAAATCGAGGAAGCGGTGCAGGCCTGTGAAACAGAAGGCGTGGAGGCCTGGATCGCCGCGGACTTCTTCCAGACCGCCATCGCTCGCCCGACCTTCGATGTTCTGGGCGGACGCCTCATGCTGGTGTTTCACTCCACGCCGCAGGTCTCCTGGGAGCTGCTGTTCAAAGCCATCGTTGATCGCGTCGGCGCATTGATACTGCTCCTGCTCTCACTGCCGGTGTGGCTCGTGGCCGTCATTGGCATCCGCCTTGGCTCCCGTGGCCCGGTGTTCTTCAAGCAGGAACGCGCCGGGCTCTATGGCAAGCCCTTCATCATGTGGAAGTTCCGCACCATGCACCAGGGCGCAGAATCTCAACGCCAGGAACTGGAGGCTCACAACGAGATGGAAGGTCCGGTCTTCAAGATCACCAACGATCCACGCATCTTCGCTTTCGGCCGCTGGCTGCGCCGAACCAGCATCGATGAACTGCCCCAGCTCATCAACGTGCTGCGCGGAGAGATGAGCCTCGTCGGCCCGCGTCCCCTGCCAGTCTATGAAATTCAGCGCATCGAAAAGCACGCGCAGCGCCGCCGTCTCAGCGTGAAGCCCGGTCTCACCTGCCTGTGGCAGGTCACCGGCCGCAACGGCATCAAGAACTTCGAGGAATGGGTCGCGCTTGATTTGAAGTACATCGACAACTGGTCCTTCTGGCTTGATCTCAAAATCCTCGCCCAGACCCTGCCCGCCGTGATTCGCGGCATCGGTGCGAGTTGAGTATCAGGATTCGTGTCTTTCGCATAGCATGTCTATGAAACGTGCCGTCCATGGCCTCCGTAATGGACTGATGCGCCACGCTCTCTTATTCCTCGCCGTCTGTGCCTCCCTGCACGCCGCCCCCCCAGCCAAGCTCGATTTCGGCTCCGTCCGTGAAGAGCACCTCATGATCCCCATGCGAGACGGCAAGCGCCTCTCCGCCTATGTGTTCTTCCCGCCGGGCGAAGGCAAATTTCCCGCCATCTTTGAGCAGCGCTATGCGGACATCAGCAGCGCCGGATCGCGCAAGGCCGCGGCCAAGTTTGCTGAAGGCGGCTTTGTCATCGCACTGGTGAACTACCGTGGCACGCACGAGAGCGAGGGTGTTTACCGTGGCTATCGTGGCCTGCAATGGGGTCCGCTGCGCGATGGCTATGACGTGTGCGAGTGGCTGGCCGCGCAGCCTTGGTGCACCGGCAAGATCGGCACCTATGGCGGCTCGCAGGCGGGTTACGCACAGAACTACCTTGCCGTGACTCAGCCGCCGCATCTCGTGGCGCAGTACATGACCGACACGGGCCTGAGCCTGTATCAAGAAGGCTACCGCATCGGCGGTGCCACCAAACCGCAGCGCTTCATCAAGGGCGGCTCTGTAGCACGCGACATCAAGGACAACGAAGCCATGCTGCGTGAATGGGACCAGCACCCCGACTATGATGACTTTTGGAAGGACGAAGACGCCTCGCTGCACTTCGACAAGATGAACTACCCCTGCTTCACCATCGGCAGTTGGTTTGATTTCATGTGCCAGGGCAGCGTGGCCAGCTTCATCGGGCGCAATCAGCATGGCGGCCCCAATTCACGCGGCCAGCAGCAGCTCATCATCGGCCCCTGGCTGCATGGCGGCTATCCGAAATCGAACAAGATCGGCGAGCTCGTCTTCCCAGAGAACGCCATGTTTGATGTGTACGCGCACATGACCAAGTGGTTCAACCACTACCTCAAAGGAGAGAACAACGGCATCGAAAAGGACACGCCTGTGAAGTACTACGTCATGGGTGCCACCGGCGAGGAAGGCGCTCCCGGCAATGTGTGGCGCGAGGCCAAAGACTTCCCGCCCGCCAGCAAAGCCGCCGACTGGTTCCTGCAGCCTGATGGCAAGCTGGCCCCCGCCAAGCCCTCTGCCGCCAAAGCCAGCACCTCGTATCTGAGCGATCCCGTGCATCCGATGAGCCTGCCCCATGTGGGCTTTCCCGGCGCCAAGGATGCACGAGCCTTTGAAGAACAGGCCGAGGTGCGCACCTGGACGACCGAGGTGCTGAGCCAGCCGCTGGAGGTCACCGGCCGCATCAAAGGTGAGGTGTTCGTTTCTTCCACCGCCAAGGACACGGACTTCTTCCTGCGGGTGACAGATGTGTATCCCGATGGCCGCTCCATCCTGCTGGTGGACTACCCGCTGCGCGCCCGCTATCACGAAGGTTTTGACCACCAAAAACTGCTCGTTCCGGGAGAGGTCACCAAACTCTCGTGGGACATCGGCTGGGTCAGCATCATCTTCAACAAGGGGCACCGCATCCGCGTCACCATCGCCAGCACCGGCGCTCCCTATTATGAACCCAATCCGCAGACCGGCGCACCCATCAGCCATTTCATCACCGAGCCCGGCGTGTCTGCCATCAATACCATCTGGCATGACGCTGCACATGCCTCCAAAGTCATCCTGCCCGTGCTGCCCTGATCTCTCCCCTTCCCCATTCTTCATGCAAACACCCGCTTCTTCCCTTTCCCGCCGTTCCTTTCTCAGCACCGCACTCGCCGCAGGTGCAGCTTTTTCAGTGCAGGCCAAAGACCAGGCGCCGCTGATCGCCTACGTCGGCACCTTCACCTCGCCGCTGCAAAACATGAAGGCCACTCAGGTGGACCTTCCACCTGGAAACGGGCAGGGCATTCACCTCTTTGAAGTGAACCGTGAGACAGGTGCCATGACCCCCTGCGGCCTGTACAAGTCAGGCAGCAGCCCCAACTGCCTGGCCTTCAACGCCGCCCGGACGGTGCTGTATTCCACCAATGAAACCGACGCCAACGGCAGTCACGAGGCAGGCACGGTGAGCTCTTTTGCCATCAACCCCAAGAACGGCGAACTGACGCTGATGAACACCGTCAGCTCCGGTGGCAAGGGCCCCACCTACATCAGCCTGCATCCCTCCGGCCACTTCCTGCTGGTGGCAAATTACTTCGGTGGCTCATGCGCGGTGCTGCCGGTCAAACCCGACGGCACCCTGGGTGAAGCCACGGACTTCAAGCAGGATGCCGGAACCATCGGGCCGAAGAAAGCCACCAACGCGCCTCCCGGAAGCTTCGCCTTCAGCGGCCATGATGGAACGCATTCGCACATGATCGCGGCCGATGCCTCGGGGCGCTTTGTGCTCTCGGTGGATCTCGGCCTGGATCAGATCCTGGTGTGGAAGTTTGATGACCAAAAAGGCACGCTGACACCGAACGATCCTCCCCATGTCTCCTTTCCTCCAGGGGATGGACCACGCCACTTTGCCTTTCACCCCAATCACAAGTGGCTCTACTCCCTGCAGGAAGAAGGTTCCAACATCGTGCTGCTTGATTACGACACTGAGAAGGGCCGCCTCACTTCTCGTCAGACGATCTCCAGCCTCCCACCCGGATTTGCCGGCAGCAATTTCTGCTCCGAGATCCTCGTTTCTGCGGATGGCCGCTTTGTCTATGCCGGCAATCGTTTGCACGACAGCATCGGCATTTTTGCCGTCGGCAAGGACGGCACCCTCACTTTCGTCACCGAGGAGTGGACCCACGGCGACTACCCGCGCAGCTTCAACTTCGACCCCACCGGCGAGTTCTTCTACAGCCTCAACCAGCGCGGCGACAACGTCGCAGTGTTTCGCATCGATCGCAAATCAGGCGTCCTCAACTTCACCGGCCATTACGCAGCCGTCGGCAATCCTTCGAGCATCGTCTTCCTCGATCTGGCAAAAGGCAGCTAATCCAAGTCGAGCCCGCAGCACTCGGCTGCGGGCTCGGAAACCTGTCATCCTCAGGCAAGTGATGGCACGCCGATGCTGACGTCCACCTCGGCATTGTAGTCCACGCCTTCGAGACCAAAGCCGAAGAGACGCAGGAAACTGGTCTGGTAGCCTTCGAAATCACCCAGTTCCGCGAGGTTCTCGGTGTTCACCTCGGCCCAGCGTTTGCCCACGAGTTCCTGCAGCGCGGGCTTCATTTCCCAGTCGTCCACACGGATGCGTCCGGCTTCATCCGGCTGCGGGTTACCGTTGTAGAGGCGCTCGCGGAAGAGGCGGTCCATCTGCTCGATGCAATCCTCATGCGTGCCTTCGGCCTTCATCGCCTTGTAGAGCAGTGAGATGTACAGCGGCACCACAGGGATCGCGGAGCTGGCCTGAGTGACCAATGCCTTGTTCACGGAAACCCAGGCCTTGCCCTTCAGGGAGGCCAGCTTGCCGTCCAGCACACGCTGCACGCGCTCCAAGTCTTCCTTGGCGCGGCCGATGGTGCCGTTCTTGTAGATGGGCCAGGTCACTTCCGGCCCGATGTAGCTGTAGGCCACGGTTTGCACGCCTTCAGCGAGCACTCCGGCGCTTTGCAGCGCATCGATCCACATTTCCCAGTCTTCACCGCCCATGACGGCCACGGTCTGCGCGATCTCGTCTTCATTTGCCGGGTCGATGGTCACTTCATTGACCACGCCGTTGCCGGTGTTGAGATTTTTGTTGGTGTAGGAGGCAGCGCCGATCGGCTTGAGCACGGATTTGAAAACTTCGCCGGTTTTTGGATGCGTGCGGCGCGGAGAGGCAAGGCTGTAAATGACGCAGTCCACCTGGCCCAGATCCGCCTTGATGGCTTCGATCACCGTGGCCTTCATCGCATCCGAGAAGGCGTCACCGTTGAAGGAGCGGGCATAGAGACCGGCAGCCTTGGCTTCATTTTCAAACGCGGCGGAGTTGTACCAGCCTGCGGTGCCGCAGCGCTCAGCCTCACCGGGTTTTTCAAAAAACACGCCCATGGTGGCCGCACCCGAGCCGAACGCCGCCGCAATGCGGGAGGACAGGCCGTAACCGGTCGAGGAACCCACAACCAGCACCTTCTTCGGGCCATTGGCGATGGGGCCGCGCGACTTAACAACGGCGATCTGGTCAGCGATATGTTTGGCACAGCCGGTTGGATGTGCGGTGGTGCAGATGAATCCGCGAATTTTAGGGGCGACGATCATAGGTGGGTAAGTTGAGCGTTAGCAGTCGCGGGGGGGCTGGCAACTTGTTTTCCTGCCCCTCATCTGGCATCATGGCCGTATACCAGCCCCTTCCCCAGCCCCCGAACAGCGCTTCTCCGATCGTGTGGAGAATTATGTGCGCTACCGCCCGGACTACCCGCAGGAAATCATCACGCTGCTGCAACTCGAAGCCGCGCTCACACCGCAATCCGTCATCGCGGATATCGGCTCAGGCACCGGCATTTCCGCCATGAAAACATCGACACCGCAGCGCTCGGTGAGTTCTTCCGCGGCGCCCATGCCACGCCAGTAGTGTTCGGCAGGGATCATGCCTTGGAGCGGGAGAAGAGGCTGGCCGTTGAGTTTTTGGGCATCGCCGTGCTGAGCCGTCGCTTCTCAGGCCAGCGGCAGGGGGGGGCGGTTCTCCATGGGGCTGACTTTGCAGGCATGCGCAGCCCCGGCGCGACACCTTCCGGCGCGGCGCCTGCTCTCAGGCCTGCGGTTGTTGAAGCAGTGTGCCGTAGCGCGGCACACGCACATGCGCGGCACGGCTGGAAGGCCAGCATCTCCATGAGCCGCTTGCTCGGTTTGCGGCCCAGCCGCTGTGTCAAAAGCACCGCGCAGATCAGCGCGGTGTAGATCTGGATGGCCACCCCGTTTTCACTCTCCGCCAGCCAGTGCCGGCAGGGCAGCAGGCATTTGAGCCAGCGGAAAAAGCCCTCCACCTCCCAGCGCCGCCGGTAGAGCTGCGCCACCTGCGCGGCGCTGAGCTGCCCGGGCGTCTGGTTGGTCACCAGCCACACCGGCTCCTCCATCTGCGCGTGGTCCACGACGATGAGGCGGAACGGACCGCGCTCATAACGTGCGGTGCGCCCGAGCACGACATCCTCATCCCGGCACACGCCGGCCTCAAGGTCCTGCGCGCTGAGCTCACGGCTGTGCTGCGTCTGCACGATGACCTGGTTCTGCTTGAGGCGCATGAGGTATCCGCAGCCCTTGCCGTCGAGCTCCTCCAAAAAGCCGTACTCCTGGCCGTAGCAGCGGTCGCCGATGTAAAACTCCCCGGCCTTGAGCTGCTGGCGCAGCGCCTTGCGCTCGCACAGCTTGCCCCCGGAGCAGATGCCTGCGACGGGCACGCCGTCGGCCAGGCGGTATTTGAGGTGGAGGCGCACGCCATGCTGTTGATGGCCGGAGCGGCCGCTGCGCCAGGCGGCCCAGTCCATGCGTGGCAGGACATACCACAGGGTGCTGTCGACCACGCGCAGGCAGGCCAGGTCCACGCCGCCGATCTGCGAGGCGGCCCCGGCGGGAAGGTCTGCCACCAGCCGGCTGAGCACCGCCTCGAGCAGCTGCGGCTCAAAGAGGCTCTGGGCCTCCGAGAAGCTGCCCAGGCTCACCGGCGAAGTGCCCAGGGCCTGACGGGTGCGCCGCAGTCCGCTGGCCGCGCAGAGCGCACGCATGGAACCGAGCACCGGGTTGAACATGCCCAGCAGGAAGAGCGAAAAGTAGTCGCGGCGGTGCAGCGTGCGCCGGGGATCGTGCTCGGTGCGATGAGCTTCAACTTCGGGACTGACCTCATCGAGCACCGCCTGGAACTTTTTGACCAGGCTCCACTGCCGCAGCGCGCTCTCTTCAATACGCGAGGGCTTGCTGCCACAAACGCGGTCGGGCTGCTGAGGTCCAGGGGCGGAGGCTGGCGTTGACTCTGGCATGCGCAGTTCATGCCACCTGCACGGCAAAGGTACAGCTCTTTTACAGCCTGGAGTCATTTTTTATCCCGCCAGCACCTTCCCTGCCGAACACTACTGAT
>NZ_JBGANL010000145.1:0-3378 GCF_044222345.1 Prosthecobacter sp.
ATGGGGATAAGCTGGTGATAGCGCCGACGCCAGATTTGATGCTGGTTTTATGCATTTTCCGAAGAGTTATCCACAGCGATCCGGAGGCTGTGGAAGGAGGTTTTTCACAGTGAGGCGAGAAAATTTCTGGCACAGGCTAAAAAGCCATCCGACCGACCTTTAACGTCGCCTCCTCCACCCCTCGCAAGGGCACAAATTGACCGGCCACACCCAGCACCAATACCGGTTGGTCCAGCACATTGGTTTCGAAAAAACTGAGGAGGCCCCAGTTGTTCCTCGTGCTGTTCGGCCGAACGACGCCCTCCACGAGTTTGGGGCCTTGTGCGCGAAAGACGGCTTTGATGAGGTCGCGATCGTGGCGCGGCCCGGACTGGTCCATCTTTTCAATTTCGGCCACCAGGCGGGCCTCGACAAAATGCACATAGGCATCCATCGTCGGATTAGTCGCCGCCAATCCCACGGCAACCAGCAGACTTCCCACCAACCAGGCCAACGTCAAATTACTCATCGTCACTCTTTGCTGAGGGCAATGCGCACAGGCTTCCTGTCCGTCGAAACCACAATCCGGCGGTTTGACAGATTGGACCTCATCCGTTTAGCTTACGCCCGATTTCTGAGGAATGGAACCCTAACCCGGACTTGAGAGCAACCCCGGCAGGCTTCGGTCTCAACGCCTCGCGGCGGCATTCGTGAATGGTCCGGGTCGCCTGATTCGATCGCACTGGTTCTACGGTAACGGAAGGAGCGCCTATGTTCGTGTGGAGTAAACGCCTGGTGACAGCCCTCCTGGCAGGGTTCGTCCTGCTGATCGGAGTCTTTCTCATACAGGGAGAGCCGGAGTCGGCCAGCGGCTTGAAGATTCACACCACCCGCTGGATGGCCGTGAACTACATCGGTCTGCTGGTATGGGTCTTCATCTGGATGTTCGATCAAGCCCGCGTGCGGGGGAAAAACGTGTTGCTCTGGCTGCTGCCCTTCGCGCTGGCACCGCTCCCGACCCTGATGTTGTTCATTTTGTTTTTACAGAGGAAGGTGAAGTAGGAGGAGGCAACTTCATGACCTGCCCAGGCCCATACTGATCGCAGTATCCAGCTGTCAGCAGGGAACCTCAGCTCCCGCTCTCCCTGCATTCAGTTCCCCGTGCTGAGTCACCGGCTTGCGGAGCACCCACAGCAACCAAAGGCCGGGCAGCGCGGCGAGAAAGGTCACGAAGAAGAAGGGTCCCCAGCCGGCGAGCCCCACCAGCTTTGCAGCGGGCCAGCCGAGAAAGACCCGTCCGAGGGCTTCAACGGAAGACAGTAAGGCAAACTGAGTCGCCGTATAGCGGTGATTGCAGAGCGACATGACCAGTGCCACGAATGCCGCCGTGCCCATGCCGCCGGTGAGATTTTCGAATCCGACGGCGAAGGCCATGACCGCATAACTCTTCCCCGCCCAGGCCAGCCACAAGAACGACAGGTTCGACAGCGCCTGTAACAGCCCGAAGACCATCAACGATCGAAAGAGGCCTAACTGCGGCATCAAGCCGCCGCCGATGAAGGCGCCGAGAATCGTCGCACCGATACCGAAGGCCCGGACCAGGCCGATGTCCTCGGACGAAAACTCCATCCCGCGCAGCAGGAACGAGGTCGTCAATGCGCCGGCGAAGGCATCGCCCAGCTTGTAGAGCACGATCAATCCCAACAACGCCAGCGCCATGGGGCGAGACAAAAATTCAGACAGGGGTCCCCAAACCGCCTCCGCCATCGACTGCGGGGCCGCCCTCGCCGCCTCCGGTTCCGGGATCATGAGAATGGTCACGATACCCAGCGCCATCAACCCGGCCATGCAGAGATACGCCGAGGACCATCCCAGACGTGCCGCGACAATCAAGGCCAGCGAGCCCGACGCCATCATTGCGATGCGATACCCCATCACCCAGGTAGCCGCGCCCAATCCCCGCTCATCCGGTTTCAACAAGTCAGTGCGGTAGGCATCAAAGACGATATCTTGCGATGCAGAGAGAAACGCCACGCCCAACGCCAATGCGGCAAAAATCTGGGCGCCCGAGCCGGGCCCGATGAAGGCCATGAACGTGAGCGCCAGCGCAAGGCCGGTCTGCGTGACGATCATCCAGCCACGGCGGTGACCAAGCCAGGGCGGCACGATGCGGTCCATCACCGGGGCCCAGAGAAATTTCAACGTATAGGGAAGGCCGACGTAGGCGAAGAGGCCGATCGTGGTCAAATCCAGGCCGGCCTCGGTGAGCCAGGCTTGAAGCGTTCCACCCGTGAGGGCCAGCGGCAACCCGGAGGCGAAGCCCAGGGGCAGCATGATGCCAAGACGTGGCGTGAGAACGGCGCGCAGGGTCGCTCGATTCATGAGATTGAAGGAAACCGGGAGATCACGAGGTGCAGCATACCACCGCCGCGCCTCCCCTGCGCATCAGAATCGAGAATTTTAAGCGAAGTGAGTTAGGAGGCCGGCTCTGTCCGGAGATATACAAACCAGTAGACCAGTGCAACGAGCACCGTCCCGCCGATGATGTTGCCGAGGGTCACCAACACCAGATTGCTCAGAGCACCCATCACGGACAGGGGTGCCGATCCGCCGGCGGCCAGCGCGATGCCCAACGGCAGGAAAAACATGTTGGCCACGGAATGTTCGAAGCCGCAGGCCACAAAGGCCGTAATCGGGAACACAATGGCAAGAATTTTATCCGCCACGCTCCGGGCGCCCATGCACAACCAGACCGCGAGACAGACCAGCACGTTGCACAGGATTCCGCGGGCAAAGGCTGACACCGGATCCAGCGCGATTTTGCCGCGGGCGATCTGCACCATCGTCTCCCCGACGGCCCCGTCTGCCAATGTCTGCACGCCCGCAAGCAGGACCAGTAGCGCCGTCCCGCCGGCGCCGAGCAGGTTCCCCAGGTACACCCAGACCCAATTCCTCACCACCTGCCGCGTCTGCACACAACCGACGGCCCAGGCCATGGCGATCAGGTTATTCCCGGTGAAAAGTTCCGCGCCTCCCACGACCACCAGCACGAGCCCCAGACTGAATGTCACGCCTCCCGCCACGCGCAATAATCCGAACGGCAACCCCGGTCCGCTTTTCCCGGACGTCATCGTCACGGTGTAGAAGAGCGCGCCCAACGAAATAAACGCGCCTGCCAACACCGCTAACGCGATCATGGTGGGCACAGGAGTGGTGACCTTGGCGAGCCCCACCTTGCAGACTCGTGCCGCAATCTCCGGTGGCGGGTAGGCGTCGGCAACAGGATTGATGGCGGCAGGAGTGGGCTCTGCGGTCATGTGATCAACATCACTCGCATGGGGGTAGCAGGAGTTCCAGCCGGCAGGACTTTCTCGATTCGCACCGTCGAAACTTTATACT
>NZ_JBGANL010000012.1:0-126795 GCF_044222345.1 Prosthecobacter sp.
GTGCCCGGATGCCTCGCTGCCAGTTATCTGACCACCTCGCTCCATCTCACAACTGCCTGAAAGCAAGGTGCATGGATCATTCCCCATCGCTCAATAGAACGGTGCGTGCCGAACAGTACTGGCAGGAGTGCCCATCGTACTTTTTCACATGCCCAGCATCTTCACCAGAAAGGCCCACTCGTCCGCAGTCCTCTCGATGGTCTTGCTCAGCGCCGTCCCGGCTCCATGCCCCGCACTGGTTTCGATGCGGATGAGGACCGGCGGACCGTCCTTGGCCTGGCATTCCTGCAGGCGTGAGCCGAACTTGAAGCTGTGCGCGGGGACGACACGATCGTCGTGGTCGCTGGTGAGCACAAGTGTGGCGGGGTAGCGGGCACCGGATTTCAGATTGTGATAAGGCGAGTATTTGAGCAGCGCTCCGAATTCCGCCGGGTTTTCCACGCTGCCGTAATCGCTTTTCCAGCCCCAGCCGATGGTGAATTTCTCGAAGCGGAGCATGTCCAGCACACCCACGGCGGGCAAAGCAGCAGCGTAGAGCTCAGGGCGTTGCGTCATGCACGCACCCACAAGAAGACCGCCGTTGCTGCCGCCCTGGATCGCGAGCCTGGCGCTGGTGGTGTATTTGTGCGCGATGAGCCATTCTGCTGCAGCGATGAAGTCGTCGAACACGTTTTGTTTGCCCAGTTTGATGCCGGCCTGATGCCACTGGCGGCCATACTCACCACCGCCGCGCAGGTTGGGCATGGCAAAGACGCCGCCCATCTCCAGCCACACGGCGCGTGAGATGGAGAAACCGGGAGTGAGGTTGATGTTGAAGCCACCGTAGCCGTAGAGCAGCGTGGGATTCGAGCCGTCGAGCTTCAGCCCCTTTTTGTGCACGATGAACATGGGCACCCGCGTGCCGTCCTTGCTGTGGTAAAAGACCTGCTGTGTCTCATAGGCGGAGCCGTCAAAGTCCACCTGCGGCTTCTTCCACAGACGGCTCTCTCCGGTTTTGAGATCCATGCGGTAGATGGCCCCGGGCTCGGTGAAGCCGGTGAAGCTGTAGAAGGTCTCCGTATCGTGCCGATGACCGCCAAAGCCACCCGCGCTGCCGATGCCTGGCAGCTTGACCTCTCGGATGAGTTTGCCATCGAGATCGAGACACTTTACCTCGGTTTTCGCATCGCGCAGGTATTCGCAGAACATGTAGCCACCTGCAGTGCTCACGCCTTCCAGCAGCACCTTTGGCACCTCGGGTACCACGATGCGCCAGTTGCCACGCTCCGGCTTGCGCACGTCGATGGCGATGACTTGGTAGCACGGCGCATTCAGGTCCGTGCGGAAGTAGAAGACGGGGCCGTCGTTGTCGATGAACTCATAGCGTGCGTCGTTGTCATCGAGCAGCTCCACCACCGGGCCACCTGCGATCTTCTGGTAAAAGACGCGGTTCTTGGGCTCCGTGCCCAGCCACACCTGGATGATGAGGTACTGCCCGTCCTCCGTTACGCCGCCACCGAAGCCCCATTTCGGCTCGTCCTTGCGTTCGTAGATGAGCTGATCTTCGCTCTGTGGTTTTCCCAGCGGGTGGAAGTAGAGCTTGTGAAATTCGTTCTTCGCCGTCAATGCCCCGCCGGTCTTAGGTTCATCGTAGCGGGAGTAGTAGAAGCCGCTGCCGTCCTTGCGCCAAGACAAGCCGCTAAACTTCACCCAGCGCACCACGTCATCGAGATCTCGTCCGCTGGCGATGTCGCGCACGCGGATCGTGTTCCAGTCGCTGCCGGCCTCGGAAACACCGTAGGCCATGAATTTGCCGTCCTCGCTAGGCGCGTAGTCAGAGAGGGAGGTGGTGCCGTCCTTTGACATCGCATTGGGGTCCAGCAGCACCTTCGCCTCCCCTCCTAGCGATTCGGCGGTCATGAGCACCGCCTGGTTTTGCAGGCCGGAGTTGTAGGTGTAAAACCAGCGCCCGCCCTGCTCAAAGGGCCGTCCCACGCGCTCATAGTTCCACAGCTTTTGCAGCCGTGCTTTGATCTCCTCACGGCGCGGCAGCTTTTCCAGATACCCAAAGGTCACCGCGTTCTGCGCCTTCACCCACGCCTTCGTCTCCTCCGAGTTGTCATCCTCGAGCCAGCGATAAGGGTCGGAAACCGTCACGCCATGATGAGCGTCCACCACGTCCTCCTTGCGTGTCTGGGGATAGGTCAAAACTTCGGCGGTGAGAGTGGCGGTGGTCATGAGGAGCAGATATGCGGCACGCATGGCGGCATCCTGCCAGTCATTTCAAACTTTGCATTTTCCAATTCTCATTTTGCAATCCTACCCGCCCCCGCCACGCTCATTACACACCCTTTCCAGCCATCATGCCCATCTCTCCTGACCAATACGAAAAGCTCGGCACTTTCTACCTCGGTCGTGAATACGATCTCGCGGCAAAGCAGGTCAAAGACGACCTCATTCTCTACGACTCCAAGGATCTGGTGACGCACGGCGTCGTCCTCGGCATGACGGGCAGCGGCAAGACCGGGCTGTGCCTGTCCCTGCTCGAAGAAGCGGCGATGGATGGCGTGCCTGTCATCGCGATTGATCCGAAAGGCGACATTGGCAATGCGCTGCTCACTTTTCCCAATCTCACGCCGGAGGAGTTTCGCCCGTGGATCAATGAGGACGAAGCGCGGCGCAAAGGACAGTCGCCTGAGGATTACGCAGCGGCACAATCGTCACTGTGGCAGAAGGGTCTCGGTGAGTGGGGCCAAAGCGCAGACCGCATCAAGAAACTGCGCGCGACGGTGGACATGGCGATCTACACACCGGGTAGCAATGCAGGACTGCCTGTGTCCATTCTCAGCTCGCTGAACTGCCCTCCCGCCGAGGTGATGGACGACGCCGAAGCTCTCGGCGATCGCATCGAAAGCACCGTGTCCTCCATGCTGGGCCTGCTGAACGTCAATGCTGACCCCATCCAATCGCCGGAGCACATCCTGCTGAGCAACATTGTCGCTTTTTGCTGGAAGAAGGGGCAAGACATCACACTGGAAAATCTGGTGCGCCAGATCCAGCAGCCGCCGATTCACAAGGTCGGGGTGGTGGATCTCGACAGCTTCATGCCTGAGGCCAAGCGCACCGCGCTGGCGATGAAACTGAACAACCTCCTCGCGTCTCCTGGCTTCAGCACCTGGCTCGAAGGCGAGGCTCTCGACATTCAGCGCATGTACTACACGCCTGAGGGCAAGCCGCGCATCACGATCTTCTGCATCGCGCATCTGAGCGATACAGAGCGCATGTTCTTCGTCTCGCTGCTGATGAACCAGCTTCTCGGCTGGATGCGCACGCAGCAGGGCACCACATCCCTGCGCGCCATTTTCTACATGGATGAGATCTACGGCTACCTGCCGCCGACGGCGACGCCGCCTTCGAAGAAGCCGCTCATGATTCTGCTCAAACAAGCTCGCGCGTTTGGCCTCGGCATTCTGCTGGCCACGCAGAACCCGGCAGACCTTGACTACAAGGCGCTGGCAAACATCGGCACCTGGTGGCTGGGCCGCCTGCAAACGGAGCGCGACAAGATGCGTGTGCTCGAAGGGCTCGAAGGAGCAGCCAACACGGCGGGAGGCAAGTTTGACCGCCAGCTCATGGAGCAGACGCTGGCAGGACTCGGCAACCGCGTCTTCCTCATGAACAACGTGCATGAAGACCATCCCGTGGTCTTCACCGTGCGCTGGCTGATGAGCTACCTCAGCGGACCGCTCTCCCGCCCGCAGATCAAGGCGCTCATGGACCCGTTGCGCCCCAAGGCTGGAGCCAAGGCAGCGACCGCAGCCGAGGATGATGGCTTTGCTCCGCCCGGAGCAAGCGGCGAGGCAGTCGCCGACCGTAACACCCTGCGCCCGAAGCTGCCCGAAGGAGCCACCGAGCTTTTTGAGCCCAGCGATGAAGACGGCGAGCGCATCACCTACACGCCCGCCATTTTACGCAGTGCGACGGTCATGTTTGATGATGCGAAGCGGAAGATCAGCGGACGCAGCATCATCACCCTAGTGAATGAAATCGACATCGAAAAGCAGAAGGTGCTGTGGGACAAGTTTGTCGATGTGCCGAAAGACGACGATCTCTCAAAATACGAAAGCGAGCCGAAGGAGAACGCCGCCTACGCTGATCTACCGGGCCCCGCGCTGAAAACAACGACCTACGCCAGCATCAAGAAAGACTTCGCAGACTGGGTGTTTGCCAACCACAACCTTGAACTCTTCTTCTCACCGTTGCTGGAGGTGTATTCGAATCCTGGGGAGAAGCAGGACGAGTTCAAGGTGCGCATCACGCAAACGACGCGCGAGCAACGTGACGCTGCGATTGAAGAACTGCGTGCAAAAACAGCCAAGACGATGAAATCGCTGCAAGACAAGGCGGAGAAAGCCGCCAGCAAGGTGGATGTGCAGCAGGCACAATCCAGCAGTGCGAAAATGAGCACCCTCGTGGAAATCGGCGGCAGCCTTCTGGGCATGTTCATGGGCCGCAAGACCAGCCTCGTCAAAGCCAGCACCGTCAACAGCGCCTCGCGTGTGTGGAAAGAAGGAGCGGATGTCAAAGCCGCCCAGAGCGAACTGGAGTCCCTCAAAGCCGAGATGGCGGAAATGGAAAAGCAGATCGCCGATGACACCCAGAAAATCCGCGATCAATACGATCCTGCCACTCTGGTGTTTGAGACGTTCAAACTGAGTCCGGTGAAGAAAAACATCCAGGTAACTGCGACGGGAATTTTGTGGCTGGCAAAGTAGGGATTTGAAACACCAGCCTTAATTCATTCGGCATGTTTTTTTTGCGGCATCAAACAGCACACGCCGCATCCAACAACAGACGCAACTCATCCTCGATATTCACAGATCTCAATCGATAAACAAAAGACGTCCCGAGGTGAAAATCGTAACCGAGTTGATCACTGACAATCATTTTAAACTCCTGAATGGAACCATCAAACATGACCTTACCGTCGCTGAAGATTTTGGCCCTATTTGCATCCCATTGAAGCTCGTGAACACCAGCAGACGCTTTCCAGCAGCGAACTAACAGCGACAGTCCACATAGCAACCACAGGCCGCCAATCCAATCATTCACTTGGCCAGACACCGCCCCCTTAAGTGTCCAGCACCCGAAGACGATGAAGAACAATCCGCCCACAATCGCATACTCCCTGTCCTTTCCACGGCGATTCAGGGACACGGTCTTCATGAGATGATCTAATTTGTGGCAACAGATCAATACACGTCCCGGCGATACCTCTTCGCCTCCTTCATCGCGTGCACATAGGCGGCGGCCTCCTCAGCCGTTTTGCCGCCTTCCTGCTCAATGATGGTGTGAAGCGCCTTGTCCACATCGCTGGCCATGCGTGAAGCATCGCCACAGACATAAAAGATTGCTCCCTGCTCCAGCCAGGCCCAGAACTCGGCGCTGTTTTCCAGCATTTTGTGCTGAACGTAGATCTTCTCAGCCTGATCGCGGCTCCAGGCGGTGCTGAACTTGGTCAGCGTGCCGTCGGCAAGATAGGACTCGAATTCATTCTTGTAGAAAAAGCAGGACTTGGAACTGACTTCGCCAAAGAAGAGCCAGGCCTTGCCCTTGGCGCTGGTAGCCTTGCGCTCTTCAAGGAAGGCACGGAAGGGCGCGATGCCGGTGCCTGGGCCGCACATGATGATTGGAGTCTCCTCCTGCGGCTCCGGCAGGCGGAAGCCTTTGCCGTGATTCACAAAACACGGAATGAGCGTTTCGTTTGGCGTCACGCGTTCAGCCAGAAAGGTAGAGCACACACCGCCACGCGCGCGGTTGTGGCTGGTGTAGCGCACCGTGGCGACGGTGAGATGCACTTCATCCGGATGCGCCTTCTGGCTGCTGCTGATGGAGTAGAGGCGGATATTCAGCTTCTTCTGCGTGGCCATGAACTCCTCGGGCGTGAACTTGGCGATGGGATTTTCAAGCAGCAGGTCGATCACAAATCGGCCCCAGAGGTATTCTTTGAGCGCTTCTTTCTTCTCCGGCACGCTGAGGTCAGCCAGCAAGGTGTCACCTTCCGTCTTTTCGATGATGGCCTTGATGAGCTTGTTGTCGATCTCGGTGATGAGCGCGCCTTCGACCAAGGCCTGGCGAATGGGAACTTCGGCGGCAGTCTTCGGGTGCCTGACGATTTCAGCGCCGGAGAAACCCAGTGCAGCGAGAGTATCATCCACCAGCGCCGGATCATTCGTGGGCTGCACAGCCAGCGAGTCCCCGGGCGTGTACTCCAAACCTGAACCGGCAAGGTCGATCTCATAATGCGCGGTGTGCTTGGGCGCATCGGGGCCGGAGAGATTGAACATCCGCTTCACCTTGGCGACGCAGGGGTTCTTGACGTTGTAAACGGGCTTGCCGGCTTCAGGAGTGCTCATGGGCGGAGCGTATAAAGGCAGGCCGGAGTTGTCAAACCTGCCCGCCTCAGGCCGGAAGAATCAACATCGCCTTCGCTCCAGCGATGCCTTCCCTGTTCGTCAGTTCCACGCTGCCACCATGCAGTTGCGCCACTTCTTTGACAAAACAGAGCCCGAGACCGGTGCTCTTTTTTCCGCTGTCCGGGCGGGGCAATGAATAGAATCGTTCGAAGACGCGGGTCCGGGCATAGTCCGGAATGCCGGGGCCGCAGTCTTCGATTTCGAGCACCACCTTTCCACCAAAACGATAACCGTGTGCAGTGATGGCGCTGCCTTTTGGAGCAAAGTCGATGGCGTTTTGCAGCAGATTGCCCACGGCGATTTCCAGCAGCCATGGATCTCCTTTCGCCACAAGCTCCCCGCTCATGTCACGCTCCAACCTCACATCCTTCGCCAGGGCGATGAGCGCCAGATGATCCCAGGCACGGTCCAGCACACCCGTAAGATCGACGGCCTCGTTCGTTTCGAGCTTCTTCTGCTTTTCGATGGCCGCGAGGTGCAGCAGGCGTTCGAGGAGATCGCGTAGCCTGCCCGCCTCCGTGTGGATGTTTTGCAAGAAGCGTACCCGCTTGGGCTCCGGCACATCTCCCTGCAAGATTTCACCAGCGCCGAGAATGGCGGCCACGGGACTCTTCAATTCATGCGTGAGGCTCTGCACGTAATGCTCCACGTATTCGCGGCCTTCGAGTGCATCGCGCATGTCTTCGAGTGCTTTGGCGAGAGTTTTCATCTGATGCCCCGGCATGCGCGGCGAGGTGGAGCGCTCCCCGCGGCTCACGGCCAGCGCATGCTGCGTGAGCACCTCCAGCGGGCGTGTGGCCCAGCGTGCCGCGAGATAGATGCCCAGCAGCATGAGCAGCACGGTGGTGATGATGGACCACTTCAGCCAGCGCTCCGTCTCCCACACAAAAGCCAGCACGCCACGCTGGGGCTTGGCCACGCTGAGCATGCCAATGGTTTTGCCTTCATGCAGGATGGGTGCACCCACATACATGACGATGGAAAGCGGATCGTATTCGCTCATGCGGGAGGAGCGCGCGCCGTACTGCCCCATGAGGGTGAGGTTCACATCACGGTGATTGGAGATCGTGCCTGGCTTCTCGATACCTGCGGAGTCAAAGATCACACGCCCCTGCGCATCGGTGACATAGACCTGCATGTCCACGTGGGTTTTGCTGAGGTTGTAGATCTGCGCCTTGAGCTGGCGCTGCTGGGCGGCATGCACCGCCTTCTCGACGGCCTGCGGTTTGAGCACGCCGTCATCCGCATCCGCGCCGACGACTTCGGCGAGGATGTTTGCCACATCGACCATTGGTTCCTCGATGGCCTCAAAGTACTGCCGCTCCACGCGGTGGATGAGCTGGGTAAAAAGCACAAACAAGCCCACCGTCGCCACCACGGCGAAGCCCAGCAGAAAACGTGCAGTGAGGCTCATGCGGCGGGCCAGGTTTCGAGCAGTGAGTAGCCCATGCCGCGATGCGTGACGATAGGATCGAGTCCCTCCCGCACGCCGCGCATGCGGGCGCGCAGCGTTTTGACATGCGTGTCCACCGTGCGCTCCATGGAGGCGTCCGGCTCTTCGGAGGCGTGATCCATGAGCTGCTCACGACTAAACACGCGCCCCGGATGAGCCGCGAAGGCTTTGAGCATGCGGAATTCGTAACGCGACAGATTCAAGGCGGTGCCGAAGTAAATGGCCTGGCAGCGCGTGTCGTCGATGACAAGCGGGATGGAGGTGTCCGAGCCGTGTACAGGCAGCGGAATGGCCGAAACACGTCGCAGGATGGCACGCACGCGGGCCACGAGTTCGCGCGGGCTGAAGGGTTTCACGACGTAGTCATCCCCGCCGATCTCCAGGCCCACCACGCGGTCCACTTCACTGGAGCGCGCGGTGAGAAAGAGAATCGGCAGCGACTGCGTCTTGCGGATCGTCTTGCAGACCTCAAAGCCGGTGATGTCGGGCAGGCCGACATCGAGAATGATGAGGCTGAAGTCCTGCGACTTCATCTGCTCCAGAGCAGCATGCCCGGTGGCGGCACTCGTCACAGCAAAGCCGTCGGCTTCGAGCGCATAGACAACGTTTTCGCAGATGGAGGGCTCGTCTTCGACGATGAGGATTTTGGCAGGCATTTCGGCTGGGGTGAATGTTTGAACCGCTGATGGGAGGCTGACAAGACGCTTGTTTGGAATCTATCAGCGGCTCGAATCTTGGAATCATGCGAGACGCGGTGAAACGGCGCCGAGCTTCTGGCTCCAGTCCACCCTGGCGGTCAGGGCCATCAAGACGCCCAGGGTGACAATGCCCCCCACAGTGAGTGTTAGCCCGGTGAGCCCCTTGAAGAAAAAGCTGTAGCTGAAGAGCACCATGTAGGCGGCCTGTGCGACGATGGCGACGCGGAACAGAAAATCTCCAGCGGCGGCGCGCAGATAGCCGCACACCAGCAGCAGTGAAGCCCCTGCGGCGATGACGAAGCTGAAATGCACGGGAACCACATCCAGCATGTAGGAAAACAGGAGGGGAAAGGCAAAGAAACCTGCGGCGAGGAAAAAATAATTCACCGGATGCAGCGCCACCCCACGTGAAGTGGCGGCAATAATGATCACGACAAAGAAAAGCAGCAGAGACAGCGGCGCATAGAAGGAGATCTGGGCGGCCACGGGGCCGGCGTTGAGCTCGCGCGGCATTTCCAGGCTGATGCCCGGCGCTGAAATGGCGTCTTCGTATTTCCAGACGAGTTCCATGCCTTTCTCAGTGGCTTTGCGATCAGTGGGTGAACTGATGGGGAAATTCACATCGGTAAAATTGGTGCTCATTGAGAGGGCGAAGTCACGAATGCGGCTGGCATCGGCAAAGACGTAACCCCAGGAATTCATGCCGCGGCATTCGTAGCTGACGCTGATTGAAATGCTTTCACCCGGAGCAAGCTGAACACTGTCCGAAATGACACCTTCCTGCGGTGCCGCCATGGAGCGGCGCATGGAAGCGCCTTCACCGAGAGTGAAACGAATTTTGTCGAGCAGTGTCTTTCCAGCGGGAAGATCGAATCCCACGTTCAGCGTCTGCGTGATGGCCGTGCTGTTGGTGAAAGAGTAGGCGCCCTCAAACTTCACACTGTAGGTGCGGTGCCAGAGCAGCCCCATTTTGACAGGTTGATAGACCAGCTGGACTTTGACATCGCTCTTTGACGGCTGGAGCACCACGGTGGAGCCGCTGGATGAAGTGTACCGTGCGCCAGGATGCTTTTGCATCAACTGAGGGCCCCAGCGTCCGCTGACATCGTCCCCTGTTTGATAGCCGACCTGGGCGGTGCGTTGTGTGATAACACCGCCCAGCAGCCACCAGGCGATGGTGGTGCAGACGAAGATGACGGCGATGGAGGCGAGATGGGTGAGTTTCATAGCAGTGATGAGATGAGGGTGACGTGGGGATCAGTTGGTGGTGCGCTTGCGGTAGGTGATTCGGGCCTGGGGTTGTTGATCACGACAAAGCGCCTTGCGCAGGTGGAGACCGGGTGCGGCGGGCTTGTCGGTGATGGGATCAACGTTGCCCGCGAAGCTGAGGTCGTAGGCGGCGGGGAGCTGGACGTTCCAGTCGATCTGCCTGGCAAAGAGCGGTGTCTGCGGCAGCGCGAGATCGAGTTCACCTTCGGCAAGTTGCAAGGGAGAGAGCACGGCGGTGAAGGAGATCTTCACTTCTGACTCTGCCCCGTCGGTGGCGGGATCATCGAGGGGAATCACCACGCGGTTCGCTTCTTCGAGCAAAGGACGCACGGCTTCGCCATTCACATGGCATTGGAGCAGCTTGGCGGACTCTGGAAGCTGCAGCATAAACCTGGCCGGATGATCGTGGCGCACAGTGACCGCGCCCTCTGTAAGCGCTGAACCATCGCGAACGACCTGCGTGGTGTAGGATGCCATGGAGACGATGGCGTCATCCGTGAGAGTGGCGACAGACGTCGGCGCGGACTTACGTGCATCTTCGAATGTGAAGGAGACATCGCCACCCGGCGCCGGAAGGGAAACGAGGCCCGCACTGCTGAGAGTTTGCGTAACCGCCCCGTGTTGAAGAAGCAGCATTTTGCCCTCGGGCAGTTCTTTGACTTCGAGCGATGCAATGGGTGATGCGGCAAGATGCAGCGTGGTCCCCTGCCCTGTTTTGGCAAGCGCGAAGGTCAGCTTCACATTTTGTGCGCCCACTTTGTCTGTAATGAGGCAGAGATGGTCGTCATTGACAATGAGGCGCGCATCCTTGGGCTCCACGGTGAGCACTCCCGCGGCAGCACCCGTCAGGGGGACCGCGTGCCACTCGCCATCGAAGTTCTCGACCTGCATCTCGGCGGTGATCGTGGCGGCCTGGGAGTCGAGATGGTACAGCGCGGAAAGCAGCGCCGCCGTGACCGGAGGCGGTGGCTTGACTGCGGGAGGTGGCGGCTCCTTTGGCAGCGTGGCAGCAACGAGACGCTTGAGTTCGCCGTAGGTGATGCGCACCTCGCTCTCATCAAGTGTGGCGTTGGTGACGGGTTGAGCCAGCAGAGCGCTGGCTCCCAGCAGAAGGAGAATGAGTGGTTTCATCGACGCCCAAAATCAAAAGGGGCGTGAAACCTTGATGAAACCAGAATGAAATGGACGTGAAAACACACAGCACAAAATTGCCTTCCTCCAAAGGAAAGCGGCTGGCAGCAGCGTTGGTTTATGCTCCATCCGCCGTCATGCCAAGACTCATCCTTTCCCTTCTGATCTGCAGCAGCATTCTCAATGCGGCCGAGGTGCCGCCGGCCCAGCGCGACTATCCGCTGCCCGACGCCGCCAAACTCCAGGATAATCAAGGCCGCGACAACGGCGTTCGGTTTGTGGATCTGAACGGCGACGGCCATGAGGACATCGTGCTTTCCAATGCGCGTGAGTATGGCGTGTTTCTCTTCGTGCCGAAGGAACGTGCCAAGAAGGGCCTGCAGTGGGATGAAGGCTGGTCGCAGGTGATGCGCGAAGGCAAGACGGGAGATGCGAACAGCCTGCCGCTGATCGTTCGCGCGGATGGCAGCGACACCGGCGTCTCCTTTCACGATGGTGCGATGTGGAGCGGAACCAAGCAGCGTATTCCCTTTACCGAACTGCTCAAGGTGCCCGGCCCCGCGCCGAAGTCGCCACAGGAGTCTCTGAAGGCACTGCACGTGAAGCCGGGATTTGAGGCGAGACTGGTGGCTGCCGAGCCATTGGTGCAGGATCCGGTGTTCATCGACTGGGATGCGAAAGGCCGCATGTGGGTCGTTGAAATGGGAGACTACCCCTTTGCCCCCGGTGAAAAAACGAAGGATGGCAGTGTGGGGCAGGAAAAAGTTTCTGACCTGCAAACGGGGCGTGTGAAAATCCTCGAAGACACGAATGGCGACGGTGTGTACGACAAGTCCACGCTGTTTCTTGACGGGCTGAAGCATCCCACGGGTCTCGCACATTGGAAGAACGGCGTCTTCATTGCCAACATCCCGGACATCTTCTACGCCGAGGACACGGATGGCGATGGGAAATGCGACAAGCGCGAGACTTGGTACACAGGTTTCACCGCCGGCAATCCGCAGCACTTGGTGAATGGTTTTTGCTGGGGGCTGGATGGCTGGTTCTACGGTGCCAATGGCGACAGCGGCGGCGACATCACCTGTGTGAAGACGGGCAAAAAAATCGCCCTCGGCACCAACGATTTTCGCTTTGATCCGCGCAGCGGCGAATTCGCTCTGGAAGGCGGACGCAGCCAATATGGGAAGTGGCGTGATGATTTTGGCAACTGGTTCGGCAACAACAACAGCACCATCGGCTGGCACTACTGGCTGCCGTTCCGTTATCTCGAACGCCATCCTGAGGTGGTGGTGAAGTCCATCCGCAGCGACATGAATGACGAAAAGCGCGTCTTCCCCGCGAGCCCGCCGGTGCGGCGCTTCAATCAGGGCAGCGCGGTCAACACGCTGACCTCCGGCTGCTCGCCAATCCCCTTTCGTGACAGCACCTTCGGCACCGACGGCGCGCAAGTGATGTTCATCTGCGAACCAGCCAACAATCTGGTGCATCGTGAAGTGCTGAACTACGACGGCGGCACCATCACCTGCAGACGCAACCCCGATGATGTGGGCAGCGAGTTCCTCGCCAGTGAGGACAACTGGTTCCGCCCCAGCATGGCACGCACAGGGCCGGATGGAGCGCTGTATGTGGTGGACATGTACCGGCTCGTGCTGGAGCACCCGGAGTGGATTCCGGCGGAGATCGCGCGTGGTCTGGAGCTGCGCGGCGGGGAGGATCGGGGAAGAATTTATCGGATCAGCAAAAGCGGAGCACCTCAAGGCAGGACGACAATGCACGATCCCATTGCAGCGATGGGTTCTGCCAATGGGTGGATGCGGGATACGGCGCAGCGGCTGCTCATTGAGCGAAATGAGACGTCTGCCATTCCTGCGCTGAAGCCTTTGCTAGGTGCTGCCCCGGCAGTGCGCATCCAGGCGGCGTTCACGCTGATGCAACTCGGCGGCATGAGTGCAGATGAAGTTTTTGCCTTGATCCATCCGCTGACGCCGCAGGTCCGTGCCGGAGCTTTGACGGCCACCGGCACGCAGTCAGATGCAGTCTTCAGTGAGCATGAAAAAGCGCTGCTCAAACAAGTGCCGCAGAAAGCGCCCAGCAAGGCGGTGATGCCGGTGATCACCAACCAGAATCCGAACAGGCAGAAGGTGGTGGCCAAGTATGTGACGGAGACAGCCAGCCTCAGTGGCGATGCAAAACGCGGAGCAGCGGTGTTTCAGAAGGTGTGCATGGTATGTCACAAGGTGCGTGAGCTGGGCGTGGAAGTGGGGCCAGACCTGACCACGGTGGCCACCAAGCCGCGTGAGCAGCTCATCGAGGCCATTTTTGACCCAAACCGTGCGGTGGAGCAACGCAACGCGGCCACGCAGGTGACGAAAAAGGACAAGAGCATGATCGTGGGCCAGCTGGCCTCTGAGACACCGGGCAACATCACGATTCGCCTGCCAGGTGGCGCGGACATCGTCGTGCTGCGCACGGAGATTCAGACCCTGAAAACGCTGACGTCTTCGATCATGCCTGAAGGCCTGGAAAGTGTGCTCACCGCCCAGGATGTGGTGGATGTGCTGGCTTACATCGGCAGCAAGCCGTGAAATAACACCGTGCGATCACCGCCCCATATGGTGATCGGAATTTATTTCACATCACGCCAGAGCCAGCGCAGGGCTTCGGGCAGCATGGGCGCCATGCCTTTGCTGCCGTGAAAGCATTGGGTCCAGTCGATGCGAAAATCGTAGTTCACATACTTCAGTGCGGCAGCCATCTGCTTGTTGGCGATGGGCCAGTTGCCAAATTTGTTGTCGAGATCGTTTTCGCCATCAAGCAGGTAGATGCGGATGGGTTTGCGCTCCGAGGCGCGGATCAGCGAGGGATAAACATCCCCCCCTTTCAGATCCACGAAGGAGCCCACCCAGGAAAGGACTTTGCGGAATTTGTCAGGCCGCTCCCAGGCGACGGTGAAGGAGCAGATGCCGCCGGAGGAACCTCCTGCGATGGCCCAGGCTTCAGGCTGCGGCCGAAACTTGGTTTGATAGCGCTTCTCGACCTCGGGCAGGATTTCGTCGATCAAAAAACTCGCATAGGCAGGGCCAAGCGAATCGTACTCAAAACCGCGATTGGCAGCCTTCTCACCGGGCTTTTGCTTTATCATGCGCCCCGGATCAATGAAGACGCCAACCGTGCGTGGCATCTCTTTTTTATGGATGAGGTTGTCAAAGACCACTGAGGCGCGCATGGAGCCGTTGGGATCGACATGGCGTGAGCCATCCTGCCAGACCATGAGGCAGGTTTCCTCGCCGGGCTTGAAGCCTGCGGGCAGGTAGACCGTCACCGTGCGAACGGTGTCTGGAAAGACCTCGCTGGTGTTCCATTCAAACTTCTCCAGCCTGCCCTGCGGCACCTCTTTGTGAGGCAGGCTGTCAGCAGTGTACTCGAAATATTCGACGTGCACCGTGCCTGCGAGGTGGGGCATGCCGTCGGACTCCACGCGGTAGCCGGTTTCGGTGAAATTGGGCATTTCGGTGACGAGCACCTGCAGGCCGTCCTCCCCCAGCGCTGTCATCTCGCCGATCAGAGTGCCGTCCTGCTGCACGACTCGTGCGGGTTTCGGATCAATGATGGCCCAGGCAACGGTGGTCGCTTCGATTTTTGCCGCCGCCCTGCCCTGTGTCAGATTTTGCCGGCCAAAGAGACGCACGACCTGATCATGCAGCATCTGTTGTGTCTCGGCAGTCGATGTTTTTCCCAAGGCGGCCGCGATCTGCCGCGGTGTGATCGAAGGCAGCGCACCCGGTTTGTTTTGAGCAAAACTGAAAGTGACTGCGAAGAGGAACAACGAAAGAAGGGCGAAACGCATGTGTGAGGTTTCTAACGCCACATCGTGCGGTGGAATATCGCCGATTTCCCTGGATGCAGTGTTAGCAATCGAGGAGAGGCGAAAAATGAGGCTCTCAGGAGTCCCCGGTTCTTGTTTATAAAGATGCCGTGAAAGGTGACTTTGCATGCGGCAAAGCAGCCGTGCGCAGGCGCGCCTCAATGCCTTCCATCATGGCGCGCACGTGGCGCCATTTGGTGCGGTCGCGCATGAAGTCCATGCTCTTTTCATACGATCCCCACTGAATCACTTCAATATCCACATGGCGCACGCCCCAGTTGTCCATCATGGAACGGTTCGGTTTATACAAATCGATGGTGCCTGTGCCGACGAGGGCGCTGCCGTAATCATCCACCACATAGGTGACGCCGGGCTGGCCGGCGATACGGAAGAGTGTGCCGACAGGAAAACGCGACCAGTCTGCGGCAGCACTGCGAACGCTGCCAAATCTCAAATTGGTGCCGATCGCATTCTTCACCCCATAGATGATGTGATCGCTTTCATCGTGCGTGTAGGCGGTGGTGCGCACTCGCATCTGAGAATTGCGATACAAATTTGAGGCAGCCAGCAGCGGCGGTTTCGGGTCATCCAGCACAAAGGTGTAGCGCTTGATCGCGCTGGGACGGAACGGGACATTGGTGGCCAAGGCCTTGCGCACTTCGTATTTGACCCCGGTTTGCAAGGGAGCGGACGATTTGTGCCGCATTTCTCTCCATGTTGAGAGCAGGGATTGCCTAGGCAGAGCACAGCTAGAAATCATGGCCATCAAGACACTACATAGGCCAGCGGTCATCAAATGTGAGTTGTACATGGCTGGATAGTTTTGGAATTACGAAAAACGTACCGTAATTTTCATATACCTTCAATATAAAAAGAATATTTTCCATATGTTTAACATTCAACAAATGTTAATTTGCGTAACTCTTGGATAGTTACACTCCTCGCCTTCAAGCCGTCCGAGCTATGTGGTTTTGCCTCCGCCGTCTCTTTGCCCTTTTATTCTGCCTGCTCTTCCCAGAGCTTTCGCCAGTGGTCGAGGCGCTCTTTGATGCGAGCTTCCAATCCATTGGCTGTGGGATCGTAGTACTGGCGGCCCCCTTCCAGGCAGCGCTGGGGCACGAAACCACCCTCGTAATTGTGCGGATAGAGATATCCTTCGCCGTGGCCAAACTCTTTGGCGGCTTTTTTGTGATGGGCATCCCGCAGATGCTTCGGCACCGGCAGGGTGCGGCCGTTTTTCACATCCTCCAAAGCGGCATCAATGGCGGTGTAGGAGCGGTTGCTCTTCGGTGCGGTGGCATTGTAAATGGTGGCATGCGCCAGGATGATGCGTGCCTCCGGCATGCCGATGAATTCGACGGCCTGCTGAGCTGCCACCGCAACGCGAAGAGCGTTACTATCAGCCATGCCAATGTCTTCACTGGCAGCGATGACAATGCGCCGGGCGATGAAGCGGATGTCCTCCCCGGCGTAGAGCATTTTGGCCAGCCAGTAGAGCGCCGCGTCAGGATCTGAGGCTCGCATGCTTTTGATGAAGGCGCTGATGGTGTCGTAGTGCGCATCCCCGTCCCCATCATACACCACGGTCTTTTGCTGCACGGATTCCTCCGCAGCGGCCAGCGTGATGACGATCTCTCCTGCCTCATCTGGCTGCGTGGAGAGCACAGCAAGCTCCAGCGCATTGAGGCAGCGTCGCGCATCCCCATCCGCTACGGTGGCGAGGTGCAGGCGCGCGTCCGGCTCAATCCGGGCATGCATGCCGCCGAGGCCGCGCTCCGTATCACTCAGCGCACGCTCCATCAGCGCTTCGAGGTCAGCAATGCCCAGCGGCTCCAGCGTAAAAACCTGGGAGCGGCTGACCAGCGGGCTGTTCACATAGAAAAACGGATTGTGCGTCGTGGCACCGATGAAGCGCAGCGTACCGCGCTCCAGATGCGGCAGCAGCACATCCTGCTGCGCTTTATTGAAGCGGTGGATCTCATCCACAAAGAGGATGGTCGTCTTGTTGTAGAGCCGGATGTGATGCCCGGCATTCTCCGCCTCTTTGCGGATGTCAGCCACGCTGCTCTCCACGCCGCTGAGCGTGACGAAGCGTGATTTCGTCTCCTGGGAGATGATGTGCGCCAGCGTGGTCTTGCCCACGCCAGGCGGCCCGTAGAGGATGATCGAAGAAAAACGGTCCGCCTGCACGGCACGGCGCAGCAGCTTGCCCTCGGCTAGGATGTGCTGCTGGCCGGCATACTCCTCGAGCGTGCGCGGCCGCATGCGGGAGGCCAGCGGCGCGCCTGCATGGTGCACCGCTGCACCCGCACGGGGCGGTTCAGGGGGCGGAGAGGCAAAAAAGTCGTCGCTCATGCAGTGGAAGGGACGATGAATGACGCGGAAACGCTCCGGCAGCAAATCGCAGTTTGCACCAGCGGTCGTTTGATGTTCGATAAAGCCCCCTGATGAAGCTCTCCAAAAAAGCCGAATATGCCCTCCGCGCCCTCGTGGCGATGGGGCGTGAGCGCGAGGGCACAAATTTCTCCATCCAGGATCTCGCTAGCAAGGAGCACATCCCGCTGAAGTTTCTGGAGCAGATCCTTCTGGCCCTCAAAAACGGGGGCCTTCTGCGCAGCAAGCGCGGCGTGGGCGGCGGCTACCAGCTCGTCACCCATCCGGCGCGAATCACGATTGGAGAGGTGGTGACGCTGTTTGACGGCCCGTTTGATCCCGTTCCGGGAGCGGATCAGGATGCGCTGGGGCAGGTCTTCAGCGGCCTGCGTGATCAGGTGGCGCAGTGGTTTGCGGAGCACACCGTGGCGCAGATCATCGCCAAGGAACGCTCCCGCGAGACGGTTTCGTTTGATATTTGATCACTTGCCAAACAGCCACATGGCCAGGATCAGCGTCCAGGCGATGTTGAAGATCTGTCCACCAAGAAAGGCGAGCGCAGGCTTGCCGCCGCCAAGATTGAAGAGTTCACCCAAACGCGTCTCCAGCCCGATGCAGACAAACGCTGCGGCGAACCACAATTCACGCAGGCCTTTGAGGGGCTTGCTGGCGGCTTCTGCCACGGCGGCAGGCACAAAGTACGAAAACACAACGGAGGCGATGACGAAGCCAATCACAAACTTGGGAAACCGCTCCCAGATGATACGGATGGAGGGCTTCTCTCGTTTCGACGCGCCGTCTTTTCCACCACGCAGCGTCCACCAGATGGACAAAATAAATGCGGCCACGCCGATGAGCACGTTTTGGGAGAGCTTGACGATGACGCCCACCTTGGTGGCGTCTTTGCCCACCTGTTCGGTCGCAGCCGCCACCGAGCCGCTGGTGTCCAGCGTCCCACCGATCCAGGCACCGCCCACGGCCTCGGACAGGCCCATGGACTTGACCGCCCAGGGCATCATGATCATCATCGGCACCGCGCAGAGCAGGACAATGGACGTGACATAGGAGAGCTTTTTGCGGTCCCCCTGAATGGCGCCGCAGGCGGCAATGGCGGCGGACACCCCGCAGATGGAAACGGCGGTGGAGAGCATGACGCCGAACTCATCGTCCACCTTGAGCTTCCTGGAGATGAAGTAGCACACATACCACACCACCGGAATCACCAGCGCAGCCTGCACCAGACCGGGGAGACCCGCTTTCATCATCTCCGGCAGCAGGATCGTCGCACCGAGGAGCACAATGCCCACTTTGATGAAGAACTCCGTGCGCACGGCCTCGCGCAGCCACTCGGGCACAGGCAGCGTGTGACTCCAGAGCAGGCCCAAACCAAGCGCGAACACCACATATTCGAGCCCCCAGGCCTTGATGCCCGCATAGGCCGCGATCCACTGCGACAGCCAGCCCAGAACAAACACCACCACGGCACCGCACAAAAAAGACCCAATTTTTTTGCCTAGTGAAGCAGCCAGCGCAAGCGCCGAGATACCGAGGAACAAGGCCAGCAAGACACCGCTGACGGCGAAGTTGTCCGCAGAGAAGGCCTTTCCCGCATCTGCCACTCCGCTCCAGCCCAAAGCAGGCATTTTGGGGCTCCACCCTTTTGCCACCGCGATCAAGATGGGCAGTGCAGCCAGAACGGCGAGCCAGTCTTCATTTTGCCACCAGCGTGCGGTGGAAGGTCCTGGAGTGGGATAAGCAGAGTCGGAGGCTGCGGAGTTGGCGGTCATAGGTGAATGGGTAAAAAAAATCGCGACGGGAAAACCGCCGCGATTCAAACGCCCGCCGGGGGAAAGATTTTACTGCCAGTTGCCAAAGGCATAAGGATTGTTCCCGGGCAGCCGGCCATAACCATTGCCGGGGTAATAACTGGACGGCTGACCGTAGCCGTAGTTTGGCTGCTGGCCATAACCATAGCCATTCTGTGGCGGGCAGCTCTGCTGGCCATAAGGCTGGTTGTAATTCGGCTGGCCGTAGCCCTGCTGTGGATATTGACGCTGGCCATTGCTCAGCATGCTGCCAGCAAGGGCACCGAGGACGCCGCCAATGGCAGCTCCTTCCAGGCCCCGATGGCGCTGATTGCCGATGATGCCACCCGCGCCAGCACCGATGAGAGCGCCTGCGACGGTGCCACCTGCCGAGGAGCGGCCATAGCCGCCGCCACCGCCATAGCCTTGATTGTATCCACCGTAGCCACCACCGCCGTAGCCATAACCGTAGGGATCAGCACAGGAGGTCAGGGAGAATGTCAGCAGCAGGGTTCCAAAGGTCAGCGTGCGAACGAGGGAAGTCTTCATGAGGTGGTGATGTGAATCTTATCCTGCACTCTGACGCTCCCTTTAAAGAACTATTCGATTATATTTTCGCTACATCTCGGAATGCATCCTGAGAGTTGCAAAAACATCCCGCCTGCGGCTGGGTGCCGCTTACCATGAAGCTCCTCCCAGCCCTCCTCATTGTTACGCTCGCCGCCGTTTCCCCGCTCGCGGCGGCAGATTCGTATGACATCGTCGTCTATGGCGGCTCCTCCGGAGGAATCACGGCGGCCATCCAGGCGGCGCGCATGGGCAAAACCGCCGTCCTCATCGAACCCACAAAGTTTCTCGGCGGCCTGACCACCGGCGGACTTGGTGCCACGGACATCGGCAACAAGAAGGCCATCGGCGGCATGTCGCGTGAGTTTTACGCCAACGTCTTCAAATATTACAATGACCCGGCCAAATGGCAGCACCAGACCCGTGAGGAATACTTTGCCAAAAAGCAGCACGGCAACACCGGCAGCGAAGACACCATGTGGACTTTCGAGCCGCATGTCGCCACGGAGATCTACGACGCCATGCTCGCCACCGTGAAAGACAAGGTGACCGTGGTGTTCAGCGAACGCCTGGACCTGAAAAAGGGCGTGGTCAAAGAGGGCGCTCGCATCACGAAAATCATCATGGAAAGCGGGCGCACTTTTGACGGGAAAATGTTCATCGACGCCACCTATGAGGGCGATCTGATGGCGAAGGCCGGAGTGAGCTATGCCGTGGGCCGCGAGCCGAATGCACAGTTTGGCGAGACGATCAACGGCGTGCAGAAGGTGAAAACCATCCACCATCAGTTCATCAAGAACGTCGATCCCTATGTGAAGCCCGGCGATCCGAAGAGCGGCGTGCTGCCCGGCATTGATCCCGGCGACATTGGCGAGGAAGAAAGCGGCGACCGCAAGCTGCAGGCCTACAACTTCCGCATGTGCACCACCGACGTGCCGGAAAACCGCCTCGACTGGGAGAAGCCCGCCAACTATGACGAGAAGTGGTTCGAACTGGCCCTGCGCAATGTCGAAGCCGGTGACGAACGCATCTCCTGGGCTCCCACCTGGATGCCCAACCGCAAGACCGACACGAACAACAACTTCGCTATCAGCACCGACTTCATCGGCCAGAATTTTGATTACCCAGACGCCGACTACGAAACCCGCGCGAAGATTTGGAAAGCCCACGAAGACTGGCAAAAGGGCCTCATGTGGACCTATGCACACCACCCCCGTGTGCCGGAAAAGATGCGAGCCGCCTTCCAGAAACTGGGTCTGGCCAAGGATGAATTCAAAGACAACGGCAACTGGCCCCGCCAGCTCTACGTGCGTGAGGCACGCCGCATGATCGGCGGCTACGTGATGAGCGAAAAGAACTGCAAGCGCCGCGAGATCGTGGAAGACAGCGTGGGCATGGGCGCCTACAACATGGACTCGCACAACGTGCAGCGTTACATCACCAAGGAAGGCTTTGTTCGCAATGAGGGCGATATCCAGATCGGCACCCGCCCCTACCCCATCAGCTACCGCAGCATCACTCCCAAGGCCGAAGAGTGCACGAACCTGCTCGTACCCGTGTGCCTGAGCGCCACGCACATCGCCTACGGCAGCATCCGCATGGAGCCCGTCTTCATGGTCATGGGCCAGAGCTCCGCCACCGCCGCTGTCATTGCCATCGAATCCGGCAGAGACCTGCAGCAGATCGACCTCGCCAAGCTCAAGGAAAAGCTCCTCGCCGACGGCCAGATGCTCGACTTCGAATCACCACCGATGCCAGAGCATGTCTCGATCAGCAAGGAGAAGCTCGGTGGCATTGTCGTCGATGACAGCGAGGCCGAACTCACCGGCTTCACGTCCGAAGGCCACACCACACCGGGCTTTGTCGGAGAAGGCTATCGCCACGATGGCGACACCGCCAAAGGCGAGCAGAAAGCCCGCTTCACCCCCGACCTGCCTGCCGCAGGCCAGTATCGCGTCGCCATCACCTACACCGCCCTGGCCAATCGCGCTGAAAACGTTCCTGTCATCATCCACCACGCCGAGGGCGAGGCCACGGTGGTGGTGAATCAGAAGAAAAAAGCCCCCGAGAAAGATGTGCTGCTCCCCCTGGGCACCTACCGCTTTGAAAAAGGCAAAGCCGGCTGGCTCGAAATCCGCAATGAAGGCACGAAGGGCCACGTCATCATTGATGCGGCTCAGTGGATTCTTAAAAAGTAGTACCGAGCTTTAGCTCGTTCTGGGAAGAACTCTGCGTTTTCCAGAGCGAGCTGAGGCTCTTAACTACTTTGGGGAAACTCACTTCGGCCGCTTCATCTCAAACATGTCCTGCGTCCGGCAGTACCAGTTGGGACTCTGCATACGTCCGATGGGGTGATAATTCCCCGGTTTCACCAGCCACGTTTCAGGATCAAGGATGCCATCGCGCACATGCACGCGCAGCACTTCACCGATGATCAGGCGGTTGTCCCCAATCTCGATGATGCTGTGGCTGCGGCATTCAAAACTGGCGGGGGCTTCGGCAATGCGTGGTGGTTTGACCACGCTGCTCGGCACCGCTGTGAGTCCGGCATGCAGCAATTCATTCTCACCGGGAGGCAGCGTGGCCGCACAGAGATTCATTTTCTCAGCGAGCGCTTCATCGACGAGATTGACGACGAACTCATGTGTCAGACGAATGTTGCGTGCGGTGTCCTTCGGCACCCCGGCAGAGCGGTCGCCGGGGCAGAAGCCAACGATGGGCGGAGAATCCCCCAGGACGTTGAAGAAGCTGAAGGGGGCGGCATTGACGCGGCCTTCGGGATCGACGGTGGTGGTGAGGGCAATCGGACGCGGGGTGACGAGTCCGGCGAGGATCATGTAGGCGTCTTCACGCAGGGGGCCAGTGAGGTCGAGTTCCATGGAAAGAGAGTCAAGACGAGGACTCAGCACGATACGCCTGCGCCAGCAAAGTTACCGGCTGCGTGACTTCGTGGCACGGATGACTGCCACAAGCGCGCAGCCCATTGGCGATTTGAAGATGACATCCAGGATTGCTGGTGGCCACGACGGGGGCACCCGCCTGCCGCAGGTTCACGACTTTGCGGTCCAGAAGCTTCTGGCTCTGCTCGGGCTGGGTGATGTTGTAGATGCCCGCGCTGCCGCAGCACCAGTTCGACTCTGGCAGCTCCTTGAACACAAGCCCCGGAATGCTGTTCAAAATCTGCCGTGGCTGTGACACGACTTTCTGGCCGTGGCAGAGGTGGCAGCTTTCGTGGTAGGTGACTTCCGCCACACCGGCACCTGCGGCGGGCTTGCGGAAACTGATCTGCACCAGCCATTCGTGGATGTCCTTCACCTTCTTGTCCCACTGCTGCGCTTTTTCCGCATAGAAAGGATCATCATGCAGCAGATGACCGTAGGTCTTCAAATGGGAACCGCAGCCGCCGGCGTTGGTGATGATGGCATCGAGCTCGTCTAGATCAAAGCTGTCGATCTGCCTGCGGGCGAGTTCACGTGCGAGTTCGAGCTCGCCATTATGCGCATGCAACGAGCCGCAGCAGCTCTGCGAGCGCGGCGTGATGACTTCGCAGCCGTTTGCCAGCAGGACATCCGCAGTGTCACGGTTGATATTCGAAAACGCCAGATCCTGAATGCAACCCGTGAGCAAACCCACACGGTAGCGTTTGCCCTGCTGCGGCACTTCCTCCGGCCAGATCAGATCATCGGAGAACTCCGCAGCAATCTTCGGCGTCTGTGGCTCCAGCTTTGCCAAGGAAGGAGGCATGAGGCCAAAAAAATGCACCTTCCGCATCAGGCGATCGAATCCGGTGCTTTGATACACGCGGAGCACGCGCCCGATGAAACGCAGCAGCCAAGGGCGCATGAAGATGACATTGAGCGAGAGCCAGCGCCAGAAGCCGCGCTGCATGCCGTCATTCACCTGCGCCTGCTCGACTTCGGCACGCGCGGTTTCAAATAGCTCGGCGTAGTTCACGCCTGCCGGGCATGCGGTCTGACAGGCGAGGCAGCCAAGGCAGTAGTACATCTCGTCGGAGAGCGCCCGGGAGACTTCGAGCTCGCCGTCCGCCACCGAACGCATGAGGGAGATGCGGCCACGCGGGCTGTTGCGCTCCAGCTTGGTCTCCATGTAGGTGGGACAGGTGGGCAGGCACATGCCGCAGTGCATGCATTGCTGCAGCACGGAGTAGTCGAGGGATTTGAGAAGATTGGCAGATGGCATGATCAGTTCCTCGGATCAAAAATCTTCCCGGGGTTCAGCAGGCCCTGGGGATCGAGGGCTTGTTTGATGCTGCGCATGAGTTCGAAGCTGCCTTCTCCGAGCTGACGTCTGAGGAAGGCTTTTTTGGCGAGGCCGACGCCGTGCTCACCGGTGACGGTGCCGCCGAGGCGGATGGTTTCCTCAACGATTTCTTCCAGCGCGATCTCAATGCGGTGCATCTCCTCGTGATCGCGTTCATTGGTGAGAAAGGTGGGATGCAGGTTGCCATCCCCAAGGTGGCCGAAAGTGCCGATCTGCAGCTTGTGCTTCTTCGCCACGCTGTCGATGAAGGCGACCATGGTGGCGAGTTCGCTGCGCGGCACGGTCACGTCTTCAAGGATCGTGGTCGGGCGCACGCGGGCGAGCGCGGAGAAGGCATTGCGACGCGCGGCGGCGAGCTTCGCGCCTTCGGCTTCATCCGCAGCGGCGCGTACGTCGTGGGCACCGTTGGCTTTGGCGAGCGCCATCATCTGCGCGGCCTCTTCTTCCACGACGACAGGATGGCCGTCGGTCTCCATCAGCACCAGAGCCTCCACATCGGTGGGCAGGCCGATCTTGGCGTAGTCTTCGACGCAATGCACGGTGACGCGGTCAAGGAACTCCAGCGTGCAGGGAATGATCTTGGCGGCAATGATGGCGGAGATGGTCTTGGCGGCGGCGTCCATCGAATCATACAGCGCCAGCATCGTTTTGCGTGCCTTGGGGCGCGGCAGCACTTTCAGGATGACCTCAGTGATGATTCCCAGCGTGCCCTCACTGCCGATGAAGAGGTCCTTCATGGAGTAACCCGCCACGTCTTTGACGCACTTGTTGCCGAGGAAGGTCAGCGTGCCGTCTGGCAGCACGACTTCGATGCCCATGACATAGTCGCGCGTGACGCCGTATTTGAGGCCGCGCAGACCACCCGAGTTTTCGGCCACGTTGCCACCGATCGTTGAGATTTTCATCGAGCCGGGGTCAGGCGGATAGAAGAGACCAACCTTCGCGGCGGCATCGTCGATTTCCTTGGTGATGACACCACTCTGCGCACGCAGCGTGAGGTTTTTCTCATCGACTTCGATAAGCTTGTCCATCTTCACCAGACAGATCACGAGGCAGCCTGACAGCGGCACACTGCCACCACTCAATCCGGTGCCGGAGCCACGGGTGACCACGGGGATGTTGTTTCTGCGGGCGAGCTTGACGCACTCGGAGACTTCCACGGCGGTCAGCGGAAAAACGACAGCGCCGGGACGCTGCTTGAGGGCGGCGGTGCCATCAAAACTGTAGGGCACAATGTCCTCGGCTGAGGTGAGCACTCTGTCAGGAGGTAATATTTCCCTGAGAGACTGGATAAAGCTGGTGTCGATTTGGTTCACGGAGGTCATTCTGGCGAGTTCGTGCTAGAGCGTCAACGCAGGCTGTGGTTGATTATCATCACATGAAGTTCAATCACCCCATTCGTTTCACACCCATTTACCAAAGCCGCGTCTGGGGGGGGCGCCGCATGGAGACCCTCCTGGGGGCCACCCTGCCGGATGCAACCACTCCCTTTGGTGAAGCTTGGACGGTGTGCGACCGCCCCGAGGCCCCGAGTGTGACGGCGGATGGCGTGACTCTGCATGAACTGTGGACGAACCACCGCGAGGCGGTATTTGGCAAAGCGCTGCTGAAATCCACCAGCCCCACCTTCCCGCTGCTCATGAAGATTCTCGATGCCTGCGATGATCTCTCGATCCAGGTGCATCCGCCCGCGAGCATGGCCGAGGAATTGAAAGGCGAGCCGAAAACGGAGATGTGGTACATCGCACATGCGGATCCAGGAGCAAAAATTTACGCCGGTCTGAAGCCGGGAGTGACTCGCGCAGATTTCGAAACCGCGCTGCAAAACGGAACGGTGGCCGATGTGGTGCATGCGATCGAGGCTCGCACGGGCGACTGCCTCTTCATTCCGAGCGGCCGCATCCATGCCATCGGCGCAGGATTGCTGATCTATGAAATCCAGCAGAACAGCGACACGACGTATCGCGTCTTCGACTGGAACCGCGTGGGACTGGATGGCAAACCGCGCGCGCTGCATGTGCAGGAGTCCATGCAGAGCATCGACTTCACGGACTGCGAGCCCTGCGCCCAGCAGGTCCAGCCCAACGGCACGCTTGTTGATTGCGAGTATTTCAACGTCAAAGTGCTCAGTGGATCCAAGCAGGCAGGTGTCCCAGGTGAAAGCCTCACCATCGCCGTCGTCAGTGGCAGGATCACCATCGACGGCACGACTCTCAAAGCAGGAGATTTCGCCCTCGTTCCCGCCACCCTCTCCTCCTCCTCACGTCTGGTGAAACCCGCAGATGCGGAAAGTCAGTGGCTGGAGATCCGCGTGCCAGTGTGAGTTAGTCCGAACAGCCCACCCTACTGTTTGGCCGCAGGCGCTTCGGCTTTCTTGACCTCAGGCACGGCCTCCACGGCAGGCTTGGCGGGGACAGAGGCTGAAGCTGGCTTTTTGATCTCAGTCGCAGACTGCTCGGCGGGCTTGGTCGCAGCAGGCACGGCAGCTTTCTTCGTTTCTGCCGCAGGCTTTTCCACCTTCTCGCTTTTTTTGATCTCGGGATCTTTGGGCGTGCTGGGCACAGCAATGAACTTCGCCTTCTCCGGATCCATCTTCGGCAGTTTGCCCTGCGGCACAGGCGGCAGTTTTTTCTCCGGAGCGGGCTTCGGAGCGGCCGCAGCAGCCTTGGGCTCAGGTTGAGGAGCCTCCTTGCCACAGGCTACGAGCAGCAGAGCGATCAGGCACAAGCGATGGTTCATGAGGCACGAATGGACACCGAACGGGCGTGCGCATCAAGCCCCTCAACGGCGCTGATCGCACTGACGATGGGTTCGGACTTGGCACAGCTTTCACGATCCAGACGAATGATGCTGGTGCGGCGCTGGAACATGTCTGCCGTGATACCCGGGAAGGATTTGCCGGAGCCGCCGGTGGGCAGCGTGTGGCTGGGACCCGCCAGGAAATCGCCGACAGCAACGGGTGAATGATTGCCCAGGAAGATGGCACCCGCCGTCCGAATGAGCGGCAGGATGGCGTCTTCACGTGTGGTGATGAGCGTCAGATGCTCAGGGGCAAAGTCGTTCGCGAGACGCGCGCCGTCCTCCAAACTGGGGACGAGCATGAGGAAGACCCCTTTCTCCAGCACCGGAGTCAGCTGGGCCTGACGGCTGAGCGTTTGAGACTGCTCCCCGACCTGCGCGACGACGGCATCCAGCAGTGCGGCATCGTCCGTGAGGAAACCCGCCATGCTGTCCTTGCCATGTTCAGCCTGCGCGAGGATGTCCGCAGCGATGAAGGCAGGATTGCCAGACTTGTCAGCGAGGATGAGTACTTCGCTGGGACCAGGCAGCAGATCAATGGAGACGACGCCGAAACTCTGGCGCTTGGCCTCGACCACGTAGCTGTTGCCTGGGCCGAAGATTTTGACGACGGGACGGATCGTGGCGGTACCAAAAGCCAACGCGGCGATGGCCTGTGACCCGCCTATTTTGTAGACCTCCGTGGCACCCGCGAGCTTCAACGCAGCAAGCAACCCCGGATTCACCGTGCCATCGCGCCCGCAGGGGGTGCAGACGACAATCTCCGGCACGCCAGCCGCAGCGGCAATGGCAACGGTCATAATGGAGGTGGAAACCAGCGGCGCGGTGCCGCCCGGTACGTAGCAGCCCACGCGCTCGAAAGGGTGGAAGACTTCGCCCACCGTGGCTCCCTGCTCGTTGGTGAATTCCCAGCCCTGGCGCATGCTGCGCCGGGCGAAGGCCGACACATTGCGGTGGGCGGATTCAAGGGCGCGCTTGAAGGTGGGATCGGCAGCCTCCCAGGCGGCATCCAGTTCTGCCTGCGGAACGCGCATTTGCTCAGCAGTGAGCTTGGCACCATCAAATTTTTCCGTGAGCTCCAGCACGGCAGCATCACCGCGCTCGCGCACAGCCTTGATGACACCTGCGACGACTTCTCGCACGGCATCGCTGGCCTCAGCACGGCGGTTGAGGGCGGCGGCAGCGGTGGGATAGTCGGGATCGGTGTGGCGAATGATCTTCATCGGGTAAGTTTACGTGCCAAGAGAGGAGGCAGAGTCAAGGATTCAAGAGGGCAAGCGGGAAGCTGGCGCCGACAACATGCACGACATCCGACCACCTCAAGGCAGCACTTAGGAAGAAATAAGCGGCTTCGGTCAGTCCCTATCAGCTCCCGCGTCAAAGTCGTCTAGATCATCACTGGTGCCAGCGTCATCCCAGAGCTTGTGCGGGTCATTGCTGCGGTTTGCCCGCGAAGTCCTATGCCGCTTCTCGTAAAGATACGATGCAAGAGCAATGCCCGCCATGAGCCCGATGATGACAAGAAAAATCACCATCGGATCTTTCCTCCACAGGTTTACGGCACCACTTCACCGGAGCCGGTGTACACCCACTTCTCCACCCGGCCGTTTTTGATGCGGGCCTGGGCTTCGGTCTCGAACTTGCCAAACATGGTCTGCGTTTCGTACTTCACGTTCACAGTCCAGTATTCAGTGCCGTCGATTTTTTCCTGAGCAGGATCGCTCCAAGACTTGATGTTGTCGGGCTTGATTTCGGTGACTTCGCCGGCCTTCATGCTGGCAAGGAGCAGCGGGTAGGTGCCGTCGGCAGCTTTCGTGGGCTTGTCATTGCTGCTGCTGCCGCCACCTGCAGGGGCGGCAGGGGCGTTTTTAGCGCGCTCGGCGGCGGCCAGTCGGTATTCGTGGGCTTTGCGGGCGTTCTCGGTCTGGACCACCTTCACCTGCTCATAGGCGGCGGTGAATACTTCCTTGAAGTCGGTTTCATCCATGGCGACGAGGCCGCGCATGGGAGAACCTGCGGAGGCTCCCACCACGAGGTTGCCCCCCTCCTGGCCCATGACAAAGATTTTCGTGCCAGCTTTGAAGGTGGTGGCCGCAGTGGCTTTGCCCATCTGCATCTTCAGTTCCAGATCTTTCTTCATGGTCACCTGCTTGGGCGTGTTGAAGAAGCCTTTCGGCACCGCAGCCCAGTTCTGGGTCAGCTCATCCACAGGCGGGAACACGGGGGCGACGAAGGCATTCGGGTCCACCGGCGGCGGCTCGGGGACTTTCGGCATCTCAGGCTTCGGTTCCTCGGGCTTCATCTCCGGCTTCGGCGCAGGCGCCTCCATGACGATCTTGGGCTCTTTTTTGACCGGCTTTGGCACGGGGGCGACGACGATCTCCTTCTTGGGCTCCTCCTTTATGGGGACGTGCTTGGTGAACTTCATGGCATCGGCAAAAGGCGGATACACATACTCGTAGGAGACGTAACCGACGGCGATGGCCAGGGCGATGACAATAAGAGGTTTCATGACAGTGGGAGAGTCTAGGAGAGAGGCCGGAAATAATCAACCGCCCTCATGCACCATTCTGGAAACGGGCGAGCCGGGGTTTTCTTGGGCTTGATCTCCCCTGCCCCACGCGGCTTGTGTAGCCCCATGCTTAAAGACGTGATCCGCGTGCGAGGTGCACGCCAGCACAATCTCCAAAACATCGACGTGGACATCCCGCGGCACCAGCTCGTGGTCCTGACCGGCGTCAGCGGCAGCGGAAAGTCGTCGCTGGCATTCGATACGCTCTTTGCCGAGGGCCAGCGCCGCTACGTGCAGAGCCTGTCCGCCTACGCCCGGCAATTCCTCGGCCAGATGCAGAAGCCGGACGTGGATTTCATCGAGGGCCTGTCCCCGGCCGTGGCCATCGAACAGGTACATTCGAACCCGAATCCGCGCAGCACCATCGCCACGGTCACGGAAATCTACGACTACCTCCGCGTCCTCTACGCCGTGGCCGGCCAGCCCTACGACCCCAGCACCGGCGAAAAGCTCCACCGCAGCACCCCGCCGGAGATCGCGGACAAAGTGCTGGCTTTGGGCGAGGGCACCCGCGTCATGGTTCTCTCCCCCCAGCCACCGGCCAGCGGAGCAGAAACGCGCACCCTGTTTGAAAAACTCAAGCGCCAGGGCTTCGTGCGCGTGCGGCTGAACGGCACCGTGGTGGAGCTGGAGGATTCCCTCCAACTGGACGAGGCAGAAACCCAGCAGGTGCAGATCGTCATCGACCGCCTCGTCGTGCGTGCTGACTCCCGCCAGCGCCTCATGGAGGCCATCGAAAGCTCCCTGCACTGGAACGACCGCGAGGTGCAGTTCCTCGTGAATCTCGACGGCAGCGAAGAAATACTCAGCTACACCACCGCCTTCGCCAATCCGCGCACCGGCTTCGTGATCGAGCGCCTCACGCCGCAGCATTTCTCCTTCAACACCCACCTCGGTGCCTGCCCTGTCTGCGAAGGCACCGGCACGACGCCCACGCCAGATCCCACGCTGCTGGTACCGGATGAATCCAAATCGCTGAACGATGGCGCGATCAAAGCCTGGTGGGCACGCCACCCGAAGGTGAAGCAGATTTTCAATCAGGGCGTGGAAGCACTGGCCAAGCACTACGGCGCAGCCATGGACGTGCCCTTTCAGGACCTCCCGCAGGACTTCAAGCACGCTCTTTTCCACGGCACCGGCGCAGCCCCCATCAGCACCGGCTGGCAAAAAACCGGCAACAAACGCAGCGTCGCCAAACCCTTCGAGGGTCTGCTGCCTGAAATCGCCCGCATGTATCAAAACGCCGAGAGCGACGTCCTCCGCGCCGCCCTCACGCGCCTCATGAATCCGCAGGCGTGTGCAGCCTGCGGGGGCATGCGCTTGAAACCAGAATCGCTGGCGGTCAAACTCAGTGCGCAGTCCCAAGAGTTAAACATCCACGACTTCACCGCCCTGCAGACCCGCGACGCCTTGCAGTGGATGCGTGAGCTGGAAGTCACCGAGCAGCAGAAGGTCTATGTCGGCGAGTTGCAGCGCGAGATCGTGAAGCGCATCGAGTTTCTTGAGCAGGTCGGCCTCGGCTACCTTGCTCTGAACCGCGAGAGCGGCACGCTCTCCGGCGGCGAGATGCAGCGCATCCGCCTCGCCTCGCAGATCGGTGCCGGACTGGCGGGTGTACTTTACGTGCTGGACGAGCCCAGCATTGGCCTGCATCCGCGTGACAACGAGCGTCTCATCCAGACCTTGTTACGCCTGCGCGATCTCGGCAACACCGTCCTCGTGGTGGAGCACGACGAGGCCACCATGCGCGCCGCAGATTACATCATCGAGCTCGGCCCCGGAGCCGGAAAGCTCGGCGGCAAAATCACCGCTCATGGCACGCCCGCAGAGATCGCCGCGAATCCGTATTCCATCACTGGCGGCTACTTGAGCGGCAGAACTCGCATCGAGGCGAAAGCCCTGCCTCAAACCCTGCTAACAGAATCCCTGGGACCGCGCTCCAAGCACTCCCTCACCATCCACGGCGCTACCGAGCACAACCTCCGCAACGTCAACGCCGCCTTTCCACTCGGCAGCTTCACCTGCGTCACCGGCCCCTCTGGCAGCGGCAAATCGACCCTCGTCGACGACATCCTCATGCGCGCGCTACGCCGCCATTTTTACGATGCCAAGGACATCCCCGGCACGCACGAAAAAATCACCGGCCTGGAGCAGCTCGACAAAGTCGTCGTCATCGATCAGTCGCCCATCGGCCGCAGTCCGCGCTCCAATCCCGCCACCTACACCGGCGCCTTCGGCCCCATCCGCGAGCTCTTCGCACAACTGCCGCTCGCCCGCATGCGCGGCTACGATGCCGGACGCTTCAGCTTCAACACCCCCGGTGGCCGCTGTGAAAAATGCGAAGGTGATGGCGTCATCAAGATCGACATGCACTTCCTCGCCGATGTCTATGTCACCTGCGAATCCTGCAAGGGCCGCCGCTATGGCGCTGAGACGCTCGAAGTCACCTTCAAAGGCAAGAACATCGCCGATGTGCTGGACATGACCGTCAGTGAAGCCGTGCGATTCTTTGACCGCAGCACCAGCATCGGCCCCAAACTGCGCACACTGGAAGAAACCGGCCTCGGCTACATCCGCCTCGGCCAGAGCGGTGCGTCCCTCTCCGGCGGTGAAGCGCAGCGCATCAAGCTCAGCGCCGAACTCGCCAAACGCAGCACCGGCCGCACCCTCTACGTCCTCGACGAACCCACCACCGGCCTGCACAGCGCGGACATCCAGACGCTGCTCGGCGTCCTCCTCCGCCTGCGCGATGCCGGCAACACCCTCATCGTCATCGAACACCACATTGATGTCATCCGCTGCGCCGACTGGATCATCGACCTCGGCCCCGGCGGCGGCAGCGAAGGCGGCTATATTTTAGCCTCCGGGACTCCCAAGCAGGTGGCCGCAAATGAGAAGAGCGTGACAGGGAAGTTTCTGGGAAACAAGGAGGCAGGGGCTCCTGACCCTTTTCTGGTGCAGGCGAGTGACGCATAACACGAACTCGACAGATTTGTTTTCAGACCAACAATAATGCAGTCCGCTCATCGTCCATGGATGCTCTTTGATGAACATGAACCTCGTAGATCCAATCATCGCCGCGGCGCCAAAGGAATACTATGCGCAGGGCGCACTCGGCTCTATTTATATCGGCTTGTTTCTCTACTTCATTGCAACGGTAAGCATTGGCTTGTTCGCCGTCTTCATGATGCGACGACGCACCCAGCCGCAACGATCCTTTTCGCTGGAATTAGTGCTGACAGTCATCCCGATCTTCTGCGCCACGGCCTATCTCGTTCTCGGCATCTTTCGCATCTTGGAAGTCAGCAGCCGCGTTCAGGTCAGCCATGCGATGTTAAAAAACGAAATGTACTATGATCTTCGGCCCCTTGCCATGGCGCTGGTCGCATCCAGCTTGATGCTGTTGATTATCCTTTTGGTGAGAACAGTCATTATACGCAAAGAGAACCAATGCGAGGAGGAGCTCGGTGACCAAGGTGACGGGATCTCCTGACCCCGTTTCTCGTACTTGGATAAATCCAGAACAGGCTCGCACTTCACCTTGGCCCTCACTTCAGCACTCTCACCGCTGGCTTCCCCATGCACACCGGCGGCTCCTGAATTCCAAGCCCCGCTGAAAGCGTCGGCGCGAGATCCGTGATGCTGAACTCATCCGCATAGCGTCCCGCTTTGAAGGGCGCACCGTAGAAGATGATCGGAATGTGAGTGTCATAGGAAAAGGGCGAGCCATGCGTTGTCCCCGTTGCCGCCTTCCCCGTGCCCGCAATCAGCCAGGGCTTGAGGATGAGCACGACGTCGCCGCTGCGCTCGGCATTGAAGCCGTTGGCGATGCGCTGGCCGATCACGCCGGGGGCACGGCCTTCGAGCAACTGGTCGCGGCCATAGACGGCATGGAACACGCCGGTGCTCAGCGCCCATTCGCGAATGAAGGCGGTAAGGGTCTCGGGCGCGAGCTTCTTCTCCTCCAGGACTGCGTGATCATAGTAGAGATTGCCGTCCGTCAGGCGTGGCTTGAGGCTGCCTTTGCCAGAGAGGAAATAACGGCCTGGCCCGAAGCGTTCCGCCACCTTGGCCTGCAGTTCGCCGAGCATCTCGGCAACAGGCGGGCGCGCCCCATCCAGCCCATCTTCCTTCGCATTTTCAGGGGTCGGTGCCACGCCATGATCGGCCGTCAGCACCATCACTACATTGGCCAGCCCGACCTTCTTGTCGAGGTAGGCAAAGAGTTCCTTCAACTGCCGGTCCAGCCGCAGCGTGATGTCCTGCACCTCCTGCGAATAGGGCCCAAACTTGTGCCCGCAGTAGTCGATGGATGAAAACGAAACGCAGAGCAGATCAGGATTGGTCCCCTGCCCCAGTTTCTCCCCTTCGATGGCCGCTTTCGCAAACTCAGCCAGAAGCTGATTGCCAAAGGGAGTGGAAAGGATCGGCTCATAGCCTTCCGACTCTTCCTTGATCACCTTGTGAGGGAAGGTGCTGGTCTTTTCACCGGCCAGGTGGCTCTCTCCGGCGGCGGCATCCGGCATGGGATATTGCTTTTCATCCAGCAGGCGGTCCCAGGTCTGCCCGACAAAGGCATCCGGCCGCTTGCTGTCGTTGAAGGCCTTCACCCAGGCCGGCAGCTCATTTTGATAATAGCTGCTGGTGATGAAATTGCCCGAGGCCGATTCAAACCAATAGGCTCCCGTGGGCTTCTTCCCCGCTGGCAGGATGGCTCCGCGATCCTTCACCGACATGCTGACCACCTTGGAACCCCAGTGCAGCCGCATTTGATCCGCCACGGTGGCACCGATGAAATTGCGCGGCGACATCTTCCCCGCCTTCGCGTCCGGCTGGGTGCCCACGCCCGTCACACTGGAATCTTCCACGCAGTACATCATGGCGCCGCTGCGCTTGTCAAACCAGTCATTGCCGATCACGCCATGCATCATCGGCGAGCTGCCGCTGAAGAAACTGGCATGCCCTGGCGCGGTGACCGTGGGATAGTAATTGTACTGGGCGAAGGTCATGAAGGCCCCCTTGTCCGTGAGTTCGCGGAATCCCCCTTCGACAAACTTGGAATGAAAGCGGTCCAGATAGTCATAGCGCAGCTGATCCACGAGAATCGCGACAACAAGCTTCGGAGCCTTGGGCGGCGCAGCCTGGGCACCTGCGGAGCAGGCGGCGAGGGCGAGGAGAGAGATCAGTGTGCGATACTTCATAAGTGGAATGGGAGCGCAGTAAACAACCGGAAAGCAGCGAAAGTTTCAACCACTTCAAAGCCCAAGTGAATGGCGCTTCTCTTCCTGCTTGCGCAGCCCCCTGCCTCCTGGGCCCTGGATGCAGTCCTGACTTGAACTGAGAGGCAACCGCAGGCATCGGGACTGCGTAGGAATCCAAACGAATGAACAATGGTGAATCCAGCCGGCTCGCGGCGCATGTGAAGGGCATTTCCAAAAGCTTTGGCGATGGAGGCTCACGGCTGCAGGTGCTGAAGGAGATTGATCTGGACGTGCGGCGCGGGGACATCACCATGCTGGTGGGGCCGTCGGGCTGTGGCAAGACGACCCTGATCAGCATCATCGCCGGCACCCTGAAGGCGGATGCGGGTGAACTGACTGTGTTTGGCCATGATCTGCGCAAGATGTCCACTGCGGCGATCACGCGCTTTCGCTCCAAACACATCGGCTTCATCTTCCAGTCCTTCAATCTCATCCCGACGCTGACCTGCGCGGAAAACGTGAGCGTGCCGCTGCTGATTCAAGGCGTCGGAGCTTCCAAGGCAGAAAAACGGGCGAAGGAAGTTTTGGATCAGGTGGGGCTGGCTGACCGCTTCAAGCACCGCCCCTCACAGCTTTCCGGCGGGCAGCAGCAGCGCGTGGCCATCGCCCGTGCGCTGGTGCATGAGCCGCAGCTCATCATCTGCGATGAGCCCACCGCCGCACTGGACGCAAAGAACGGCCATGTGGTCATGGAACTCTTCGAACACGTGGCGCGCGGCAAAGATCGCGCCGTTTTGATCGTGACACACGACAACCGCATCTTTCACCATGCCAACCGCATCGCCAACATGGACGACGGCCGCGTGGTGGAAATCCACGATGTGGATGCCAGCCATCCGCCGCCAGAGCATTTAAAGCAGGTGGAGCGGCTGTGAAAAAGCAGTCCAGTTGCGCCGCAACTGGAATCCTTATCACTCCGGTTGCGGTGCAACCGGGCTGCTTTCATCGCTTTCCGGCTTCGGCTGCATGTCCGGCAATGAATCGAGATACAATGCCTCCACCTTTTCACGCGCCCACGGCGTGCGGCGTAGGAAGGTGAGGCTGGACTTGATGCTGGGCTGCCAGTTGAAGCAGTTGATCGGGATCATGCGGCCAAGCATCTCCCAGCCATAGTGTTCGACAAGCTGCGTGACCATCATCTGAAGCGTGATGCCATGAAGCGGATTTTTGGGACCGGCGGCGTGCATGGTGGATTCGTGGTTGAGGTTTATTCTTCGGGCACTTCGCCTGATTTCGCGGCTTTGACAATCTTCGCCTGCGCCTTCGCGTCCAGTGCTTTCACTTTGACATAGCCGCCATCAAAATAGGCGCGCGCACCGTGATAGTAGCCGGTATTCGCACCGATGACTTCGAGCTTTTTGTCGCGAAGGATGAAACTGAGATTCGTCTCATCAGTCTTGTCCTTGTCTCGGCCCTTGTCGCTGAACCAGCCGATGGTTGAATTCCATGCCGCAATGCCCGAAAGCCCGCCCACATGTGAGGTGGGGCCGCGCACGCACTGAATCACAAAGTGAAGATGCCCCTCGCGCTCCACGACCTCCATGCTGCCGCCATAGCTGTCCGTCCAGTAGCCGGTCAGCGCTTCGTCTTTCCACTCGTGAATCAAACCTTTGAGCCATTCAGAGCGCATGTCCTCAAGACCTGCGGCGGCCTCCAGATACGCAGGCGAATCAAGCGCCAGATCGCCCTGCGCATCCACACCGGTGTACATAGGAGATCGTGCGAGGTAATCGCGATACTCCACCCAGGCGCGCTGGTCCTCTTTGAGCTTGTTGAAATCGGTCTCCGGAAGCGCCTGCCTGGCGGCAGCCCACGCTGCATTCAGGGCGTGATCAGCTTTGTCGAACGCCGCTCTCGCCTCATTTGCGCTCATCGGTTTGTCCTGCGCGCTGCCAGCGCTGAGGCAAACCGTCAGCAGCAGAAGGGTGAAGAATGAAATCGCGTTTCGCATTCGGCATCAGATTAGCTCCGGGCACCCGCATGTCCACGGTTTGCCACGGGTTATTTCGAGGAGTTTACCATCAGCATGCAGCGGCTTTCACATCTGTGTTCATGTCTTACCAATAAGCATTTAGTCTCCAGCCTCCGCCGTCTCTAGCCACGCCAGCAGAGATCGACTGGCCTGGGCAGGAATGGGAGTTCAAGAAGCTGGGCCTCGATCTTAACGCGACGAACCCTTGAGCCGCCAGAGCACGAGGATCAGCGCGAACAGTCCAAGGCCCAATCCCCAATATAGCCGCGAGCGGTCTGGCTCAGGTTGGGGTGCAGACGGTTGCCCTTCAATCTTCACTGTCTGCGGCAGCAGATCGGCGATCTGACTTAACTCCGGCAGCTGCTGTCCAGGCTGCGCCTGCGCCTTCACCATCTGCTTCCAATCCACCGCCATGACAAGGTCCACGCCGGGATTCTGCTCCTTCACCTGGCAGGAGCATGAGCCGATGAGAAACTGCGCCGCACGATCCACCGTTTCCACCTTGATGCCCTTGCCCACCAGCGCATAAAGCACCCGGCCCTGGCCAAAAATCGGAAACGCGATCGGCTCATTGAGGCTGCGCAGATCTGGCTCACTCGCCAGCAGCATTGCGATGAAGGCGCTCTCAGCAGCATCATTGCGTTTCACTCTCAGCGTCGAAAAGGCGAGCCGCAGTCCGTCACCCGGAATCGAGACGAGCCCGTTCTTGACGTCCTGCTGGTCCAGTTTCGGCAGTTCCATCACGCTGCTGAGGTATTCGAGACGTTCGTCGAGAAATTGGGCCGCCGCCGCATCCTTCACCTTGTCGCCGCACTCCAGCAGTACCCACACGGCGCTTTCCCCATTGGCAAGCCGCTCGGCAATCTGCTGACGCGCCGGCGAATCCACCAGCAGCCTGGCGTTCGCTTCCGAATAATCCGCCGACCAGATGACTTCATCGTTCCTCATCGTGAGCGGCTGGCGCAGTTCGATTCGTTGCGCAGCGCCCACCGTGGCCTTGAAGTTGCCATCCAGTTTCACGCCATGCGGCAGGGTGACACGATAAGGATCTGCCGCCCAATGCTCCAGAGCATAGCGAAACACCGGCACAGAACACGCAAAAGCGGTGGTCGCTGATAAAACGAGAATGGAGACAAGGCGGCGCAGCATGAGGGACTGCACAATACGCAACAGTTTGGATGAATTCGCATCCCATGCGCGTTTTAATTCGATCATGCGACCGCTCCTGTTCCTCCTTGCTCTTTCAACTGCCAGCGCCGACTGGCCGACCTACCTGCACGACGCCTCACGCGTTGGAGCAACTCCCGAAGACATCCGGCTCCCTTTGCAATCCGCATGGACCTTTGAATCGGCCGCCCCGCCGCAGATGGCCTGGGCTGGTGAGGATGGCCGCGTCTTTGAAAGTCACGTGACGCTGAACCGCATCCGCTTTGACGAGGTGTTTCAGGTCGCCATCAGCGCGGGTAAAATCTTTTTCGGCTCCTCCGTGGATGGTCGCGTGATCTGCCGCGATCTCGCCACCGGCAGGGACTTGTGGTCGTTCTTCACCAATGGCCCCGTGCGTCTGGCACCTGCCATCGCGGCGGGAAAAGTCTATGTCGGCTCCGATGACGGCTACGCCTACTGTCTCGACGCCCAGACCGGCAAGCTCGTGTGGAAGCTCCGCGCCGGACCGCATGACGAGCGCATCCTGGCCCGTGGCCGCATGATCTCGCGCTGGCCGGTGCGCACAGGCTTGCTGGTGGATGGCGGCATCGCCTATTTCGGCGCGGGCGTGTTTCCGCATGAGAAAGTTTTCATCTACGCCGTCGAGGCGGCCACGGGCAAGATCATCTGGAAAAACGACGCGATCAGCGAGAAGGACGCAGGCCGCAACGACCTCTCCCCCCAGGGCTACCTCCTCGCGACGAAGGACATCCTTTTCGTCCCATCCGGCAGATCGCTCGCGGTGTCGTTTGATCGCAAAACAGGCGAGCTCATCGCCAAGCCTGAGCCCGGCTGGCGTGGCGATGCAGGCGGCCCCATCGGCGGCACGCAGGCCTTTCTGGCCGATGATCAAATCTATGCCGTGGGTGAGCACCACATCCTCGCTCTGGATCAGGAGAAACAAAAATCCGGCTACGCTTGGTTTGCAGGCACTCAGATGACTCTCGCTGGCGACATGGGCTACATGGCCAACGGCACCAAAATCATTGCGGTGGACCGCACCAAGCATGCCGAAGGCACCCGCATCCGTCACGGCCATGAAGTCGCCATTTCCAAGCTCAGCGCCGATTTGAAAAAACATCCCGCAGTCGCCGCTGCGAAAAAATTCCAGGCAGCCGAATCCGCCGCCCGCAAGGTGAAGGACGATCCCGCCGCCTTTGCCAAGGCCCAGGCTGAGCTTGCAGACATCGCTGCGAAGTACGAACCGCTGCGCATCGGCTACAAGGCGAAGCAGGACGAGATCGCGAAGCACAAGGCCGACCTGGCCGCCTCCACGGATGCCGGCGTCAAATGGTCGCTCGATACGCCTCATCAGTCCGCGCTGATCATTGCGGGCAAAACCGTCATCGCCGGCGGCAAGGGCGAAGTGATCGCGATTGACGCCGAAACCGGCAAGCAGGCATGGAAAGCAGCCGTGGATGGCGAGGCGCGTGGTCTGGCTGCCTCAGACGGTCATCTCGTCGTCAGCACCACCACGGGCCGCGTGTATGTCTTTGGCGCGAAAACAGCGGAGGTGATCGCGGAGAAGAAAGCGAATGATTTCCCCACCGACAAAGCGCATGCAGATGCGGCGCAGGCGATTCTGAAACAAACCGGTGTCACCAAGGGCTTCTGCATCGTGCTGGGGAATAATCAGGGAAAGCTCGCCTATGAACTCGCCAAACGCAGCGACCTGATTGTCTTCGGCGTCGATGCCGATGAGAAAAAAGTCGCCGCAGCGCGACGGGAACTGCTCGCCACGGGCCTCTACGGCACACGCATCACGGTGGATCATCTCGATCTCGCGGTGATGCCGTATTCCAGCTACTGCGCAAACTTGATTGTGAGCGACAGCGCAGAACCGGTGGGTGTCCCGGCCGATGTCGCACGGCATTTGAAGCCCATTGGCGGCAAATTCTGCTTCAAGGCGACCCCGCAGACGGCCGATTGGCTCGCGGCGACGAAACTGACCGATGAGAAAGCCACCATCTCGAACAGCGACGGCTGGAGCGTGCTTACTCGCGCCGCCCTGCCCGGCGCCAGCTCCTGGTCTCACCAGTATGGCAATGCGGCAAACACTTCGAGCACCGACGACCGCCGCATCAAAGGTGGCCTGAGCGTGCTCTGGTATGGCGATCCCGGTCCGGGCAAAGTGGTCAATCGTCACGATGGAGCCGTGGGCCCGCTGTCAGTGAACGGACGCCTGTTTGTACAGGGCGAGGACAGCGTGATGGCCTATGACGCCTACAACGGCCAGCTTCTCTGGGAGACCAAGAATCCAGGTGCCATGCGTATCGGTGTGTACAACGCCCGCGAGCCCGGCAACATGGCCGCGAGCGACGACTACCTCTTCATGCTCATGGAGGATGAGTGCATCCAGTTTGATGCGGCCACGGGCAAGATCGTGCGCACCTTGAAAATCCCCGGCGCAGGCACCAAGAAAGACCTGCAGTGGGGCTACATCGCCTATCAGGACGGCCTGCTTTATGGCACCGAAACCGAGCGCGTCGAAAAAGCGGCCGAAGTGGCACGCCGTGGCAAGAGCGGCTCGATTTCAACCGACCGCATCTTTGCCTTCGATGTAAAAACCGGCACGCTGAAATGGACGCATCAGGGCAAGCACATCTCCCACGTCAGCATCGCCATCGGTGACGGGCGTCTGTTTTTCATCGACGCCTCGCTCACACCCGAGCAGCGCGCCCTCATGCTGGCAGAGGACAAGACCGCTCTTGCCAAGCTCACCGGCAAAGAGCGCGAACTGGCCGAGGACCGCGTGAAAAACAACGACCTGCGCATGGCGGTGGCGCTCGATGCCGCCACCGGCAAACAGCAATGGGCCAAGCCGGTCGATGTGACGGATTGCAGCGAGATCGGCATCGGCGGCGGCGCCCTGACCCTCATGTATCACAACGGCCACCTCGTGCTCGGCGGCGCCAACGCCAACGGCCACTACTGGGAGCAGTTCTTGAGCGGTGAATTCAAACGCCGCCGCCTCGTCGTGCTGGATGCGAACAAGGGCGACAAAGTCTGGGCCAAGGACGCAAACTACCGCCACCGCCCGGTGGTGATCGACAACGAAATCATCGCCGAACCTTGGAGCTACGATCTTTACACCGGGACGCAGAAGACGCGCAAACATCCCCTCACCGGCGAAGAGTCCGCATGGATGTTTGCCCGCCCCGGCCACCACTGCGGCGCGATCTCAGCCACGCCCAACATGATGTTCTTCCGCTCCAAGTTCACCGCATTCTATGATCGCGACAGCGACAGCGGCACGGAGCACTTTGCCGGACATCGTCTCGGCTGCTGGATCAACACCATTCCCGCCAACGGTCTCGTCATGATCCCGGAGGCCAGCGCAGGCTGCGTCTGCCTGTTCTCCATCGCCAGCACCGTGGTGTTTGAACCACGGGAAGACCGCATGAACTGGGGCGTCTACAGCGCCGATGGCCCCTCCCTGCCTGTGCAGCACATGGCTTTGAATTTGGGAGCCCCCGGGGACCGCCGTGATGCCCACGGCAAGCTCTGGCTCGGCTATCCACGCCCCAGCAGCCGCGCAGGCATCGACCTGCCGCTGGACTTCAAACCGCAATACGTCAGCAAAACGGGCGGCGCGTATGCCTTCAACTCCGAAATCCCGTCCATCTCAGGCCATGACACCCCCTGGATCTTCACCAGCGGCCTGCGCGAGTTGACCAAGCTCGACATCCCGCTGCTCGCCAAAGGTCAGGCGCCCGCGACCTACACCGTGAAACTCATGTTTGCAGCGCTGCCAGACGATAAACCCGGCCAGCGCGTCTTCGACGTCAAGCTCGGCGGCAAAGTCGTGCTCAAAGCCTTTGACCCCGCCACCCGCAAGGGCGCCACCGTGGAGCAGTTTGAAAACATTCTCGTGACTGACAACCTCGTGCTGGAGCTTGTTCCCACATCTCCCACCAACGCCCCAGTCCTCAATGGCATCGAGATCCTGCGCACCAACGCCAAGGAAATCACCGCAGGCGTGGCGGAGCGGTGAGACGTTCATTTTCCCGCCCCCATGAAGTACGTCATCCTTCCTCTCATCGCCTGCGCGTCGTCCTTTGCCGCAGACACCCGTGACGCCCTCTTCCAAAAGAGCATCACGGAGATGTTTCCAAAGCTCGTGGAAATCCGCCGGGACATCCACATGCATCCCGAACTTTCAAACGAGGAGGAACGGACGGCAAAGCTGGTGGCGGACCGTTTGAAGGAACTCGGATTCACCGACATCAAAACCGGCGTGGCAAAGCATGGCGTGGTGGCGCTTCTCAAAGGCACACAAGACGGCCCTTGCGTCGCCGTGCGCGCGGACATGGATGCCCTGCCCATTAAGGAACTGCGCAGCGTGCCCTACCGCTCACAAAACCCGGGCGTCATGCACGCCTGCGGCCATGATGTGCACGTGACCTGCGCGCTCGGCGTGGCTGAGCTCCTTTCCAAGCATCGCGATCAAATCAAAGGCAGCGTGAAGTTCCTCTTTCAACCCGCCGAAGAAGCGATGCCCGCCACCTTCAAAGGTGACTGGGGTGCCAAGCTGATGGTGGCCGAAGGCGCGATGGAAAATCCCAGACCGGCGGCGGTCTTCGGCCTGCATACCACGGCGGTCGTACAACCTGCGACAGTCACCGATGACGGAGTACATTACCTCAAAGCCGGGCAGGTCGGCTACACACCCGGCCTCGACAATGCGAACAGCGATCGCTTCCACATCACCATTCATGGCAAGATGGCGCACGGTTCCGCGCCACACAAAGGCGTCGATGCCATCGCCGTGGCGGCAGAGGCCATCATGGCTTTGCAGATGATCAAGAGCCGCCAGACCAACACCCGCCAGCCGCTCGTCATCAGCATCGGCACCATCACCGGTGGCGACCGCGAAAACATCGTCGCGGAGAAAGTCGAGCTCGGCGGCACCGTGCGCACCTACGATGCCGCATTTCGCGACGGCATCATCGAGCAGATGGAGCGCATCCTCAAAGGCATCACCTCCGCCCACGGCGCCACCTACGAGATGGACTACCGCAAAACCTACCCAAGCATTCGTAACGACCGCAAGCTCATCGAGGCCACGCTGCCAGCCTTCAAACGAATCGTCGGTGAGCAGAACGTCATTGAACTCATCCCAGGCATGGGCGGCGAAGACTTCAGCTACTTCGCGCAGGTGGTTCCCGGCTTCTACTTCCGCCTCGGCGTCGCGAATGAAGAGAAAGGCATGACCTACGGTGGCCACACGCCGATGTACGACTGCGATGAGGAAAGCCTCAAAACCGGCGTGGCCGTCATGGCGGCGGCAGTATGTGATTTTCTGGATGCAAACAAATGACCAGTGCGGCGACAATGGAAAGCGCACTCATCCGCGCTTCGCCCGCAGCACTTTCTCCACCTCACCCAGCGGCAGGCAGTTGATGACATCGTTGCGCGTGAGCCAGCCTTTGCGCGCGGCTTTGATGCCGTAGATCACCGCCTGCAATCCGTGCGTGCTGTGCGCATCGGGATTGATGCTGCACTTCACACCTTTCTCCTTCGCCAGCTTCCACCAGCGCCAGTCCATGTCGAGACGCCAGGCGCTGGCGTTGAGTTCAATGATCGTGCCGGTTTCCGCAGCGGCATCGATCACCGCGGCCACATTGACATGGTAGGCAGGGCGCTGCAGCAGCAGCCGGCCGGTGAGATGCCCGAGCATCGTCACATGTGGATTTTCGATGGCCCGGATGATGCGCTTCGTCATCTCGGCCTCGGGCAGATTGAAGACGTTGTGCACGGAAGCGACGACGTAGTCGAGCTGGCCCATGATCTCGTCGCTGAAGTCGAGGCTGCCATCCTTGAGGATGTCCACCTCACTGCCGGCAAAGATGCGAAAGCCCTCTTCGGCCATCTCCTCATTCAGCGCCTTGATTTCCTCGATCTGCTTCAGCAGTCGTTTTTCATCCAGCCCGTTTGCCTGAAAGGACGACTTGCTGTGATCGGCGATGCCGAGGTACTGCAGGCCGAGCTCATGTGCGGCATCCGCCATCTCGCGCAAAGTCGCGCCGCCATCGCTCGCAGTGGTGTGGTTGTGGAAGACACCACGCAGATTCTCCAGCAGGACAAGGCGCGGCAGACCGCCATGCTCCGCCGCGTCGATCTCGCCCGTGTTCTCACGCAGCTCAGGCTCGATAAAGTCGAGACCCAGTGCGCGGTAGAGCTCCGCCTCATCATGAACCGGTGGTATGACCGGCGCATCCGCATGATCCGGTACCGGAGTGAAGGCATACTCATTGAGCGACCACCCACGCGCAAGCGCACGCTGGCGGATCGCCACATTGTGCTCCTTGCTGCCGGTGAAGTAGACGAGCGCAAAGGGGAACTCCTTGCTCGACACGGCACGCAGATCGCACTGCACCCCGTGGGTGACATGCACGCTGGCTTTCGTCGGCCCTTTGGCGATGACATCCACCACCAGCGGCAGTTGCACAAAATCATCGATGACCAGCTCCGGCTTCCGTGTTGCCACGAGGAAATCAAGATCATGCACCGTCTCCTTGCCTCGGCGGAAACTGCCGCACACCTCCGCGTGCGAGACGTTCGGATGCTGACGCAGCGCCTCCAGAATCTCCAGCACCAGCGGCTGCACCAGATCCATGCGAAACTCAGACGCATGCTGCTCACGGAAGGCGATGCTCTCGAGAATCTTCTCCACCGTCTTGCCGCCAAAGCCGGAGAGCTTCGCCGCCTCGCCGCTCTCGCAGGCGCGCTTCAGATCGGCGATGGATGAGACTCCAAGCTCCGCATGCAGCGCGGCCACCTTCTTCGGCCCGAGTCCCTGCACATCAAACAATTCAAAGAGCGTGTCCGGAAATTCAGCCTTCAGCTTCTCATAGAACTCCAGCCTCCCCGTTGTCGCCATTTCATGCAGCTTGTCCCGCAGCGCCTCGCCCAGGCCCTTGATGCCCGCGAGCTGGTTCTCAGCCGCCAGTTTCATGATGTCGCCGCTGTAGCTTTCCACGATCTCCGCACCCGTGCGGTAGGCTCGTACTTTAAAGCTGTTTTCCCCTTTGAGTTCGAGCAGCAGGGCGATGCGTTCAAAGATGGTGGCGGCGTCTTCGCGTGTCATGCCCACATCATGGCGTGAGTTGCTGTGAGGTGAAGCGCGAAAATGGCCATTAAGCCTCTTTGCTGCCGTTCATCGGTTTTTCCAAGGTCTTCAGCCGCCGCAAAGCGTCCGGCATCTTCGAAACGGCGATCCACCGGCGCGTCTCCTGCTTGCCCAATGCCGGAGGATAACCCAGCACCCTGCCGCCCGCCGCGGCATCGCGCACCACACCTGATTTGGCATGAAGTCCGCGCTCTCCCGGCACAGAGCCTGTTATCTCGTGGCAGGCAGCGGCACCATCCGCTGCAGTTCCGTGTCCCAGACTTTGAGCCGCAGACAGCGCATGATATCTCGCGGGCTCAGGCTTGTCACCTTCGGCTTCTGCAGTTCAGGCATGGCCTTCAGCACTTCAGGCAGGCGGTAGAATGGAATGCGTGCGTTCAGGTGATGGATGTGATGGTAGCCGATGTTGGCCGAAAACCACGCCATCAGCTTGCTGGTCTTCATGTAGCTGGAAGAATCCAGCGCGGCACGCTCATACGTCCAGCCCGCCTTGTCGTAAAAAGCCACGTCCGGAAAATTGTGCTGGGCATAGAAGAGGTAGGACCCGATGGCATACGTGATGAAATGCGGAATCACCTGAACCAGCAGCCACATCTGCCAGCCAAAAAAATAGACCAGCGCTGCGGCGATACCTCCGTGGACCAGCAGTGCCACCAGACAGTCCAGATGCTGCCGGGGCTTCATCACAAACGGACGCAGGCACATGCCGTGCAGGAACACAAAGATGTATCCAAAGAGGATCGTCAGCGGATGACGCATGAAGAGATAGATCAACCTCGCCGATTTGGACGCCTTCAAATAATGCTCCTTCGTCATGATCGGGAAGGACCCGATATGCGACCCCTTGATCTTGGAGTTGTGATTGTGATGATGATTGTGGGAGCTGCGCCAGATGCTGCTGGGACTCAGGGCGAGAATGCCAAAGCCACGCATCATCCATTCCGCGAGCTTGGAATTCGGCAGGATCGCGTTGTGCTGCTGATCATGATAGATGACAAACAAACGCAGCAGCAGCAGCCCTGAAAGCACGCTGAGCGCCAGCTTCGCCCCAAGGTAGGGGATCCAAAGCGTGCCGGCAATCACCGCCAGCCAGAGCGCGCTCGTGGAAAGGAGGTACCACCAGCTTTTGACGGGGTCGTCCACGGTGAAAGGCTTGGTGGCCAGGATAAGCTCGGTGCCCGTCCTGTTTCTGCCGCCAAGAGTGATGGTATCCGCTAACGCCAGGCCACTAGTCATGTGGATTCTACATGACCATCACTATGGCTCAAAAGCAAGCCTTCTTTCCTACGCCTGAGCAGAATGCAGGCCAAAATAAAGCACTTCAAACCCAGCCCATGATGCGATAGGCCCACCAGCCAATCATTTCATGCATCCAGACCTCAAAATGGCACAGGTTGGTGGCATTCGGGACATGCAGCCATTTCACTCGGTGCTCACGCATGGCCTCGCTGTTGTAGTTGCAGGGCACAGCCACAACCGAGGTGCCGGCAGCCTCAAAAACGGCTCTGGCGCGGGTCATGTGGTAGGCGGAGGTCACCAGCGCCACCTTCTGCCACCCATGTTTGACCGCCAACGCAGACACTTTGACGGCCTCATCGTGTGTATCCAGACAATTGCCCAGACTTTGCACCGGAACCGGTGAGAGCTGCCACTCTGCCAGCCAGAGTTTGACAGCATCCGCCTCAGACTCAATGCCGGAAGCCGTGTTCAAACTACCACCACCCACGACCAGCAGCTTGGCTTTCCCTTTCTTCGCAAGCATCAAGCCGGTAAACAATCGGTCGGACCCTCCCTTGAAATGAATGCCTGCCGGTTCGTTGTTCGAAGGCTCCACGCCGCCACCTAGGACGATGACCGCGTCACACACTGGCAAGGCCGCCAGATCCACAGGAGGCCACTCGGATTCCAAGCCAGCCAGCAATGAATGCGACAAGGCTGTGGCGGATGTGAGTGTCAGCAGCAGCCACGCGGTGCACGGCAGAATCATCGCCCTCCATCGGCGGCGACGGATCATGACCACATTCCATGCAGAAAGCATGAGCCAGATGAGTCCAGTAGGTTCTAGGAAATCGGCCAGGGATCTGAGGAGGGAGGTCATAAGCGGCGTTGGAGGCGGGAACTGCACAAGGCGACCAGGAAGGTGCTCGCAATGAGCAGCGTGCTGAGGGCGTTGATCATGGGCAGGCTGCGGCTGGTTTTCATCATGCTGGCGACGCGCAATGGCAGCGTGGTGGTGCCGGGCCCGGAGACAAAGAAGGTGATGACATAATCGTCAATCGAAAGCGTGAAGGCCAGCAGCCCGCCGGCCAGCACCCCCGGCAGGAGAAGCGGCAGCAGCACTTTTCGCACGGCCTTGGCCTGGGTAGCCCCCAGATCACGGGCGGCATCCAGCAGGGTGAAATCAAAATCCTGCAGTCGCCCCAGCACCACCATCGTCACAAAACTCAGGCAGAAGGTGACGTGCGCAATCCAGATGGTAAGCAGCCCGGTCTCAATCCCCGTGAGAACAAACAAGGCCAGCAGTGACATGCCCATGAGAATGTCCGGCATCACCAGCGGCAGCGTGATCAGCATGTGGTGCACGTTTTGCAGCCAGGAGCGGAACCGATGCAGCGCATAGGCCGCCAGCGTGCCCAGCACCATCGCCGCCAGCGAGGCGGAGACGGCGATCTTGAGCGTGATCCAGAGCGATTCCCACACCTCTCCCGCAGCCCACAGCTTCTCATACCAGTTCCAGGTGAAGCCCTCCCACTCACCGCCAAAACGCGAAGCATTGAACGAATTCACCACGAGAACCCCCAGCGGGGCGAACAAAAACAGGATCACTCCACACGTGATCACCGCAGGCAGCCAGGAGCGCTTCATTCCGCCTCCTTTCGGCCAAACTGCTGCCAGAGCACGATGACGACCATGGGCACCAGCACGGCCAGCATCAGCCCGCCAGCCAGCGCGCTGGCATGCGGCAGATTGCGGTCTGAAAACACGCGCTGGGCGATCTTGCTGCCGAGCATTTCATCCGTGGTGCCGCCCACCATCTGCGGAATGACGTACTGCCCCAGGCAGCAGACAAACACCATGACCGCCGCAGAGATGATGCCCCGGCGCACACCGGGGACGAACACCTTGGAAAACGCACGCCAGGGCCCGGCCCCAAGATCACGCGCGGCATCCAGCAGGCCAAAATCAAACTTCTCCGCTGCAGCATAGAGCGGCAGGATGGCAAACGGCAGCTGCGTGTAAATGAGCACCAGCAGCACCGTTCCCGCATGGTTCAGCAGCACGGCGTTTTCTGGAATGAGATGCAGCCCGATGAGCAGCTTGGTCAGCGGTCCTTCGGGATGCAGCAGGGATTTCCACGCAAAGATGCGGATCAGGAAATTTGACAGAAACGGAATGACGACAAGCAGCAACAGCACCTGCCGCATGCGCTGCCCGGCACGCGCCATCTGGAAAGCCACCGGCAGTGCCAGCGCCAGACAGACCAGAGTCGTCGCTCCGCTGAGCCAGCACGTGCGCCACAGGATGGGCAGGTAGGCGGGATCTTGTAATTCACGCAGTGTGGCCAGCGTCCAGCCCGGCCCGACACCTCCCTGCAAATCTGCCGGCCGAAAAGCGGTGAAAATGACAAGAATGGCAGGGATCACAAAAAACACGGCAAGCCAGGTGAGGGAGGGCAATGAAATCAGCCACTGCCTGGCAGAACGGGATTCGAGGCTCATGCCTCCCCCTCCAGCCGTACAACGCGGCCTTCATCCGGATGAAAACTCATCCACACTTCCGCACCGCGTGCGGGATCCACCTCCCCGCCGCTGAAGCGGCTGCGCTGCAGCTGGGCCAGGATGCTGTGTTCTCCAGCACAAATGCGGTAGCGGGTGTGTGAGCCGAAGTACGCGATGTCCTCCACCACCCCGCGGAAGGCGTTCACCCGCTCACCACTGGGCGGGCGGGTCAGCGTGAGGCTGATTTTTTCCGGCCTCACCATGAGACGCAGCGTTTGGTTCACCGTGACCGCGCCATGGCTGATCACCAGCGGACTGCCCAGTCCCTCCACCTGCACGCGCACATGGCCTTCGTCCTGCACTTCGACCACGACCCCCGTGAAAAAATTGGCGTCGCCAATGAATGAGGCCACAAAGCTGCTGCGCGGTGTTTCATACAGGCTCTCCGGTGAGTCCACCTGCTCCACCCTGCCAGCATTCATCACAGCGATGCGATCGCTCAGGCTCATCGCCTCACCCTGATCATGGGTCACATAGATGAAGGTGGTGCCGATCTGCTCGTGGATCGTGTTCAGCTCCATGAGCATGTGCTGGCGGAGTTTGAGATCCAGCGCGGCCAGCGGCTCGTCCAGCAGCAGCACCTGGGGGCGGTTCACCAATGCTCGTGCAATGGCCACCCGCTGCCGTTGCCCGCCACTGAGCTGCGCGGGGCGCTTGCGTGCATGCTCGCTGAGGCGCACGAGTTCGAGCATGCGCTCCACACCGCCGCGAATCTCCTCGCGCGGACGGCGGCTCATCCGCAGCCCGAAGGCAATATTCTCCCAGACGCTCAGATGCGGAAAGAGCGCGTAGTTTTGAAACACCGTGTTCACCGGGCGCACTTCCGGGGGCAGCGCGGTGATGTCCCTCCCCCCCACTAAAATCCGCCCGCGCTCAGGCCGTTCAAACCCCGCAATCATCCTCAGCAGCGTGGTTTTGCCGCAGCCGCTGGGCCCGAGAAGTGAAAACGATTCCCCCTGCGCCACGGTCAACGAAACATCATCCACGGCACGCTGGGAGCCGAAGGTTTTGGAAACGTGATCAATAACGAGAAAATCTTCCATGCAGGGATGGGACGGCACTTTAGCGTGAAAAGAATGGATGTGGCAAGAAGCTTGCGGGATTCGCTGGAACGGGCCAGCTTTACCCGATGTCATCCCGTTTTGAAATTCTGCGTCCTCTGGAAGAGGATACCGCAAGCAAGCTCTTGCTCGTCCGCGACAACAAGCGCGGCGATGAACTGCGGCTGAGGCGCTTCAAAACCACCAAACCAGAGGAAATCGAGGGCCTGCAGGAATTGTTCCGCCAGCTTGCCCCGCTGCAAAACCCGCATCTGGACCGGCTGATCGATTTCGGTTCCGACAAAGACGGCTTCTACACCATTGTGGCCGGGGCGCTGCCGGGAGAAACGCTGACCGAAGTGCTGGAACGCGGCCCTCTCACCGAGAAGGAGTTTGAATCCGTGGCACGACAGCTCCTGGACGCGGTTTCAGCCCTTCATGAAGACGCCATCGTCCACGGCAGCCTGCGCCCTGATTATGTACGCATCTCCGGCAAATCCGCCGCTGACTGGCAGGTGACACTGCACGGCTTTGGCCAGGGCTTCGCGGCTCGGAATGACAGCAAGGAGGAGCAAATCCGCGCCTACCGCTGCACCGCCCCCGAACAATGGCAGGATGGCACCACCCGCCGCCGCACCGACGTCTACGCTCTTGGCTGCATCCTGTATGAAGCGCTCACCGCAAGACCTCCTTTTGACGGCCGCGTTCTGAAGGAACTGCGGCTGAAGCACCTCGGCCATGATCTGGCACCTCTGCAAAAACTCGCCTCCCATGTGCCGGGCTGGATGTGCGCCTGGGTGATGCACCTGATGGCGGCCGACCCTGAGCAACGTCCGCGCAAGGCGGGCGCAGCGAAGGAATTGTTCGAGCGCCGTGAAGCGCCCAACCTGCCGGAACTTCCATCCACTCGTGCGGAACTCGCAGAGAACGCCCCGCCACCGCCGCCCGTCAATCTTATCCAGCCGCAGGTTTCTGCTCCCGTCGTCCTGCCCAATCCTCAGCAAGGAGCGCGCAATGCGACGTCCAGCACGATCCCTATTTCCCCGGGAATGCACGTGGCCGCCAACAGGCCCCAACGCCCCGCAGCACCCCTGATGCCCGCACAGCGCAAAATCTCCGCGCCTATGCCGCGCCAGCCGGCGGCTCCAGCAGCTCAGTCAACGCCCCTGGCAGACGCACTGGCCAAAATCAAAAGCAACAAGCCCGTCGTCATCGCCGCCGCGGCGATCGTGCTCCTGCTGGCCATCTTCGTTCTGCCGCGCTGCGGCCAGAAGACCGCACCGACAAAACCCGGCGCGACGCAGAAAAAGCATTGAGCTGAACTTATGACATCAAGTTTGAGGTGAATGCAGGGCACTCCGCTCGGCTTTGCGTCTTTTTGCGGCCGGTCAGCGACAACGAATGAAGCAGGCACTGCCGCCTGCTTCACGCCTTCCACCCATCACACGGACACACTCCATCAAATGGACATGAGGAAATCGATGAGCTGCTGCACCTGCTGCTTGTTGAGTTTCAGATAACGGTCCTTGGAAGCCTTCGCTTCGCCGTCGTGGGCTTTGATCGCTTCGTCGATGGTCGCAGCACGGCCATCATGCAGATAGGGCGCGCTGGCACGCAGGCCCCAGAGCGGCGCGGTCTTCATCTCACGCACGTCTGCTGCGCCCTGGGCAATGCCGTCTCCGAGCGTTCCCATGTCATGCAGCAGCAGGTCGGAGAAAAGCCACACCTCCTGCCGGTTCAGCGCAGTCACTTTGTTCGGCCCGGTGATCATCAGCGGCACATGGCAGACGGCGCATCCGGTGTTTTGAAACACGCTGCGTCCGGCAGCAGCGGAATGGGTGGGCGGCAGGCGTGGCGGTGCGCCAAGGAAGCGCATGAAGTCGGCCACGCGGTCGATGTCTCCCCTGCCCGTGGCCGGATTGACAACATCTTCGGGATCCACCACCGTGTCATACTGCGCCAGCAGCTGAGCGTTGCCGTTCGGAGCATTTTCCACCGGAAACAGGCGGCTGGTGATGCCCATTTCATTCAAGTAGACATCCCCCGCAAAACTCAGCAGCGTGGCCTGCTGGGCTTTCCACCCAAAGCGCCCGATGAGAGTCTTCCCCGTGGCAGCATCCGCCACTTTGGACACCTTTCCCAGCACACCATCAAACGGCATGCGCCTCACATTTTGCAGGATTTGATCATCGGGGATGGCCTCGATGAGACCAAGGCCAAAGAGCGGGGTGGAATTGCGTTGCGCCACCACATTGGCCTCCGGCGGCACCACCTCATGCAGCACCGAATTGATCTCCATCTCCTGCTGCAGGGAACCCCCGAGTGAGACGAGCGGATTGAACACGCCGCCATCCACACGGCCAAAACGTGTCACATTGATGGCGCTGCCGCCACCGGTCACAGGCGCGCTGTGGCATGTCACACACGATGAGCGGTTGAAGATGGGCCCCAGGCCGCCAGCCTCGGTTTCCGCATCTTCGAAATCATCTTTGCCATCAAGGAAGGTCGCCACCTGCGCCTTGGTGAGCCCCGGCAGCGGATCACCAACCTGCGGCGGGTTCATGCCGTTCGGTGGCGCTCCTGGAGGATGGGGCGGCTGCTGCGGGCGGTGGGACGGATGCTTGGGCGGCTGCGCCATGACATGCAGCGCTAAAGGACATGCCAGGGCAAGTGCGAGATATGAGGTGATGCGGATCGCTTTCATGACAAGATTGGGTTGGCTGCTGTCACGCTTGTGCGTGATCTCGTTGACCGGAGAAATCCCGCGCACCGAAAATCGTTACTCACATTCTCTCATCCCCATCATCCCATGACTCTGAAGCTCCTCTTCAAATACCTGCTCAGCGCCGGCATCATCACCCTGGTGAGCGAGATGGTGAAACGCAGCGACAAACTCGGCGCCCTGCTGGCGGCGCTGCCGTTTGTCAGCGTCATCACACTCTTCTGGGTTCACTACGAAAGCACCCCGGAAACGCGGGACCAGAAGACAGCAGACCACATGTACTACATCTTCTGGTATGTGCTACCTACGCTGCCGATGTTTCTGCTCTTCCCGGTGTTTCAGCGCTGGTGGGGCTTCCACGGCGCGCTTGGCGGCAGCGCGGTGCTCACGCTGCTGCTGTTTGCGCTGCTGCGCGCCATCACCGCACGCTTTGGTTTGATGCTGTGAGCCTGCCGCTTGACTGAACGTCCGGGCGCATGCTTGATCCGGTCATGACCGATAAGAACCACTGTCGCTGGGGCATCCTGGGTGCCGCTTTCATCGCCCGTAAAAACTGGCAGGCCATTCGTGACGCCGGCAACGCCACGCTCATCGCGGTGGCCAGTCGTGACCTCTCACGCGCACAGGCCTTCATTGCGGAATGCCAGGGCAGCGCACCGCATCCGGCCGTGCCGGAGGCGATGGATGACTACGCGGCTCTCCTGGCACGCACGGACATTGACGCCGTGTACATCCCGCTGCCCACAGGACTGCGCAAAGAATGGGTGATCCGCGCCGCGCAGGCCGGCAAGCATGTGCTGGTGGAAAAACCGGTGGGCGTGACCGCGGTGGATGTGGCGGAGATCATCGCTGCGTGCGATCATCACGGCGTGCAGTTCATGGACGGTGTGATGTTCATGCACGGACGACGCTTGAAGCGCCTGCGCGAGGTCGTGGACCACGACGTCGGCAAGGTGCGCAACATCGCCACGCAGTTCAGCTTCATGAGCGATGAGGAATTCCAGCGCAGCAACATCCGCGCACATGGCAGGCTCGAGCCACTGGGCTGCCTGGGAGATCTGGGCTGGTACTGCCTGCGCTTCACACTCTGGGCCATGAACTACGCCACGCCCGTGCAGGTGACGGGCCGCATCCACGCGGAAACGCAGCAGACCGCCGATTCACCAGCGGTACCGCTGGAATTCTCCGGCACACTGAGCTTTGCAGATGGAGCCAATGCCTCCTTCTACTGCTCCTTCACCACAACCAATGCGCAGTGGGCCATCGTCAGCGGTGACAAAGGGCTGCTGCAGGTCTCGGACTTTGTGCTGCCCTTCTCCGGCCCGCAAACGAAGTACAGCCTCACCCGCTCCGACTTCGCACTCGATCGCTGCCAGGCCCACATGCACGAAGGGCGGCAGATCGAAGCCCTCGATGAACCCAGCAGCAACGCTCCCGGCTCGCAGGAGGCTGGGCTGTTTCACACCTTTTCCCAGCTCGTGATCGATGGCGAAATCAATGCGCACTGGCCCAAGATCAGCCTGCTCACACAACGCGTGCTGGATGCATGCCTGGTTTCAGCCAAAGAGGGCTCGCGCGTGATCTCTCTGAACGACTGATCAAAGATCAATCACGGTCCCTTCACTTGGTGACATCAGAGGGCAGTCTCAGTCAACCAGCTCTCCATCACTGCTTCGCGCGCTTCAGGCAAGTCGGCTCAGACCAGCTCCAAAACTGCGGCTCCAGCAGTTTCTCATAGTTCGCGGCAGTGGAGTCGAGGTGGCTGTGGGCACCGTCCTTGTCAGCCTTGACGCTGCCTTTGAGCTGACCGGATCTGATGGCTGCAGCCACGGCATCGTGATTGATCCCCCACGTATAGAGCACCCCGCTTTCGGCCGTGCGCATGAGAAACAGGGAGGCAGCGCCGGGCTTTTTGGCATCGCGCTCCTGCGCGACGGCAAAGCTGAGCTTGATCTTGGATTCAGCGGTGGCGCGGCGGATGCGGAACTCGATAGGTTTGGCGTCCTTTTTGCCAGGCTCGGTCAGCACCAGGAGGCCTTGCGCAGCGTTGGCAACGGTGAACTGCACCGCGTCGTCATCACCCTCATCCACCGGCGTCCAGGTGCCATCCCAGTCCGCGACTTTGAGAACGGCAGGCTTGAGACCGAAGTCATCGTTGACCGTGGTCTCCGGGCAGGCCGTGAGTACGCAGGCAAGCAGGGCCGCTGCAAGGCCACGAAAAAGTGTTTTCATCTCGGTGGAGGTGCAGGTGGACTGCCCGCAGGGAGCTGGTCACGCAGTTGGTTGGTCGCCCCTGGCGGTAAAGAGAGCGAGACACCGCTGCCGCGTGGCACACGGCTCTCCGGTGGCGCACTGACCTCCACCGGAGGCGTGGGCACAGGGATCGCCTTGGGCACATCAGGCTCAACAGCCGTAGCTTTGGGCGCAGCTGCAGGTACGGGTACAGGTTTGGCGGCTGCGGCAGCGGTTGAAGGCTGGCTCGGGGCTGTGGCCTCCACCGGGGCTGGCGTGTGCTTTTTCTGCCAGAGCGCGGAGCCGGAAAGATGCGCACACATCGCACCGATGACCATGGAGCCGCTGAGAAACACGGCGGCCTTCAGCCAGATGGGCACGTCCTCACGCACGATGAGATGCGCAGGCAGCGTGGGGGGCGCACTGGCGGCGGCAAGAGCCCAGTCGGGCGCCTCGGGCGGGGAGGGTTCGCCGCCATTGCGAAAGAGCAGCTCGGCAAAGCCGATGGTGGGCTCGTCTCCGCCCCTGGCCGCACCACCGGAGGTGAGCGCAACCGGGGATGTGCGGGATGAATCGATTCCCAATGGGGCTGAGACCTCACGCTTCAATGGCGCTTTGGAAACGGTAACTGTTTGGAGACGTGGCTTCAAGCCAGGGCTCACCGCAGGTTCTGTGCCGCCTGCTCGCACGGGTTCGCCGGGTTTGGCCAGGTCATAATGTTGAATGATTCGTGCGTAGCGGGCCAGGAAGTCACTGCGCTGTGCCGGCTTGGCCTCCGCCACCTTGGCGATCTCATCGTCCAGCAGGCGCGCCACGGTTTCGCGCTCGCGCGCACCGCCCATGGGTTCGGCTTGAATGCCGAGGGGCGGCTCAAAACCGAGGAGAAATTTGCACAAGGCCGCGAGCCACCCACCATGCCATGCGGTGGTGCTGTTACCTTCGCGTGCAGGTGGCAGGAGCACCGCAGGATCGGTGCCGCGCCCGGACATGGACGCGAGCGTGGGATGCGCACGCACGATGATGTTGAAAGCGGGCCACTCGTTGAGCTTGGAGACGAGCAGCTTGGTGCTGCGCGAATCTTCGCGGGCAAATCCGGTGAGCAGAAAGATGTCCTCCAGCCGCAGTTTGGTGGCGGGCAGCGTTGATTTGTCCAGCTGCGTGAGTGCGGTGTCCAGACCAGCAAGCACAAGGTAGGCCTCCTGCACTTCCAGGCAGTGGCGCTCCCGCATGAGCTCCGCGAGACTGATCCCCTCGGCATTTTCTTCCGCGAGGCAGGTGATGTCCTCGGACTCATTGACGAGCGCGAGAGTGATGAGGCTGGAATTGTCGCGCTGTTTGGTGATCTTGAAGGCAGCGTCATCCGCCTCCTTCACGCGGGCATGGGAGATGCGCGCCGGCGGCACCTGTTCGATGAGCACGGATCGTCCCGTCTTCGTCAGCGTCCCGCGCATGCTGTAGGGATTGGCCATGTCGAGGCGCTGGCTCTGAATGCGCACTAGATTGACCAGGCCGCGTGCCACGTCCTGATAGCCGGCCAGCAGCGGGGCCAGCAGTGCGCGTGGTTTCTGCGCCGTGGGGATTTCCCCGGACAGCTGCGCTGGCGCAAGCTTTTGCAAACTGGTGCGCAGCTCGCGCATGGCGGCGATCACACCCACGCCCGCGCTGGAAAGGCAGGCCCCCAGAAGTTCGGCAAAATCCGCCACCGCGAGGGCGTGGTCCGGCAGCGTGCCTCCCTGCTCCACGAGGAAGGTGCGGAGAAATTTGGCCTGCTTTTCAAAGCTGGTCTTCAGCGCTCGCTTTTTTTCGGCATCGGACTCGATCACATGATAATCCGCCGCCAGCACCTGCACGGCCTGCTGCGCGGTCTGCACAATACGCAGTCCATCGAGCGGAGATTCAGAGAGAAACTCGCCGCGTTCACACAGCGCCACCGCAGTCTCCATCGCACGGGTGGCGATCATGATGGCGAGCCAGCCGGGAATGTCCTGCAGCCGTGCGAGGTAGGGTCTCAGAGCCTCCCCGTCCACATTGCTGGTGATGTAAAAAGGATTCCCCTCGTCTTCGCCAAACTCAATCAACCGCGCCAGCGCGGGGTGTCCGCGCTTTTGCAGCAGCTTGCAGGACTCCTCAAAGGCAGCACGGCTCTGCAAGGGCTCCAGCAGCACATGGCAGTGCACGTATTCCAGTCGGTCCAGGTCAAACGCCAGCACCGCCACCTGCTCGGAATTACGAACCAGCTCGACGTTGTTGCCGTCGGCGTCCTGAACGATTTGATAATGTCTGAATAGACTCGGCTCCGGCATGGGGGCGCTGTGTGGGGGAAGTATGCCCGACTATCCTGCCATGAAGCAGATGTTCAAGCCAGCGTTTCCTCTGGAGATGCGTGATTTCGTCGCATCCTCACGACGGCGGCTTCCATGCCGCAATCGCATCGGGAGACCGGGACTTCATCCCTAGGCGCTGCGTGATGAACTCATCCGGCAGCAGGATTTCGGTGGTCGAGCCGTCATTAAGCGAGCCCAAAAAGTGTGTCTCCGTGCGTTCGGCTGATTCAGCCAGCCAGGCAAAAGCGCGGTGGTAGTGACTTAGAAAGGTTTCCACATATGGGGCAATGAATTCGGAGGCCCGTGAAGCCATTTGCAGGCTGATGTCTCGCATGCTCGCCGCATCCATCAGAATCATCGAAACCCCTGGTATCTCAGGCAGCGGCCCAGGCATGAGATGCTGGTTCAGCGTGACGGTCTTGCCATCATCCGTGAAGGGAAACGGTGCTCCATCCATGGTGGCCGAGATCTGCCGCAGGAGATTGAGCATCCTCGGCACCACGGACTGCAGCGCAGTGAGGAATGCGCCGGGATCATCCGCATGGGCAGATTTCGCGTTGAGCGTCTGAAAGGCAAAGAAGGTGGTGAGAAGCTCACGAAACGACGGCAGTGCACCGCTCATGGCTTCATAGATTGTGACCCAGGCCGGGAGGTCACGGCGGCGCACGCGCAGCCATTCGTTGAGCTCTGCGGGATCACTCCACCACAGCATGCCTAGCGCAGCGGCAAAGCGGCGCTCCAGCACGCGCTCGCGTGCCTGCATCGGCCCCTCCATGTGCTCCATGACCATGCGCTGGCAGTGGGCCTCCTCGCGCAGGGTGCCGGTGGTGGAGTCTCGCGTGCCGAACTGCAGGCGCGAGACGGTGAAGCCTGCGATGCTGAGCGTGGTCGCAGCTTCGAGATCGCGCCGGCGCTGCCAGGCAAGGTTCCACTCCTGCAGCGCCACTTTGAACTGCGGCCCCCAGCCGATGATTTCCTCGCGCAACTGCAAAATCTCGCGCTGCAGTTCCGGCAAGGCTGTGGAACTCGTGGGCGTGCTGCCCAGGCCGCACAGCGCCCGCTCGGGATGCGCCAGCCCGCCGAAGTAACGCCGGATCACGAGCAACGCATCCTCCCCGCTCTTGTTGGGATGAATACCCTCCTCATCCCCCACCATGCGGTGCTCGTGCAGATTCAACCCCAGCCCATGCTGGTAGTAGAAGCAGCTGACCTGCCGCGAGAGATCCACAAACTGCCTCAGCAATGAGGCCGCCGGCTGCGAGTGCGATAAATGGGCAACAATGACCGCTCCCTTGGCGACTTCACCTGATCCCTTCACGATTTCGCCTGCGGCTTTCGGTTCGCCGTCCACAGCCGCTTCCGCTCGGGCGGCGGCACGATCCTTGGCCGCCGTGGCGACGTGACGTGCCATGAGCAGCGAGAGATTTTCCGGCAGCCGATGACGGATGATTCCTTCCTGGATCTCCTGCTGAGCCGCCTCCCATGCTCCGCTGAGCAGGTCAAGCTTGTGCTGCATGCGCCGGCACATGTCCTTGCCTATGACATTGGCTCCACAGCCTGCCGCCGAGCGCCTTAAAAGCCATAGCGCAGGAGTGCTGACCACCCGGGCAGCGATCGCAAAGACCACGAAAGGAACTTTGGCCGCCCACATCCAGCCGCGCATGAGCCTGCGACCCAGATGATGCCACTCCGCCTCGCGCTGCGGTGTTATGTGCGCGTAAACCTCCCACGGGTCGCGCTCCAGCGCGGCACGGAAGAACCAGGCATTCGTTTCCCGTACAATGTGCACAAACAGCGTGCCAATTCCGCCTGCATTGTGGCTGAGCTCCTGCGCCAGCAGGCCGCCAAGCTCCCGCGAGGTGATGACCGACACCACCGGCATGCCGAGGTGCAGGACCGTCTGCCCGCCCAGAATGCCGCTCAGACCGCCCAGCAAGGAGCTGCGCACGGTGATCGTAGAGTCCAGCCAGATCTGGACCGGTGGCTGCGCACGGAGATGCCACGAGAGCAGGTGGATGATCTCAAAAAGCTGCGGCTGCGTTGCCGGACTGACCTGCACCGCCACCTGCGCGCTCTTGGGCCGGAGAAGCAGGGGCCGGAACATAAACACCCAGGTGACCCCCATGAAGATGAACTTCATCACTTCAGGAACCATGCGCCACCGCAGCCATTCGCTCCATCCCTTGTGCCCGGTGAGAAGCCACGCCTCCCTGCCCATCCACACCAGCAAGCCCATCACCAGCAGAAGATAGCCAAGCTGGAGCGCCATCGTCCAAACGGCCGTCACCAGCAGGAGCCCAAACTGCAATGGCCCGCGCCACGGTGCGATGCGCACTGGCTTGTCGGGTAATTGCGGCGAAACTGGAGGGGCAGGCATGAAAAATCCGAAGTGCCTGAAAACGGCACCAGCACTCATAATTAACCCCTTTTAATATGGTTATTCTAGTTAATTATGAATGTTTAGACGCGCTTTAGAAATACCCTAAAGACAGTTTCACCCTTTTTGGACCGTTTTTCATGCCATGAAGCCCCTCTTTTTTCTCGCCTTTGGGCTTGCCTGCCTGGCTTCCGCCGCCACTGCGCCGCGCCCCGCCAACCTCGTTTTCATCCTGACTGACAATCAAGGTGCCTGGACCCTCGGCTGCTACGGGAATCCGGACATCCGCACTCCGCACATCGACCAGCTTGCCGCCGAAGGCATTCGCTTCACCTACGCCCTCAGCAGCAATCCCGTCTGCTCCCCCACCCGCGCCACCTTCCTCACCGGCCTCATCCCCTCCCAGCACGGCCTCCACTCCTTCCTCGATCCCAAGTTCATGATGGGGCCGGAGGCCTGCAACACGCTGCAGGAGTTCACTTCGCTGGGCGAAGTGCTGCGGGATGCAGGCTACACCTGCGGCCTCAGCGGAAAGTGGCACCTCGGCGCCAACATGACACCGAGCGAGGGCTTCACCACCTGGACCACCAAGCCGGACGGCAGCACCATGGAGTTCTACGACCAGAAGGTCATCGAAAACGGCCAGCTCCGCGTCGAACCCGGCTACACCACGGACTTCTGGACACGCAAAGGCGTGGAGTTCATCCAGACAAACAAGGACCGGCCCTTCTTCCTCTACCTCGCCTACAATGGCCCCTACTCACTCGGCCAGCTCATGCTCAATGAGTCCAGGAACCGCCACGCCGCCTACTACGCCGACAAGCCCCTGCACTCCTTCCCGCGCGATGCGATGCACCCCTGGCAGCATGACAACAAAGCCTTCCACAACACCGATGCCGCACGCCGTCGCATGGCCAGCGAGGTCAGCGGCGTGGACGATGGCGTGGGCGAGATCATGGCCGCTCTCAAAGCCAATGGTCTCGATGAAAACACCCTCGTCGTCTATGCCAGCGATCAGGGCTGGATGGGCGGCCAAAACGGCATGTGGGGCATGGGCGACCACTTCCGCCCCATCGGTGCCCACGAGTTGATGATGCAGATCCCCTTCATCTTCCGCCAGCCCGGAGCCATACCACCCGCACAAACCTGCGACGCCCTCGTCAGCAACTACGACTTCATGCCCAGCGTCCTCAGCCACCTCGGCCTCGCCAAACAAATGCCGCAAAGCCCCAAGTCCCCCGGCCGCGACTTCTCCCCTGCCCTCCGCGGCCAGCCCCTCGCGGACTGGGACAACACTGTCTTCTACGAAATGGAAACCACCCGCGCCATCCGCACCGCCCGCTGGAAATACGTCGCCCGCTTTCCCTCCGGCCCCTACGAACTCTACGACATGCAGACCGACCCGCAGGAACGCTTCAACCAGTACGCCCAGCCCGGCACAGAAACGACTCAGGCCGATTTGGCAAAACAGCTCGATGCATTTTTCAATCGCTACGCGGATCCAAAATACGACATTTGGAAAGGCGGCGGCTCAAAGGCCAAGCGGCATGTGCCTTGAACATGTACTTCATGCGTCCGTTACGCCCCTGGCAATGTGAGTGACGGCTTTCTGAGAAACAGCCTACACCGCCTCTTTCTTGAAAGTCTCCAATCCCAGCATCCTGAGGCAGCGCAGTCCGTACCAGGCGTAGGCGAGCGTTAATCCGCCAAAATATAAAATTCCAATGCTCGCGATTAGTTTAAAGGAAGTCATCTCGTGGTTCAACGAGACGCATGCCATTACCACCATGCTCCAACCTCGCCGTCCCGCTTCGCAAATCGTCTGCGGCGTCACTTCTGTTTTGGCCTGGCTGAAAGGGCGGAAGGTGAAGAAGAAGTAAAACTTCTCCAGAAAATGCCGCTGCCGCTCTGCCGTTTCGCTTTGGCAAAAGCGGAGAAACAAAAAACATATCGCAGCAAACGCATAAAATGTGAAAATGCAGCCAGCGACTACAAGGAGGAAATTCACACCGCCAGCCCATGAAAAGGCCAGCACTTTTGTCGAATGCAAGATCGCCTGCATAAACTGGGTGCAGCCCTTCACTTCCCCTCAAACCGCTTCCGCAGTTCATTAAAATACCGCCGCACCTGCTCACGCCGCGCGGGCGGTAACGCAGCCTCATCCAATGCGGCTTCTTCGGCTTGAATCGCTTCAAGAGCGGTCTGCGTGGAGGTGCGGGTGGACTGTTCGGTGCGGGCACCGCCCTCGACGCTACGCACGGTGCTCTGGCCCTCGCTGCCCTGCTGGGCGCGGACGACGTTTTGATTGTCAGTCTTCAGCTTCTCCGTCGGCGTGTTGTTGAGGTCCGCTTTGCCAGCACCGGGCGGCAAACCGGAGCCGGGCATGCTCAGCATGGGGCCGTTCGGATCAGGCGGCGCACCGTCACCAGTGATGATGATCGTGGGGGGCTTGTCATCCGGCTTGGCTCCGCCGGGAATGGGGGCGAGCAGCATCGGCTGGCCATCACCAGGCTGGCCCTGCTTGCCGGCCTGCCCCGGCTGGCCCTGCCCCATGCTCATCATGGGCTGCTGCTGGCCCTGCCCTTGTCCGTCCTGCGGCTGCTGCATTTGATTTTGCTGCCCGGCCTGGCCCATGCCCGGAGGATTAAGCATCTGCTGGCCATTCGGCACCTGCCCTGTCTGCGGCGCGCTCTGCTGCCCCTGCTGCTGGGAGGATCCCCCCTGCCCCGCCTGGCTCATCTGCTGCATCGCCCCATTGCTGCTGTCCTGCTGTCCGGCAATGTTGCTGCCAGAATCACGCAACTGCTGGGCGAGCTGCTCCAGCTCTTTGCGCGACTGCTCACGCAAGGCAAGATCGCGCAGCTTGTCGGCCAGCTTTTGAAATTCTTCACCGGCACCAGCAGGCTTGCCTTGCTGCATCTGATCTCCCGCAGCGAGGACGTTCTGACCCACAGCCCGTTTGCGGTCCTCCTGATCCGCCTGCTGCTGCGCTTCCTTGAGCGTTTCACTCATGCGCTCTTTCGCCTCAGCACCCAGCTGGGGTGATTTGAGCTGGCCGGCGAGCGCCTCAGCGGCCTGCGATGCGGCCTGGGCATTCTTCGCAGCCACAGCATCGCCGAGATCTGCCGTGTCAGCATGCTGGCGCATCGCAGCGATGAGTTTCTCCGAAGCCCAGGGTTCCTTGCCGTTGCCGAGTTCCTCGGCCAGTTTCTCCGCTTCTCGCGCACGCTTTTCCAGCTCGGCCAGCACGTCGCGGGCATCCTTGCCTCCTGCATTGGCAAGATCTGTGGCGGTTTTCTGCAGCTTCTGCTTCAAGTCTTCCACCTGCTTGGCCTCCTCCTCCTTGAGTCCCGCGAGCTTTTTCTTTTCCCAGTCGGTCTGCGCCAGTTTCTTCGCCTCTTCGGCGGCCTTGAGAGTCATGTCCTGATCCATCACCAGCACCTCCGAAGGCGGGGCCGTAATGATGCTGATGAAGCTGCCGAGAATCGCAATGAGCAGCGGCAAGGCGAGCCAGCGGTCCGGTCGCAAGGGCAGGTCTCGTTTCAAGGATGTCGGCCATGCCTGCGCCAAAACCTCCCGCTGCGCATCGATATGCGCACGGGCCGTCTCGCCTTCTTCGGCGTGCTTCTCAAACCACCACGCGGAGGCGAAAGCTTCACGACGTCCCGCCGCCTGATCCCACAAGGCCAGCGCGCTAAATTCTCCAGGACGGCGCCACCACGCATAAGCGAGACTGCCAGCCAGCCACACGACCAAACCAAGCCACGGGGAAAAAGCCACACTCGATCCACGCAGCGCCGCCAACATGAGCAGTACCAGCACCAGTGAGGCCGGAACCAGCGTCATGCGCAGCACCGCCAGCCAGCGCCGCAGTGCCACCCACACCTGTACGCGCTGTGCCACGAGGGCAAAGGCCGGGTTGTGAGAGGCTGTCTGGCTCATGCGTGGCATTACACCTCAAAACGCAGAGGAGGCCAAGCATTTTGACGGCACCCGGCTGAATTCCACCGACGAGAAAATCGCCCCCTCAGCCCCGCCCCATCATTCGGAGCTCGATCTTTGGAACCACCCCTTCATCTTGCCTAGCAGTCCCTTCTTCGGCTCCGCCTCCCCGGCCTCGGGCGGAGGCAGCAGAGCATTGGGCTTGTCCGCTTCTGCCGGCAGGGCACGCGGCACAATCGTTTCAGGCATACCCGCAAAACCCGCCGCCTCATCGAAGTTCGCGCTGTAGTCCCCAAATTTCGCCTGCTCCAGCATGTGCGCGGTGCCGTCAGGCAGGATGTGCGGCTGTACAAAGATCATCATCTCACGCCGCTCCTTCGCTTTGTTGGTGCTCCCCACCAGGTATTTAATCAGCGGGATGCGCACCAAAAACGGCAGTCCGCTCTTGTTGTTGCTATCACGTTCCGTGATGAGTCCACCAAGCATCGCAGTGGCGCGATCCGCGACGATCAGGCTGTTCGACATGCCCTGCTCAGAAATGTTGGGCACCTGGTTGCCGCTGATTGTGGTGTACCCAGAGATGTCGTTGTTCTGCTGCTTGAACTCCAGCATGACTTCCGCGTCATTGAAAATGTGCGGGGTGATGTCCAGCTGAAGCCTCACAGGTATGTACTGCGTGGTGGAGGTGAACCCTCCTCCCACCACCCCGCTGGTGTAGCTCTGCCCAGCGATGGCCACCTGCTGGCCGATGTAGATCCGCGCGGGCTGGTGATTGAGCGTGGTCAGCGTCGGTTTTTGCAGGACATGGAAGCGCTTCGTGGCCTCGAGCGTCTGCAGGAAGACGTTGAGGTTCTTGTTGATCTGCCCGTAGGCCGTCAGCCCGGCGATCCCCGCAGGGCCGCCTGCCCCCAGAAACCCCGCGATGTCCTTCAAATTCGAAGGATTGGCAAACGCCGTTCCCTGCGTGTTCAGCACACCTCCCACCAGACCGTCATCCCCCACCTTTTTGAGGGACTGAATCCAGTCGAGACCGAAATTGAAGTTATCGCTCAGCGTGAATTCCCCAATGATCGCGGAGAGCAAAATCTGCCTGGGCCGCACATCAAGCTCCTCCGCCAGGTCCTGCAACGCCTTGATCTGATCCGGCGGCCCGCTGGCAAAAAATTTCGAACTGGCAGGATCCGCAATCACCAGCGTGTTTGCGATGAGAATGCTGATGGGTTTCTTGGTGATCTGCAGATCTGTGGCGATGCTTCCAGTGCCAAATCCCAGTCCCGAGGCTCCTCCGCCAGACATGCCGGAACCACCCAGGCCGTTGCCACCACTGGTGCCCAGTCCTGAGCCCATGGAAGAGCCGGAACCGAAGGGCTGTGAGGTGTTGACCGGCTGTGTCGGTGCAGATGCTTGCGCCTTCTGCTGCGACTCCAGGCTGTTGTCCTGCTGCTTGGGATCATTCCGCATCAGCGCCTTTTCCGCGATGCTCAGGAAGACAGAGAGATCCAGGTAGTTCAGCTTGCGCGAAAAATAGCGGCTGACCGAAGCCTCCGCGTCCAGTTCACGCACCAGTGCCTCGATCTTTTGCAGTTCCAACGGACGCGCAACCACCACAATGCTGTTGGTCCTGGCCACCGCCTGCATCAAAGGCCTGGCCGCAGTCAGCGCAGTATTTGCCAGCGAGGCTGCCACGGGAGCCGGTGACGACGAACCTGGAGCGCCAGCACTGCCACCCGCGGATGCCCGACCCGCAGGCGAAGATTTGTCCAGCCCCAGCAGCGCCTCAAGCTGCTCGACCACCTCCTGCGCTTCAGCACGCTCAATGCGGATCGTCTTCTGCACCGTCTCCATCGGCGGCTGATCCACCTGCTGGGCCAGTTCGAGATAGGCGCGAATCGTCTGCGAAGCTTCCGTGATCACCAGCGACTGCGAATTCGGCACGGCCAGAATCCGTCCATACGGATGCAGGGGAATGATGGTCTGAAACGCCGTGCTCGCATCCTCCGCACTCAAATGATTGAGCTGCAGCACATGCGTCACCACCTGGTCCGCATCAGGCAGGTCTTCGGGCCGCAGGATCATCGGCACGTTCTGCGCAGACGGCAGACTGCCACCTTCCGTGGCCACGAGCTTGAACAGATTCCCCCCGCTCGGCACCAGCGCATAACCGTGCATGAGCAGCCCCTTCTCAATGATCGAGCGATACTCCTCGTCACTGAACTCACCGGGCACATCAATGGTCACCACCGCATTCTCCATCCCGCGATCACGCAGCACTTTGCGTCCTGTGACACGAAAGTATTCGGCCAGCACCTCCGCCACCGGCGTGGCCGTGAAGCTGATCAAATTACCGCCAGAAGTTGATGGAACGGAAGAGCTGGAAGCAGCAGGCGGTGGAAGAATAAAGCGCGCTGCGGGCCTGTTCGGAATCTGCGCCTGCAAACTGGCAAATGAAAGCAGTACGAGGAAAAGTAATGTTGGCACGTGGAAATTCATAAAGGTGGGCGGGGCATAAGTCTGATCATTTGGAAGACTCGGCGAGGGCTGGCGCATGCAGGCGGCTGAAGTGGAGGGTGGCAGCCACGCTGGCAGGATCTGCACTGTCAGGCACCACCTTGAGTTCAGTCACCACGCAGAAGGATTCGGGGGAAAGGATCTGATGCATCCAACTGAACACCGCAGGCAGCGCGCCTTTCACCGTGAGCGTCACACCGACCTCGCAGTAAAACTTCTCACTCACCGGCTCATGCAGCTGCTTCTTCTGCACCACAAGCCCCTGTGCCGCTGCCGAAGACAGCAGGCCTTCCAGCAGATCCTGGCTGGCTTCGTTCTCACTGGTCATCGGTGGTTGCGAGGCTTGCAGCCAGTCGAGGCGCTGCTGCCAGAGATCCGTCTCGGCCAGCAGCGCCTGTGCCTCCATCAGCCGGAGCTTCAGCGTCTGCTCACGGCGCTCAATGCCATGCTGCATGCGCAGCAGACGCTGAGACAGGACGACACCACCGCACACGGCGGCGAGCACCACGAGGATCATGATCAGCCGCCGCTCACTGGCCTTCATGGATGCCACCTCCTGCATTCAAAATTCCCTCAGTGCGAAACTCCGCCCGATTGTCCTCGCGAATGGAAGGCACGGGGAAATTCCAGGCATAGTTCTGCAAGGCAGTGCAAGCAGCCAGCCTTCCTTTGAAACCGAGCGCATGCTGCACCGTGGTCGCTTCGCCGCTCACGATGATTTTGCCATTCTCCATCTGAAACTCCTTCAGACGAATGCCTTCCTCCGGCAGCAGTGAAACGATCTGATGAAACAACTCCACGGGATACTGGTCGGGATTGATGGCGCCCTCCATCGCCAGCCAGTGAGCCTGCGCCTGAGTGACGCGGTCAAATTCAGGCTGTCGCAGGGTGAGTTCTGTCTCTGCCTGATGCAGGCGGCGCTCCCGCCACTGCAAGCGCAGCCACCAGGCCCCGAAGAAACACAAATACATCATGGCCACCGCCGCCAGCAGCAGCATTCTGCCCTGCCGGGCCTGCTGCTGGTGACGCTGTGCTGCCACTTGCTGCGGCAGCAGTCCACCAGATTCCAAAGGCGGGCGTGGATCAGGGCGGGGTTCCTTGCAAACCTCAGCCTCCACAAACAGGCAGGCCAGTTGGGGGACAAAGTCGGTTTCACAGGCCGTCCAGATGTGGATGGCTGGGGGGGCCTCCATGAAATCATGCGCCTGGAGGACAGCACAGAGGTCGCGCAGTTCAAACGCAGCATCCACATCCAGAACGCGGGAGGCCAGTACTGCGGCATGCAGCAGACTGCCTTCACGGGTGAAGGCCACGACCTGGCGGCCTAGCTCCTTCCATAGGGCGATGCCATTCTCTGGCAGCGGCAGCATGCGGACGCTGGGCTCAAACTTTTCGGGGTGGTTGTTCCATCCGTCGGAGCAGCGGGCTTCTTCGGTCAGCGCCAGAGTGCCTACCAGAGCGCGCTGATTTTTGCGCAAAATTGTCCAGTGCAGACACAAAGATGCATTGGCATTCAACACGCCCAGCGCCTCCCAGCGCAGGGCTACGGCATCATGGAGAGCGTCCCCTAGGCACCAGAAGGGGGCGCTGTCGAAGGCGAGGGTTTCCAGCCCCATCAATCCTCCGGAGACGGGTGCTGCATGCTGCCAGATGCCGTTGTCACAGATCCATGTTTCGCGGGTTTCTTCACCTGGAAAGCAGAGAGACTGCGTGGAAGGATTGCGAAAGGTTCTGCGCTTCATGGCAGTCCGGTTCCTTTCACGGAAAACTCTTTCCACTCGACCATGCGGGGAGCGCCCCCTTTGAGGTCCAGAACCACGGCGATGCCGCAGTGTGCATCTCCGGCCCTGCCGATGCTTTCGACGTGCCTTGTTGGTCCGGACAAAGTCAGAAAACTTGTGTCGGATTTCGCAATTCCAAGGATCGCGGTGACCTCTTCCAGACTTTTCAACGGAGCCCCGTCAGGACCTTCTCGGGTGCTCACCAGTTTCCCGGCGCTTTCCAATGTGGCACCGGTGACGACGGACAGGATTTCGGCGGAGGCGGTGTTCACGTCCAGCTGGCCGTTGCCGCGGAGGGTGAACCAGGTGCGCCAGTCGGGCCTGGCGGCATTCAATTCTTCAACGCGGGCCACCTGACTCAATTCATCGAGACTGGCGAAGGGACGGTTGGGCGGAAGACCCGGCTGCTGGTAGTCCAGACTTTCAGCGCTGCCGGGACGGCGTTTCAAATCGTCGGCGTCCGTCCAGTCCATGAAGGTGGCGGCGATGTCCTGGGCATCGACCCGAGACAGGCCCCATGACATGAAGATGCGTTCCAGCAGTGGAAGACGTTCTACGGTGAGCAAGGCGTTGAGGTTCAGCAGGCGCTCCTCAGTGGTGAGCTTGACGTCATAGCGCTCGATCCCGGACACTTGGTTTTGCAGCAGCGGATCTCCGGCCTGGACCAGCGGGTGTGATGCGACGGCAATGCCGGATTCCGCGAGCTGGCGAGCGCGCATCATGCTGGTGCGGGCCTGCTGCATTTCGCCATGCTCCCGGGACATGGCGGCGGTAGTGATGATCAGAAAGGAGAGGACGGCGAGCAGGCATAGCACGGCCAGCAGCACCGAAGCCGGAGCATGCTTGTGAGATTGGCTGACACATTTCACCGTCGGAAAGGGCATGCATCGGGCGGGAAGCTCAAGTTACGGAATCTTCACATTCAAACAGTGGCCGAGCGGTCCCCCGCCCTGCATGCGCTGAACCTCACTCCCTGGCTTGGCAACAGTCTTGTCACATTGTTAGCGTCAGGGCCATGAAGCAATCCGCAACCTCAGATGACTGAGGCGCGGGATTCAAGAGGTGGGACAAGCTGGTTGAGGCAGCTGAGAAGAGGCCGCATGCCTGCCGTTGAAAGGCTGACGGTTTGAACTGAACGAAGATGATGGGACTGCTACGCATGAATACCGGCACCCCACTGCCGCCATCTGCGCTCGCCAGTGACGGAGGTGCCAAGATCCATAAGAGGCATTGTAAATACTTTGAACCATCCCATTCGACTAAATGCCCGGCATCTTTTTCACGGCATCTTTTTCACCATACGGATTCATCAATGCATGGCGTATTTGGTAATCGGTTAAGGGCGTCATTCGTAGATTTGGGGGCTCCGCGACTCTGGCAGCGGGGACGCGATGATGACGCTACTAGTGAACTCGATGTGTGCAGAATGCACTGGGTTTGCTGCCCGGATGGCTGGTGCGGTAACCCAGGGCTTGCTCGTTCCTCGCGGCGCCTTGGACTGAGTCCGCCGCACCTTTGGTGCTAAGATCCAGACGGCAATGCGTACGAAACATGGGCTTAACCGAGTGCCATTCATGCCTAGCATCTTTTTTCTTGCATCTTTCTCGGTTGGCTCAGGCCCGGCACCATACCGAATAGATCGTTTTGCTACACCTATCAGATTGCCATTCCAACACCTCACGTGCGACTTTTTACCCACTCAAAAAAGCGATGCGCCTTATTTTTTCATTTTAATCAACCACAAAGCTAGTAAAGAAAACGTGATAAAGATGCCCAGCCAAACCCAAAGACTGCCAGCAGGCTCAACCTCTTTTTTGTGTGATGCATTGTTTATGTTTGCAGACCTCTCTTTGTTCTTTGATGGACTGTTTGCGTTTGAAACGCCCTCTAATTTATTAGTTGGTTTCAACTGTTTCTCGGGGAAGACATCAACTTCCACGTTATGCAGTACGCCTAAATTAAGTAATAATCCCATAGACTCGGATTTGCTATTTGGTTGGTTAAATATCTTTTCTCGGATTTCCCGCTGTGAGATTAAAATGTTGTCTGCATACATGACTTCATCCAATTCCATTTTTTCTTGGTTTATCACCCTGCGCGCATCTTTTAGCGCCAAGCGAGACCAGAGTGGAAGATCCTTTCGACTTAAAGCTTGGTCAAGTTTGGGCAACGCTGGCTTTCCGATTTTCACGAGCGTCCTCACGACTGGCGACACGCTCCGGATTGCGAAAAAACCATGGCCGCCGGGCGAAGGTTCCCTCACTTCAGCAAGATCTATTAACTCATTAATTACGTTGAACGCCAGCAAGGGTTTTTCGCCAATACTTTCTATATGTGCAAGATCCTCTTTGGTTAAATCTAATTGGGAGGATTCGTATTGATGCCGTTTGGAAATCAACCAATCAGACGTCTGTTTTATTTGTTCTTGTGTGATGAGAGTGTGATCGCTCACTGGAGCCTGCGCTAAGGCTGCAAGCTCCATTATGGGCGTTAAAAATATTGTCAGATATAAAAACGGTTTCATAATATTTTAAGGGGAAGGAATGCCATCATTATTCAATTCAAAGAACTCATATTCCCTCATTTGCGGAGTGTCTCGGTCAAGGATTTTTGGATACCAGATTCCGCCAACGTTAATCACCCATACATCACAACGCCACGGTTCGAGGTTGGAACAACGGTACCACTTGCCTCCGATCTGAACCCGTGCAAACTCTTTAAACCACCACTGAGAATGGACTTGGATTGTGTTTGGCAAGCCATACAATTCATTGCCGTAAAATACTCGTCTCGGTCCATCAACTTGCATAAGTTCACCTATTTGTCCCGCATCTTCTGAGTATGGATTACTGTCTTCGTCCTGGGCGTTAATTCGATCATCATTCCCTTCCAAGTCATCGGTAGGATAATCTATACGCTTTTGCATCCAATCTTGAGAGTTTATTAAGCTGGGTTCATTTTGGTTTGTGCTTGAGTAAAGTCTTTGTGTGATCTTTCGAGACATATCCCATCCTGAGAAACCTGCTTGAGTAAAATCTTTGTTAGAGGCATTGTCAGGGACGCCATTGGGATCCCCGGGAACATTAACCCTGGTTTGAGCCTCCAGTGCCGGTCTTTCGACGTTCTTCTGATATGATGGCGCTGTGATTGCAGGAGGATTAATTTTTCCAGTCCATTCAATATGAAACTCTGAAATATAGGTGCCATCAGTAGTTAAGGCTTTGCTTTGAAAGCCTAATGGGTATGAAACGCCGTTCTGCTTAAAGAGTTTTGACTTGTTGTTTTTAGCTATATCTGCAGTCAGTTCCACCCAAACGACCCAAACCATCATTACCGCGATAGTATTTGTTCCCTTCTTGATTTTGACCGTAGTCGGCGGACCTGCCCCATCTCGTTTCACGAGGCGCTTTGTGGGGTCGTTTGGAAATGGATCACCGCCTTCCCATTGATATTTTTTGTTTGCTCCTATTTGTTCTGCTGTAATTCCGCTGGCCTTCAATACCACATAGAGTGATTCCAATGGATTTTGCGGGTTCGGCGGTCCGCCTCCACTAACAGGCAGGGCTTGTGGCGTCACGAAATGCTTGACTGTGCTGCCTTGTTTAGCTGACTTCACCTCGTCGCCAATCACGCCTTTCATTCCTGCATCAGGCACGATGTCTGCCTCTTTCAGAGCCTGTCCCACCGCTTTGTTAGTGGTGGCATTGGGTCTGATGATGGTCGAAGCCGCGACAATCAGATTAGCGCTAAGGACAAAGTTTTCCATTTGGGCAACGACGATTTTTTCCGTTCCATTCTCATCAACTTCTGTGGTCTCGTCCAGCAAAGCCTTGATGATTTCATCGGTATTTCCGCTACCTCCTTCTTCGACAGTTTTACGCCGCATGCGCACCTCTGAGATAGTATTTACCTCGCGCCCCACGGACTTGCCATTGTAGCCACCGTTGTAAACGATTTTGAAGGGGGCGGTTCCAAAGTCCGGCCAGATGGTGCCGCCGCCTTCACCCCCGGGAAGATCCGGGCCATCGACTGGACCCTCATTCGTGTCCGGGAACTTTTGGTCATAGCCATCGGCCAGGCCCGGTCTCCAAGGCAAGGACTCCAGGCTTGGTGGTGTGCCTTCCCCCGACTGTCCATCACTGGTGCTCCAGATTGTCTTGCTGCTGTTGTAGTCTGGCGGGTGGTATCCATCAAAGACGGTCTGAAACTGACCATTGATATAAACCACGGCCATGCCGCCGCTGTAATGGGCCTGCAGGGTGCCGGTGGTGAAACTCACTGAGCGGCTTTCGAAAATGACGTCGTCATCTTCCACAGGGCGCACTGGGATTTCAGGGGCCGGACCGGGCAAAATATCGGGGACTGTTCCCCCGGTGCCGGCCGGTAGCGTGTAAGCAAACATCTGCACCGTAGCTCCGCAGCCTGCGGCATTGACGGCGAAGTCATGCGCTCCTTCCGTCATCAAAGCAGAAGGCAGGAAGGTGGCGCTGCCGCCTTCATCCGTGGTCGTGCTCTGGGTGCCCATGGAGACTGGAACCCCGGCGAGGCCGACGCCGCCTCCGGTGACTGATACCGTCACCGGCTCGGGTGTGTCTCCCACTTTGAGAATCTGTTTGTCGCCGCTGCTGACGGTCAGTGTGGGGGCAGCCACCGAGATCACGAAGGTGGCGCTCGCCGTGCCCTCGGCGGTGTCGGTCACGGTGACGCTCACGGCGTAGACGCCCGGCTCGGTGGGGGTGCCACTGATGCCGCCCGTGGAGCTGACGCTGAAGATGCCTCCGCCGCCTGTAAAGGTGTAATCACCATTTCCACCACTGACGCCAATGCCAGCACTGTAGCCGATGCCAACGCCACCGCTCGGCAGCGAGTACGTGGTGATGGTCAGGGGCTGAGGTGGTTCACTGACATTCAGTGTGAATTCCTGGTCTTTAACCAGACCCAGCGCATCGGTGACATGCACGGTGAAGGCGTAATGGCCGGTCTCAGAGGCAGCCCCGAGGAACTGCCCTGCTGAAGTCAGCGCAATGCCCGGAGGCAGAGCGCCGGCCGCAAGGCTGAAGATCTTCTGGCCATAGCCGCCGGTGACTTCTAGCTGCGGCGTATACAAAGCACCCTTCATGATATTCGGCAGTTCAGATTCCGACGTAAAGGCCAGCACACAGAGGCGGGGCTAGAGCGAAGTCCGGAAATGAGTTCCGAAAAAGAGGCCTGGGGACGTTCGGCGGCGGTTGGAGGACCAACCGCCCTACCCTCATGGCATCTACGCATGGACGCCGGGCTGAGCCGGAGGGGCCGTTGGGAGGGTTGCGTTTGAAGGGAGGAACGTCCCCTCAATCCCTCGCCTTCAGCACGCCCACCATGTCCAGCTTTCGGAGCATGCGACCGACGACGAGGAAGGAGGCGCAGGAGGCTGCGGCGACCACGAGGACGGCCATGGTGTAGGTGTGCAGGCTGATGACGAGGGGCATGCGGATGGTTTCGGTGCTCACCTTGGAGATGATGAAGGTGGCGAGGCCTTTGCCAAACAAGAGACCGATGGGGATGGCGGTGGAGATGAGCAGCAGCAGCTCTCCCAGCAGCACACCGGCCACTTCGCGCTGGGTGAAGCCGACGACACGGAGGGTGGCGAGATCACGGCTGCGCTCTGACAGGGCGATGCGGGCGCTGTTGTAAACGACGCCGAAGGCCACCACGACGGCGAGGACGAGGTAGAGCTTGCGCAGGATGCCGATGCTCTGGCCGGTGGTGCTGCGAAAGGAATCGAGCTGGTCCTGTTTGACGAGCGTGATGGCGATGCGCGGCGTGTCCTTCACCGTGCGCATGAATTCACTCCAGCGGGCCTGGTCCACGGTCATGTAAGCGCCGCTCACGGTGCCGCCTTCATGCATGAGACGATGCAGCGCATGAATGTCCATGAAGGCGGAGATGCCAGCGAAGTCCTGCATGAAACCACGGATGGGTACGCCGACGGTTTCGCGCCGGCCTTCGAGGGCCTCCACCTGAACGACATCCCCGATGCGGGCTCCGAGGATTTTGCCAAGCTGGGCGGACATCACGATGCCCTCCTCCGGCAGAACGATGAGCCGCCGTTGTGCATCGAGCAGGCGGTTGAGGTCGGCATCGGGGGGGAGCCCGGTCACGGCGATCTTGCGTGAATGGTGGCCGTAGCGGATGCGCGCCTGCACGGCACGCACTGGCTCGGCGCGCTGCACGCCGGGAAGCTGCTCCAGATTGTGCAGCGAATCGGCGGATCCGGGCTCGGCGAAAAACGCCACCACATCCTGGCGCTGTACATCGTTCCACTGATAGGTGAGCATGTAGTCAATGCTGTCCGCCATGGAACCGGGGAGCACCATCAGGCCCGTGGCGAGGGCGAGACCGAAGACCGTGAAGAGAGCCTGAACGGGGCGGCGCTCGATATTTCTCAAGGCCATGCGCAGTGCGGGGCCGCTGCCACGGGTGAGGCCCATGCGTTCGAGGGCCGAAGGCTTGAAGTCAGCGGGCGGCTCAGGCCGCATGGCCTCGGCGGGTGGGAGCTTGACCGCCATCCAGACGACGCTGATGACTCCTAGAAATGAGGCCGCTGTGCTGACGACCAAGGCGATGACCAAGGCGCTGTAGTCCATGCGAAAATTCAGCGCGGGGAAACGGAAAAAGACATCGTAGATGCTGATCAGTGCGCCCCCCATCCAGCGACCCACCACGCTACCGATCAAGGTGCCGAGCACGACAATGACCAAAGCATAGTTCAGGTAGTGGCGGCCGACCTGCCAGGAGGAATAGCCGAGGGCTTTGAGCTGCGCGATCTGCTCGCGCTGCAGGCGCACCAGCCGTGCGAGCACTGCATTGACCATGAAAGCAGCCACACTGAGGAAGACCAGGGGATAGGCCACGGACAGAGCACGCACCACGCGGAGTTCGTCATCGAGACGTTGCGCGCTGTTGTGCTCGCGCCGGGTGTAGGCTCCCTGTGCACCGTAGTCCAGCAGCAGGCGGTCGATTTCCGCCATCACCGGCCCTGACTGCGCGCCCGGGGAGAGATCCACGCAGAGATCATTGAACGCGCCATCGAGATCGTAGGGCACGGCGATGGCCTCGTAGTTCATCCAGAAGACGCCGTAGCGTTTGTTGTCCGGCAGAGTCTGCCCGGGTCGGGCCTCAAACACAAACTCGGGGGACAGCCCGATGCCGCAGATGATGATGATGTCGCGGTGGCCGTTGATGATGGCGACAAGGCTGTCGCCAATCTGCAGCTTGTTTGCGAGGGCAAAGGATTCGCTGACCACCGCCTGCCGCCGTTCATCGGGCTGAGGCAAGCGGCCCTGCCGGATGAAGGTCTTGTTGAGAGTCTGCGGCCGTCCTTCAGGAAGGGATACCAGATGCGCTGAAGCGGGCTCGGTCATGCCCACGAGATCGAGAGTCGCATCGACCACGACCCGAGCCTCCACAGCCGCGACGCCGGGAATCCCCGCCACGCGCTCCGCCAGGGAGAGCGGTGCTCGCTTCAGAGACGCAAAGACATCCGCGAGGCGGTAGCGCTGGTAGTAGGCGTCCCGGGTGCCTTCCAGGGTGAGCACGATGCTGCGAGTCATGATCATCATCGCCAGTCCGCAGGCCATCACGAGGCTCACCGCCACGATCTGGCCCTTCATGCGACCGAGATCGCGGAAGAGTTTGAGATCGAGCGGGGTGAGCATGTGGCCGTATGGATACGACCATGCGCGTGGTTTGCAAAAACAGATGCGATTGTGGAGCTCTGAGGGGGTCAAGCATGGATGGGACACCCACGATTTGCGCCGTTATGCTCTGAATAATGCCAGGCATGAATGGCCCTCGGGGGAGGGCATCGTTCGTGGATTTTGGGATTATGCGGATGCTCGTAGCAGCGGAGGGGCGTTGAGAACGCTGCTGGTGAGCGCGGGTGCAAAGAAGGCGCCCGTTCTTCGCTAAAGCTACGAAGGGAATGCGGGCTTAACCGAGTGCCATTCTTGTGTGGCATTTTATGAGGTGGCGCGTGGAGGGATCCAGATGATCCTCTCGTGCTGGACGTGCGGGGAGGTGGGTGATGGCGGAGTGCTGCGGACTGGAAGTCCGCGCTCCGGGGTGCTTTTTGATTGGAGAGACGTGGCCTCGACTGAGTGGCGTTCATGTCAAGAATGCGAGCGCGTCAGAGTCTGGGAACCGGTGGAGCGCAGATACACCGCAGCCCACGAAAGCGGTGCAGGCTTGCTTCTCTGCCACCGCACTCCGAGACGCTGGCGTGTTGATTGATAACAGGCTTGATAAAGGCCGGAGGACGGACTGAGTGAGAAGGACACGCGGCCACCCCGCGAAAGCGGTGTCGACGATGCAGGCTTGCGCCTTGCATCTCTGCCACCGCACTCCAAGACACTGGCGCGTTGATCGACGCCGGCGCGTTGATTGATCAGTCACGTGCTTTGAGCACGCTTATCAGATCGAGCTTGTGGAGCATGAAGCTGACCATGGTGAAGGAGGCACCGGCTGCTGCCAGGACGACGAGCACGGAATTGGCATAGGTGATGGAGCTGATGTACTGCGGCAGACGGACGGTCTCATTGCTGACGGCGCTGATGACATAGGAGGCGAGGATGCTGCCAAAGACGAGGCCTATGGGCAGGGCCACGAGCACGAGCAGCGTGAGCTCTCCGAGGAGCACGCCTGCGACTTCGCGCTTGGTCAGGCCAACGACGCGGAGGGTGGCGAGATCACGACCGCGCTCGGAGAGGGCGATGCGGGCGCTGTTGTAAACGACGCCGAAGGCGACGATGACGGCCATCCACAGAAACAACTGGCGCAGGGTGCCGATGCTCTGACCGGTGGAGGCGCGAAAGGCCGCGAGATCGTTTTTCTTCACGCTGGCGAATTCGATCTTGGGCTGCTTTTTGACTTCGCGCATGAAGTCGTCCCAGCGGTTGGTGTCCACGGTGAGAAAGGCGCTGGTCATCGTCTCGCTCTCGCGCAGGAGGTGACGGACGGCATCGATGTCCATGTAGGCGGACATGCCGTAGAAGTCCGCCATGAAGCCGCGCACGGTGACCTCCTGGCGCTCGCAGCGGCCTTCCAGCACCTGCATATGCAGACGGTCACCGATCTTCACGCCGAGTACTTCGGCGAGTTTATTCGAAACGAGCAGGCCTTCACCGGGCAGCACGATGGGCCGGCCCTGCATGTCACGCGGATGGATGAGCTTGTGATTCTTGGCGAAGCCCAGGATGTAAAGCCGGCGCTCATGGTGAGCATTGCTGACAGTGGCGACGAAGCCGCGCACCGGCTCCACGCGCAGGGCTCCGGGCAGATGCTCCAGATCATGCAATGTATTGATGGAGGCGGGATCCCGCATGGAGATGATGACGTTCTGGCGGAACTGATCATTCCACTGGTAGGTCAGCAGCTGGTCCACACTGTCTGCGAGAGCGCCTGGCAGCACGAGCAGGCCGGTGGCCAAGGCCAGCCCAACCACGGTGAACCCGGCCTGCACGGGACGACGCTCGATGTTTCTCAAGGCCATGCGAAACACGAGCCCGGTGCCGCGCGTGACGCCGAGGCGCTCGAGCAGCGATGGCTTGAAATCTGCCGGGGGCTCCGGCCGCATGGCCTCCGCCGGGGAGAGCTTGACCGCCAGCCACACCGCGCCCGCCACGCCCAGCACAGCGGCTGCGATGCTGATGATGAGAGCCATGACCAGCGCTTTTTGATCCAACTGAAAGTGCAGCTCAGGGAAATGAAACAGCAGGGTGTAGACCCTGAGCATGGTGTGCCCGAGGCTCCAGCCTGCAAAAATGCCCACCGCCGCGCCTGCCGCCACGATCACAAGGGCGTAGTTCAGGTAATGGCGGCCGACCTGCCAGGAGGTGTAGCCCAGCGCCTTGAGCTGAGCGATCTGCTCCCGCTGCAAACGCACCAGCCGGGAGGTGACGGAATTTACCATGAAGGCGGCCACGCACAGAAACACCAAGGGATACGCAAGGGAGAGCGCACGCACGATGCGCAGTTCGTCACCCAGCCGCTTTGAACTGGAGTGATCGCTCAATGCGTAAGCGCCGGGGGCGCCGTAGGTGACAAGCATCTGGTCCACCTCCTCGATCACCTCCTTGGAGGGCGTTCCGGGAGACAGATCCATGCAGAAGTCATTGAAAGCGCCATCCAGATTAAAGGCTGAGGCCAGGGACTGGTAGCGGAGCCAGAAGACGCCGTAGTGCTTGTTGTCCGGCAGGGTCTGCCCTGGCGGTGCTTCAAACACAAACTCTGGGGAGAGGCCGATGCCGCAGATGTCCAGATGATCGCGGCGGCCGTTCAGGATGGCAGTGATGCGATCGCCGATCTGAAGCCCATGAGCCTGGGCAAAGGCCTCGCTCACCACGGCCTCGCGCTGGGTTCCCAGCGAGGGGAGTCTGCCCCGGCGGAGGAAGATCTGATTGAGATTGAGTTTGCCGTCGTCCGGCAGGGAAACCAGCCGCGCTCTGACCGGCTCCTGCACGCCCTCCATGTCCAGCAGGGCTGATTTGACCACGCGCAGCTCCACCGCAGCCACGCCGGGGATGTGACTGAGGCGGTCATGGAGGGAGAGGGGGGCACTCCTGACCGAGCCGAAGACATCGGGCATGCGGTAGTGCTGGTAGTAGCTGTCGCGTGTGCGCTCCAGGCTGAGGATGACGCTTTGAGAGACGATCATCATCGCCACGCCGCAGGCCATGACGAGGCTCACCACCAGGACCTGTCCCTTCATGCCGCCGAGGTCGCGGAGCAGTTTACGGTCGAGAGTGGTGATCATTCAGAATGAATTTGCAACGGCAGCCATGAAAAAAGGTCACAAACCCTGTTCAAGCCCTTGCTCGATGAGATTGCAACGCCAGAGAACATGCTATTTCCTTGCCGGTTTCTTGACAAGCCGCACCGTGAGCAAGTAAGCAAGTAAAACCCATGCCAGAACCAACCTCCGCCGACCCCATCGCCATCATTGGAATCGGATGCCGCCTGCCCGGAGGAGCCACCAACGCCCAAACTTTCTGGCAGATGCTCATGGGCGGGGTGGATGCCATCCGCGAGGTGACGCAGGACCGCTGGGACCACCGCTTTTACTACGACCCCGAACCCGGCAAGCCTGGCAAGACCTATTCCAAGTGGGCGGGGCTGATCGATGAGATCGACACGTTTGACCCCGGGTTCTTCGGCATCACGCCGCGTGAGGCCCCGTTCATCGACCCGCAGCAACGCCTGCTGCTGGAGGCCACCTGGGAGGCTCTGATGGATGCGGGCCAGCAGGTGGACATCGTGAAAGGCGAGGACACAGGGGTCTTTGTGGGCATCTCCACGCATGACTACGGGGACATTCAGCAGAATTCAGCAGGTCGTGGCCTGGCCTATCCGCACTCCGCCACGGGCGTCGCGGCCAGCATTGCGGCCAACCGCATCTCCTACGCGCTGAATTTCCAGGGGCCGAGCGTCGCGGTGGACACCGCCTGCTCGTCCTCCATGGTGGCCGTGCACATGGCCTGCCAGGCGCTGTGGAACAAGGAATGCACACGCGCCATCGCCGCAGGGGTGAACTGCATCATCACGCCCTTCCCTTTTGTCGCCTTTTCCAGCATGGGCATGCTCTCTGCGGACGGGCGGTGCAAGGCCTTTGATGCCAGTGCCAACGGCTTCGTCCGGGGTGAAGGTGTCGGTGCGGTGTGCCTGAAGCCACTCTCCGCCGCGCTGGCGGACGGAGACCCCATCTATGCCGTCATCCGCAGTACTGCGGTCAATCAAGACGGGCGTACGTCCGGGATGACGGTGCCGAGCCGTGGCTCCCAGCAGGAACTCATCGCCACGGCCTGCCGACTCGCAGGGGTGTCTCCGCATGAAATCCAGTATGCCGAAGCGCACGGCACAGGCACCACCATCGGCGATCTCATCGAAGGCAGCGCCCTGGGCACGATCCTCGGTGCCGGGCGTCAGGCCGGAGATGACTGCCTGCTTGGATCGGTGAAGACGAACATCGGGCATCTGGAGGCGGGCTCAGGCATCGCAGGACTGATCAAAGTGGCGCTGTGCCTGAAGCACGGGATGGTGCCGCCGAATCTGCATTTCAACACGCCGAATCCTTCGCTGAACTTTGAACGCCTGCGACTGAGGGTGCCTGTGACCGCCACGCCGCTGAAGCGGGACGCGGAGCACCGACTGCTGGCCTGCATCAATTCCTTTGGCTTTGGCGGCACGAACGCCCACGCCGTGCTGGAAGCGGCACCGCCACCTGCCGCGCAGGCCCCCGTTTCCGCCCCCTCCGGGGAAAAGCCGGAACTCATCCTGCCGCTCTCCGCACGCGGCTCAGACGCCGCGCTGCTGGCCGTGGCCGAGTCTTTCCGCGCCCTGCTGGACTCGGCGGATGAATCGCTGTCTCTGAGCGACATCTGCGCTGCGGCCAGCCGCAGGCGCACGCACCATGAATTTCGTCTGGCTGCGGTGGCAAGCACGCGTGCCGGGATGAGCGCCGTGCTGAGCGCCTTTTTGAATGGAGAGCAGGCGCCGGGGCTCAACGTGGGCCAGCCGGTCAAAAACGCCCGCCTCGTCTTTGTCTTCAGCGGACAGGGGCCGCAGTGGTGGGCCATGGGGCGTGAACTGCTGGAACAGGAGCCGGTGTTTCGCCAGGTCATTCAGAGCTGCCATGATGAACTGCTGAAGCTCGGCGGGTGCTCGCTGCTGGATGAACTGCGGCGTGATGAAAAGACCACCAGGCTGAACGAAACGCAGATCGCGCAGACGGCGCTCTTTGCGCTGCAGGTGGGGCTGGCGGCGCTGTGGCAGTCCTGGGGTGTGTGCCCGTATGCTGTGGTAGGCCATAGCATGGGGGAAGTCGCTGCGGCGCATGTGTGCGGGGCGCTGTCCCTGCCAGAGGCGGTGCGTGTGATCCACCATCGCGGACGGTGTATGGAGAAGACGCCGCTGCGCGGAAAGATGATCGCCGCCGCGCTGACGCGTGAAGAGGCCGTGGCCCTCATCGCCCCGTATGGCGAGAGGGCATCGCTGGCCGCAGTCAACGGCCCCAAGATGGTGTCCATCTCGGGTGACAGCGACGCGGTGGATGAGATCTTCCAAGGGGTGGAGAAGCGCGGGCTGTTTGTGCGCTATGTGCCGGTGAACTACGCCTTTCACAGCGCCCACATGAACCCGGTGAGGGAGGAGCTGGCGGAGTCGCTGGCCGGTCTGCAGCCGCAGACGGGCCAGATCAAAATTTTCTCAACCGTCACCGGAAAGCTGGCCGAAGGCACCGACTACGACGCGGAGTACTGGTGGCGCAATGTGAGGCAGAGCGTGCTCTTTGCCCCGGCCATTGATGCGGTGATCGCCGCAGGACAGACGCATTTTCTTGAGATCAGCCCGCATCCCGTGCTGTCCAATTCCATGTCTGAATGCCTCACGACAGCAGAGGCACTCGGCCTGGTGCTGCCATCGCTGCGGCGCCAGAAGCCAGAGCGGGCCACGCTGCTGGGCACGCTGGGCGCGCTGCATGTGAACGGCCATGGGGTGGACTGGCAGGGACTCTACCCGCAGGCAAGCTCCGCGCTGCACCTGCCGGAGTATCCCTGGCAGAAGGAGCACTTCTGGCATGAACCCGCGTATTCGATGAATCTGCGGACGCGTCCGCAGCTCAATCCGCTGCTCAAACTGACGCTGCAAGGCTTTCAGCCCAGCTGGGAAACTGCGCTGAACAAAAACGTGCTGACCTGGCTGAAGGACCACCGCGTGGGCCAGCACCTCATCTTTCCCGGCGCAGGCTATGTGGAGATGGCGCTGGCGGCCGGCCGCGAACTGCACCTGGACAAACCGGTGCTGATCGAAGAGCTCGAAATCCATCGCGGCTGCATCCTGCCTGCGGGGGATGAAGTGCCGCTGATGCAGATCACCTGCCAGCCGGATGAAAACACTTTCGTCATCAAGAGCTCCATCACCGAGGAGCCGCCGAACTGGATGCAGCACGTCACTGGACGCATGCGCGCCGAGCCCGAGCGCCGACAGCCAGCACCGTTTGATCTTGCAGCCATCCAAAAGCGCTGCGTGTCGGAACTCGACGGCCCAACTTTTTATCAATCTGCGGCCAGTGCAGAGCTGCACTACGGCCCGCAATTCCAGGCGCTGACGCATGTCTGGGCGGGCCAGGATGAAGCCCTGGGCCGCATCGAACTGCCCGCCGCTGTGGTGGCGGAGATGGACCGATACATTATTCATCCGGCACTGCTGGATGCGTGCATCCATCCGACGATCGCCATTCCGGCGGACGGCCTCTACCTTCCGGCGCGCATGGAGCGCATCCGCTGCCACACCAGGCCCGGCGCCAAGGTGTGGGCCTATGTGCGCAGGACGCAGGCGATCGCGAAGAAGATCATCGTCATTGATCTCTTCATCCTCGATGACGAGGGCAACGTGCTGCTGGAGATCACGGACTTCCTTTGCAAGCACACCGCCATGAGCAGCGCACCCGGATCCGGTGCGCAGGCCGACTGGCTGTACCAGTCCGAGTGGCAGCTGAAGCCACTTTCCGCCGTACGTGGCGCGCAAGCGCCTGCAGACTACCTGCCAGACAACGCCGAACTGGCTGCAAAGCTGCGAGTGAGTGCCGCTGATTTCAGCAAGGAGCTCGGCATGAACGCGCGCTATCAGGAGTGGGAGCCGCGCTTTTTGCAGCTGTGCCGCAGTTCCATTCTCGCGGTGTTCAAGCAGCTCGGCTGGCGCCCCAAACCCGGCGAAACTTTCACGCTGCCCGCACTGCTGAAACGCACCAAGGTGCAGCCCGCGCATGAACGGTTTGTGCAGCGCCTGCTGACCTTGCTGGAGCCGGACGGCTGGCTGGAATCTCTGCCAGCTGCCGAAACACCGGCATGGACGGTCACGGCCAAACCGGCCGCACTGAACCGGGACAAGCTGTGGCAGGATCTCGTCTTCCACTTCCCTGCCTTTCATCCGGAACTCATCCTGCTGGACCGCTGCACCGAGGGACTGGCCGATGTGCTGCGCGGCAAGGGCGACGCCGCAGGCGTGCTCTCCGCCAACATGCTGGAGCACTTTCAGGCGGCCTCTGTCTTCACGCGTGTGTACAACCACGTGCTAGGTGAAGCCGTCAGCGCTGCGCTGGCGCAGCTTCCCGAGGGGCGGCGCGCACGCATCCTGGAGATCGGCGCAGGCACCGGCGGCGTGACCGCCAGCGTGCTGCCGCGCCTGCCGCAGGCGGGTGTGGAGTACTGCTTCACGGATGTCTCGGACCGCCACTTTGACCAGGCCGGGAAGAAATTCAGCGATTATCAATCGGTGCAGTACCGCGTGCTGGACCTTGATCTCCCGCCGGCGGAGCAGGGCTTTGCCGACGAGCGGTTTGACATCATTCTCGTTTCCAACGCGCTGTCATTGACGAAGAACGTGCAGCAGTCCCTGGAGCAGGTGCGCCAGATGCTCGCCTCCGGAGGCCTGCTCATGGCCCTGGAGCTGGAGCGAGCCACGCCCTGGCATGATCTGGTATGCGGAACGGATGCGCGCTGGTGGAGCTTTCAGGACACAGCGCTGCGTGCGCATCATCCGCTGCTGCCATCCGCCGACTGGGAGAAGCTGCTCTCTGCGGCAGGCTTCGCCTCCGTGGAAGCCGTGGCTGATGCCGCGAACCCAAGTGAGAGCGGGCAGGTCGTCCTGCTCGCGCGCGGCCCGGAGCTGACGCAAGTTGCAGCTGCGGCAGATCAAGCGCCTGCCGAACCCGGCCGCTGGGTGCTGTTTGCAGACAAGAGCGGCGTCGCGCAATCGCTCGCGCATGAGCTGCGGCAACGTGGCGACACCTGCCTTGTGGTCAAGGCGGCGGACGCCTTCGCGCGAATCTCCGCCGATGAAACCGAGCTCCGCGCCTCAGCGGCGGAGGACTACCCCCGACTGGTCGCTGAACTCCTGCAAACCGGCACGCTGCGTGGAGTCATCCATCTCTGGAGTCTCGATGCGCCGGCAGGTGCAGACGTCACGACGGCAGAGATTGCCGAAGCTCAAACACTGGTCTGCCACAGCCCGCTTTACCTAGTGCAGGCGCTGAATGCGGCGGGACTTTCCACGCTGCCCGGCCTGTGGTTCGTCACACGTGGCGCACAGCCAGCCGGCGAAAAAACTGCTACGCTCTCCCTCACACAAGCACCGCTGCACGGCATGTCCCGCGTGGTCATGAGCGAGCATCCGGACCTGCACTGCCGCACGATAGATCTCGGCGTCGCAGGTGAGAATGACACGGCCATCCTGCTTAACGAAGTGCTGCATGCGGATGAGGAAACCGAGATCGCCTGGCGCGGTGAGGCACGTTATGCCCACCGTCTGGTGCATGGCTCGCTGGACCATCTGGCACAGACTTCGACATCCACACTCAACGCTGAACAGTGCTTCCGGCTCGAGTCTGCCAAACCTGGTTCACTGGACAAGCTGGTGTTCCGAGCGAAGGCGCGCCGCGCACCCGGGCCGAATGAAGTCGAGATCGAAATCTGCGCCGCGGCGCTGAACTTCCGCGATGTGATGAAGGCGCTGGGCATCTATCCCGCCGAAGCTGCGGATGCCATGCTGCTGGGTGACGAATGTGCCGGACGCATCGTGCGAGTGGGCAGCAATGTGACGCAGTTTAAACCGGGGGACGAAGTGATGGCGCTCGCCGCCGGGTGCTTCGGCACGCACGTGACCACGGTCGAGTATGCGGTATTGGCCAAGCCCGCGCATCTCACGATGGAAGAGGCGGCCACGATGATGGTCACGTATTTGACCGCCTCCTATGCGCTGACGCATCAGGGGCGCATGACGAAGGGTGAACGTGTGCTCATTCATGCCGCCACGGGTGGAGTGGGTCAGGCGGCGGTGCGCATCGCCAAGGCCACTGGTGCGGAGATTTTTGCCACCGCAGGCAGCGCGGAAAAGCGCGCATTCTTGAAGAAGCAAGGCGTGGAACATGTGCTGGATTCACGCACGCTGGCCTTTGCCGGCGAGGTCATGCGCATCACGAACAACGAGGGAGTGGATCTCGTGCTCAATTCGCTGGCGGGCGAGGCCATCCATCAGAGCCTTTCGCTGCTGCGCCAGTACGGCCGCTTCCTTGAAATCGGCAAACGCGACATCTATGGCAACACCAAGGTGGGGCTCTTCCCCTTCCGCCATAATCTCTCGTATCATGCGATCGACCTCGGTCATGCGCTCGATCCGCGGAATTCGAAGTCCATCATGGGCAGCCTGAAAAAGCTGTTCAACTCGCACAAGCTTCCAGCGCTGCCCTACCGCTCGTTTGCGCTGGCTGATGCGGCGCATGCCTTCCGTTACATCACGCAGGCACGTCAGATCGGCAAAGTGGTGCTCACCATGGCGGATGCCAGGGTCTCGCTGAGCGCCGACACACCAGATGCCGCGCTGCAGCTGAATCCTGATGCCACCTACCTCGTAGCAGGCGGGCTCGGGGGCTTTGGCCTGGCCATGTCGCAGTGGCTTGTGAAGCAAGGCGCGCGACATCTTGTTCTCTCCAGCCGCAGCGGTGCCTCCACCGATGAAGCACGTGCCGGCGTGGCCGCCATGCAGGCGGCAGGCGCTGAGGTCACTGTGATCAAGTCCGATGTGAGCGATCCTACGAGCGTGACTGCGCTGCTGCAGGAGATCGAGCAGTCGCATCCACCACTGAGTGGTGTTTTCCACGTCGCGATGGTGCTGGATGACGGACTGATCTCACAGCTCAATGCGGAACGTTTCACCAAGGTCACCACGCCCAAGATCAACGGCGCGTGGAACCTGCACCTGCAGACGCAGGGACTGGCGCTCGATCACTTTGTGATGTTCTCCTCGGTGGCGTCCATCATTGGCAGTCCCGGTCAGGCGAACTACGCCGCCGCGAATGCGTTCCTGGATGCCCTGGCAAACCATCGGCGAATGCAGGGGCTGCCGGGCCTCACGATCAACTGGGGTGTCATGGCAGGTGTCGGTTACGTGGCGCGGCACAAGAAATTGGAGGAGCACTTTGCCCGCATCGGCTGGTCTGGGATCACGCCAGCGGAGAGCCTGCCCATCCTGGGCCGGCTCATGCAGCAGCCTGCCATCAGCCAGATGATGGTCTCGCGCATTGACTGGCCCAAGTGGGCCTCCGTGACGCCAGCCATCATCGCGACTCCACGCTATGCCCTGCTGACCACGGAAGACGCGCTCAGGCAACATCAGTCCGACGATTCCAACTGGCTGCGCGAGGCGGTGCTCAGCGCCGCGCCTGCGGACCAGCCGGGCATTTTGGACACCTTTCTGCGCGAGCAGGTGGCCAAGATCCTCCGCACCACTCCCGGCAAGATCGACTCCAAACGTCCGCTCAATGAGATCGGGATCGACTCCCTCATGGCCGTCGAACTCATCCATCAGATCGAAGGTCAGACCGGCATCGCCATCCCCACCGGGCTGCTGATGGGGGGTGCACCGACGGTGCAGAAGCTCACCGAAATCCTGCTGAACATGCTGACCGGCGGCAAAGCCGAGACTGCTGCCGCAGCAGCAGAATCTGCGACACTCGTCCCTGCTGAAAATGACATGGTGCAGGATGCAGACCTCGCCCGCTGGAACATTCCATTCGCGCCGGGGCACGTCACAGCAACCCAGATCCAGCAGCCGCAGCACATCTTCCTCACCGGAGGCCTGGAATTCATCGGCGCCTACCTGCTGCGCGATCTTCTTCGACAGCCGCAAGCCACAGTGCACTGTCTCATCGGTGCCACAGACACTGCAGACGCCTTGCAGCAGATCGCGGCTCATTTGCAGCAGCATGGGTGCTGGGAGGAGACCTTCCGCGCCCGCATCATCCCGGTCCTGGGAGACCTCGCGCTGCCCTTGCTCGGTCTTGAGCCCGCCGCATTCGATGAACTCGCCGCCATCGTGGACACGATTTATCACACTGCTGCGCAAATTAATCACATCGCCGCGTATGCGCAGCTCAGGACGGTCAATGTGAACGGCTCGGTGGAAATCATCCGGCTGGCGGCCCAAGGCAGGCTCAAGCCCGTGCATTACCTTTCCAGTGTCAGCGTCCTCGCCGCCGGCGAAACCACCGATGAACAGCCGCTGCTTGAAGATTCACTGCTTCCGCTGCATGACAAACTCGTCGTGGGCTACAGCCAGAGCCGCTGGGTTGCCGAGCAGTTGTTTCTGCAGGCCCGCGCGCACGGACTCCCGGTCCATGTGTACCGTCCCGGCCTCCTTGTGGGTGACGGCCAGACAGGCATCTGCCCCACCGACAACGTCATCTGGCTCTTCCTGAAGACCTGCATCACCCTGCACTCGGGTCCGGACTCGGGCTACAGCAGCCTGCTCACGCCTGTCGATTACGTCGCCGCCAGCATGGTGCGCCTCTCGCAAAGCCTGATCGGCACCGGGCGCACCTACCACCTCATCAACCCCGCCGCTCCGGGCTTCTGCGAGCTGCTCGACCTCACGCGCGCCTGCGGATACCCGCTTCGTATCGTACCGGAGGCCCAATGGGAAACAGAGCTCATCGAGAGCGGCCTGAGCATGCAGCAAAACCCCATTGCCGTTTACCAGATGTTCATTCCACGGCAGGTGCTTCTTGCCAATCTCGTGCAGGGTCAATCCGCCGAATTCTGCCGCAACACCCTTCAGGATCTCCAAGGAAGCGATGTCACCTGCCCGCAGGTGGACCAGGCCCGCATGCAGCTCTACCTGGAGCACCTTTCAAGCATCGGCTTTCTGCCGGCTGCCGAGACCTGAAGTCCGCCCTCACCGCGCCAATAGATCCAAAATGCTACGCCTGCCTGGAGGCGCCTGAACCACGCCATAGCTTTCTGCCACTGCCTTTGCGTAGTCGCCGGACTCCCGGAGCAGCGCGTCATGAACTTCCGCCAGGCGGTCATGCGGGATGTTTGGATAGAGATGGTGCGCCAGGTGATAGTCATTGCCATAGCCCAGCAGCGCCCAGCGCGTGAAAGGGTCCACATGCATGATGCGTGAGTTGTCCAAGTCCTCGGTGCCAGCATTGGCATGCTGGTAGATTTCCCGCAGCAGCATCAGGTATGGAAACACATAGATCAGCGGGCAGACCCACAGCACGATAAAAGCCACGACCACCTGGCCGCCAAACCGCTCGCTCAGCACTCCCACCACGAGCAGCAGCATGGCATTGAAGCTGAGCTTTTGCAGGGCGTTCTGTTTCAGCACCTTGGGTGTCATCCCGCCCTCGGCGCTGAAGGCCTGAGCTGGATGCCAAGCCCAGACGCATACCGCGAGTGCAGTCATGCAGAGCAGCAGGGGCCAGCTGCGTACGCCGAACGCTACGCAAGAAACCAGCAACAGGGATGAGAGGATGAACCAGATCCGCCCCAGCAGTGGCAGGGGGCTCTTTCTGGCTACCGTGCCTGCCGCCCCCTGAGTCCCAGCTGACAGAGTCAAAAACAAGTCCAGCAGGTTTCTCAGGACGAACGGCGGCCAGAAAAACATGAGGTAGAAGCAACGAGCGAACTTGAGCTTCCCCATGGGAAACTTCGCCCAGATGCGCTCCACCTTGCCCCCGAACAAATTTGGATCCTGCTCGTGATCATTCGGATGCAGGTGGTGCCCCACGTGGCGTTTGCGGTAGAGGCGGATGTCGGAGAAAAGCGGATAAAAACAAAGGAGGTTCGCCACCCGGTCATTCCAGACCCGGCTGGGCAGCAGCAGGCCATGGGAAGCCTCATGCCCCATGAGAGCGATGCGATGCTGGAGGATGCCCAGATGAAACACCGCCAGCAGCACTACAGGCAGCTCCCAGGCCCAGTAATATCCCTGCTCCTGACAAACGATGTGAAACCCAACCGCGCATCCGGCGACCAGCAGCACGCAGGCGTAATCCAGCGCGAGCCAGCCGAAATTCCGCCAGGAGCGAAGTTTTGACCACTCTCGCAACTGCTGATGGTGGAGAAGCTTCACGCAGGAGACAACACAGCCTGGAAGATGCACAAACCGGCACCGAGAATCAAGCCGCAATGCGCCCAATGCTCCGACCTGATGCCGCTTCCCTTCTTGATACTTGGAACGCGAAGTGCGACACAGCGCCGGCATGAACGAGATCACCAAGCGCAAAAACTTCATTCCGGTCACCGATGAACTGATCGAGTACCTCGACCAGTTCGGGCGCTGCTACTCGCTGCCCACGCAGTATGATGAACTGCGCAACTTCTCCGAAAGCTACCCGCTCTTCGACAAGGAGGGCAATGCCACCTACTGGAGCAGCGTGCTGTACCCGCGCGAGCTGCAGCAGGAGCTGTACCCCAAGCTGACCAGCATTTATTCCCAGCTGCGCACGGGTGACTTCCACGCGGTGCCGCATCTGTTCGTCGAGCGAGTGGACTATTGTGAATTTGGCAATTCCCGCCCGTTCCGTGTCCGTGTGGTGAATCAGTACAATGACAACTATGACCATTTTTACGTGAAGACGGCGGACGCCTCCCGTGTCTATGGCCTGGAGCTGGAGCACCTGCTCTCCCCGAACCGCATCAACTACCTGATGCACAGGGGAGGCACCCTGGTGGAGGAGCACATCGCCGGGGTGCCGGGAGACGCCTTCATCCGCGACTACCTCCAGCGCCCAGACTTCAACGGCGTGCGCCTGGCCAAGGAGTTCGTGAAATTCAGCGAGCGCTGCTTCATCCGGCTTCTCGGTGACATGCGCAGCTACAACTATGTGGTGGACATGACGCCGGACTTTGAGGAGGTGCAGTACCGTGTGCGTGCCATCGACTTTGACCAGCAGAGCTACGAAGGGCGCAAAAGACTGTACCTGCCGCAGTTCTTCAAGGAGAACAACCCCGTCGTCCAGCTGTGCTCTTCATGCCTGAACTTCCCCACGATGAAGCAGTACCAGGAGGAGGAACGCAGCCTCATCTCCCGCCGCTACCTCTCGGAGCACCAGCGGATCACCGCCCTGCTGCACTGCATGAAGAACAATGCGGTGGAGCCCTTCGAAAAGGTCGTCCAGCTCCGTTCCGAACTGGGTCAGTACCACAGCTCCCATCTCTTTGAGTCGTGCAAATCCATGGGTGAAATTGTGGAGCGCAATCTGGACCTGATGCTGGGACGCAACCTGGAATAAAGCGAGATCGTGCTTGCCGTAGAGGCTGTCCTGATTTCTTCTGAACGTTCCATGGCTTTCAAACTTGTCATCATCACCGGCGCTCAGATGGGCGTCGAACGCGCCGCTCTGGAGTGGGCGTTGAAATACGAATGCCCGCACGGCGGCTGGTGCCCCAAGGGCATCCTCGGATCTGCGGAACCGCTGGATCCGCGCTACAAGCTCAAGGAAGGCGAGACGGAAAACGTGATCGAGGCCGTCAGCTCCAACGTGCGTGATGCGGAAGCGACCCTGGTCTTCACCCTCGCCACCAAGGCCACAGGCACCGCCCAGAAGGCCGTCAGCACCGCCCGAAAGCTGAAAAAGCCCGTTCTTCACGTGCATCGCGGCATCCTCGGAGTTTCAGAAAAGATCGTGGCGTTCATGGACAAATATTACATCCGCCGGATGCACATCACTGGGTCGGTAGACACGGATGAACCCGGAGTCAGCGACTGGGCGATCAGTGAACTTGAGAAAGCCAAGGGCATTCTGGACCGCCGTCCGGAGTAAGTCCTCCAGGCCTTGCTCCAGTAGATTTTACAGCTTTCGGCCCGCCGATTGCGCTGATGCACGTGTAAACACCTCCAACCATACCCCGTTGTATGTTCATCCTCGCCAACGCCCCAGCTCACGCCGTATTGCCTCCCATGGGAATGCTGGCACCGTTTGCCATTCTGCTGCTCTGCATCGCGCTGATGCCCCTGTTTGCGGCGCACTTTTGGGAGCATCATTACCCGAAGGTGGCGGTGGCACTGGGACTGGTGACCGCCGCCTATTACGCCTTAGTGCAACACGACTGGCACCCGCTGCACCACGCCGCGCAGGAGTACGTCAGTTTCATGGCGCTGGTGGGCTCCCTGTTCGTCATCTCCGGCGGGATCAACATCCGAGTCAAAGGCGAGGCCACTCCGTTCATCAACACCCTCTACCTCCTGATCGGAGCTGTGCTGGCCAACTTTATCGGCACCACGGGTGCCTCCATGCTGCTAATCCGCCCGTGGATCAAGATGAACAAGTTCCGCATCACGGGCTTCCACATTGTCTTTTTCATCTTCATTGTGAGCAACGTGGGCGGCAGCCTTACGCCGATCGGTGATCCGCCGCTGTTCCTGGGCTTCCTGCGCGGGGTGTCGTTCTTCTGGGTGCTGCAACACTGCTGGCAGGCATGGGTGCTGGCGCTGGCGCTGCTGCTCGGAGTCTTCTTCATTCTCGACAAGCGCAACTTTTCCCGCATTCCCAGACAGATTCGTGACGCGGAAACCGCCCATGAAGACTGGTACTTCCGCGGCCTGCTGAACGTTGCCTGGCTCGGCGTTGTGCTGGCGGCGGTCTTCCTGCCTAAAAGTGTGCAGGAGACCACCGTGCTGGGCGTGTTTTCCGTTCCCGCCCTGGTCATGTTTGCCGCCGCCGTGGCCTCTTATTTCACCACCAAGCCGGAGGTGCATGAGGCGAACGACTTCAACTTCGGTCCGGTGAAGGAGGTCGGGTATCTTTTTGTCGGCATCTTCCTCACCATGATCCCGGCGCTGCAGATCCTGCAGAGCGGTGAGGCGCTGCAAATCAGCTCGCCCATGCAGTACTATTTCACGACGGGCGCGCTTTCTGCTTTCCTGGACAACGCCCCCACCTACCTCTCCTTCCTCGCGGCCTCGATGGGCCAGCAGCATCTCTCCGTCGACTCCCATGCTGACGTGATGACATTCGCGACCGAGCACGCGCCGCATCTCATCGCCATCTCACTGGGGGCTGTCTTCTTTGGAGCGGGCAGCTACATCGGCAACGGGCCGAACTTCATGGTCAAAGCCATCGCCGACAAGGCCAAGGTGCATGCGCCCTCGTTCCTGGGATATCTATTCCGCTTTTCCATTCCCATGCTGCTGCCCATTCTCATTTTGGTGGGGTGGATCATGGTGAAGTAAACCTAGACCAGCTCTCAAAAATCTAGTCACCTTGCCCGGCGGCGGAGCGGCCCCATTGGCAGCGTCGCGCGCTTGCCTGTTATTTTCAAATAGCAGGCGGCGCACTCTCCTTGCCACTGGGGCCGCTGCGCTCGCCGAATCAAAACGACAATCTTTTTGAGAACCGGTCTAATTTCCAAGGTCACTATTCAGGTCCCTGCGGAGGCCAAAGTGCGCCCCCGAAATCTCCACCCTTCCCCTTGCCGACTTTAGAGGGGCCTGAATAAGCCACCTTCAAGTTCGTTGCCTTTCGCCGAACTTGGAAGTTCGGTTTACATTTCGGATTCGAACGAGTTACTCGTTCAGATAAATTGTGGATCCACGCGGGGGGCGTCGCGTCCATTTGAACCATGAAGGCTTGCTGGCATCCACAATCGCGCGGCGCACCGTCGTTTTTGGCCTGGCTGCGGGCTTCGACTTCGCTTCTGCAGCGGATGCCGCCTCAGCTTTTTGGGCCGCAGGTTTGGACTCCCTCGAAGCCACATCCACGATCGTTTCGACGCCGATGGGAATCGCGCTTTCGGTGGCGGCGAGCGAGCTTTCACCAATGATTTGGACAGGGGTTCCCGGCGGTGTTTCCTTGAAAAAGATGGCGGCCATTTTGGTGGGCAGCCGAATGCAGCCATGCGAGGCCGGATACCCCGGCAGATACCCCTCATGCATGCCGATGCCGCCGACGATGCGCATGAAGTAGCGCATGTTGGCACCGATGTACTTTGTGCCCGGAGGTGCGGGGTCGGTGCGGGTGTTCACATCTCCCTGCACGACATTGCCTTCCTGATCCACGTAGGAGCCGAAGAGCGAGGAACGATGGTCGATGTCTTTGTCCAGAATGCTGTACGATCCGGTCACGGTGCCATGGCTCTCACGCCCCGATGAAATCGGTGAGACGCCAACGAGTTCCCTGCCCTTGTAATACTGCACACGCTGGGTGCTGAGATTGATGACGATCCGGGGGGGGCCCACGACGCCATCTCCCTTCCACCAGGCGCGGCTGCTCAGTGGATTCTCCGCGACGGGCTGCGGGCTGGAACAGCTGAGAGCGGTCAGGGACCATCCCAGCAGCAGCCCTCTGCAGCAGCAGGCGAATGGATTCTTCTGATTCATTCTTGGGGAACTTGCATTTACCGCGCCATCTTCCAACCGGGATTTGGCGCGGCCGTCACGACCTCATGCATAGGTGACCGGAGTGCCGGTGCTGTTTGCCAGCGCCTTGAAGCGCTTGGTCAGCTCCTGCGTGAGCTTGCCGGGAGTGCCATCGCCAATGGGGCGGCGGTCATACTTCACGGCGGGGATGACTTCAGCGGCGGTGCCGGTGAGGAAGCATTCGTCTGCGGTGTAGATGTCAAAGCGCGTCATGACGGCCTCAGTGCAGGGGCGGCCCATTTCCGCAAGGATTTCCATGACGGCACGGCGGGTGATGCCGTCCAGCGCGCCGGAAGAGATCGGCGGGGTGGTAACCTTGCCGTTTTTCACGATGAAGACGTTGTCTCCGGTGCATTCGGAGACGAAGCCCTGATCGTTGAGCATGATGCCCTCGTCACAGCCGGCCTGCAGACACTCGATCTTGGCCATGATGTTGTTGAGGTAGTTCAGACTCTTGACCTGGGGGCTGAGTGCGGCGGAGTTTGGACGGCGGGTGCCGCAGGTGATGAGCTCCAAGCCCTTTTCATAACGCTCTGCCGGATACAGCGTGATGCTGCTGGCGATGATGAAGACGCTGGCCTTTGGGCACTGGTAAGGATTCAAACCGAGGGAACCGACGCCGCGTGTGATGACAAGGCGGATGTAGCCGTCGCGCAGATTGTTGGCGGCCACGGTGTCGAGCGTGGCTTTTTCCATTTCCTCAAACGAGATGGGAATGGTGAGGCAGATGGCCTTGGCGCAGTCGTAGAGGCGATGGAGATGCTCGGTGAGGCGGAACACGCGGCCATTGTAGATACGGATGCCTTCGAATACGCCATCCCCATAAAGCAGGCCGTGGTCGAAGACGGAGATCTTCGCCTCGGATTCAGGAACAAGTTTGCCATCAAGGTAAATGAGTAGATTCGCGGACATGGGGTGCGTAGAATCCACAGGCAGAAGGGTTTTGCAAGCTCTGGCAATGTGCTTGCGCAGGGCCGATTCGCGCTCATCCTGCGCCCCGTTTAACCCGTACCCCTGAAATTACCATGGCCGACATCCAAACCAGCGCTGCAGACAAGAAGGAAAAGGAATTTTTCACCGACGTCCCCCAGGAGGCCCCCGGCTTCTTCCTCAAGGGCTGCCACCAGTATGACTGGGGCCTCAAGAACCGCCTGAGCAAGGTCTTCAACCCCAAGGACGGCCGCACCGTGATGCTCGCCTTTGACCATGGCTATTTCCAGGGGCCGACCACCGGCCTGGAGCGCGTGGACCAGACCATCCTGCCCCTCGCCCCGTATGCCGACTGCCTGATGCTCACCCGTGGCATCCAGCGTTCTGTCATCCCTGCTTCGACGACGAAAGCCATCGCGCTGCGCGCCTCCGGCGGCACCTCGATGATCAGCCCGATGGAAGAGTGGGAAGGCGAGATCGACGGCAAGAAGGCCAAGTTTGCCCGCCCCGGCTTTGAGCCTCTTTCCAACGAAAGCACCGCGCTCAACATCGAAGAAGCCATCCGCCTCAACGCCAGTGTGCTGGCTGTGCAGGTCTTCATCGGCAGCGCGTATGAGCGCCAGTCTTTGAAGAATTTGACGGATCTGGTGGACGCGGCCAGCCGCTACGGCATCGCCGTCATGGGCGTGACCGCCGTGGGTCGTGCGATGGCGCGCACGCCGCAGTATTTCCGCCTGGCCACCCGCATCATGGCGGAACTGGGCGCGAACGTGGTGAAGTGCTACTACACCGAGAAAGAATTCGACACGGTGACGAGCTGCTGCCCGGTGCCGATCGTGATCGCGGGTGGCAAGAAGCTGCCTGAACTCGACGCGCTGAAGATGTGCGCCAACGCCATCAAGCAGGGCGCCAGCGGCGTGGACATGGGACGTAACATCTTCCAGAGCGACGCTCCTGTCTCCATGATGCAGGCGGTGCATGGCGTCGTCCACGGTGGGCTGAATGCGAACAAGGCTTTCGAATTGTACAACGACCTGAAGAAGAAAGAGCTGCGGAAGAAGTAAGCTGTACTCGAATTCGTTTCAAAACTCCGATCGTCGCAGGGCGGTCGGAGTTTTTGCTTTCGAGAAACTGAGAACCCGTGCTACAGCCCCGTGATGAAACACCCCGTCTCCTTTCTTCGCAGCGTCGGCCTGCTTGAAGCCATTTCGTATTTGATTCTGCTGGGCATCGCGATGCCATTGAAATATTTCTGGGGCATGCCGCTGGCGGTGAGGATCTGCGGCTCCATCCATGGCGGATTGTTTGTGGTCTTTTGCTTTGCGCTGTGGCGGGTGCTGATGAACACGGGGTGGCCGTTCAGCCGTGCGGTGCTAGTGTTTATCGCCTCGCTGCTGCCGTTTGTGCCTTTCTTCATTGACCGGCGCATGCGTGCGTGGGCGGCGGCAGACTCCAACCAGACGCCGGCGTGAAGAAAGTACTCATTCATTCCGATGGTGGCTGCCACGGCAATCCTGGCCCGGGTGGCTGGGCTGCGGTGCTGGCGTATGGGAAGCATGTGCGAGAACTCAAGGGCGGCGTGCCGGCCACCACGAACAACCGCATGGAACTGCAGGCGGCGATCGAGGCGCTGCGCATTCTCAAGGAGCCCTGCCAGATCGACTTCCACACGGATTCGCAGTACGTGCGGCAGGGCATCAGCCAATGGATCGCAGGATGGAAGCGCAATGGCTGGCGCACCAGCACCAAGCAGGCGGTGAAAAACGCCGATCTCTGGCGTGAACTCGATGCCGCCACAGCGATGCACAAGATCCAATGGCACTGGGTCAAGGGACATGCCGGACACACCGACAACGAGCGTTGCGACGAACTGGCGAACGAGGCCATCGCGGCGGTCAAAGCCCGGTACACCTCGCAGCAGTTGAAGGCGCTGCTTGAGGAATTCAAGGCGGAGACCGAAGCTCAGCTGCTCTGACGGCTGCTTGCACTGCTGTGGGCATGGACTAAACACTCACACGCATGTCCGCCATCACTCCAGAACATGAACGCCTGCGTGCTGACCGCGAGCGAAATGCCAACTGGAAGCGCTGGGGGCCGTATCTGGCCGAGCGGCAGTGGTCCACCGTGCGTGAGGACTACTCGGCGGATGGTGAGGCGTGGACTTCTTTTCCGCATGAGCAGGCCCGTTCACGCGCCTACCGCTGGGGGGAGGATGGGCTGCTGGGCATCACCGACCGCCAGTGCCGTCTGTGCTTTGCGCTGGCGCTGTGGAATCACCACGACCCCATGCTCAAAGAGCGTCTCTATGGGCTAACCGGCCCGCAGGGAAATCACGGCGAGGACGTGAAGGAACTGTATTACTACCTCGACTCCACGCCGACACATTCCTACCTGAAGGCGTTGTACAAGTACCCGCAGAGTGAGTTCCCCTACCAGCAGCTGGTAGATGAAAATGCGCGGCGAGGGCTGACTGATCCTGAGTTTGAAATCACCGACACGGCGGCCTTTGATGAAGAACGCTACTTCGATGTCTTTGTGGAGTATGCCAAGGCGGCGGCTGAGGACATCTGCATCCGCATCACGGTGCACAATCGCGGCCCGGAGGCAGCGGCGCTGGATGTGCTGCCCACGCTCTGGTATCGCAACACCTGGTCCTGGGAAGAAGGGTCTGAACGCCCGCAGCTCAGGCTCGTGGACGGCATGGTGGAAGCGACGCATCGGGATTTGAAATCTCCGATGGCGGACGATCTTGGCCAGCATCGTTTGCAGGCCATGACCTCGAGTGACGGGGTGCGGCCGCAGTGGCTTTTCACCGAAAACGAAACGAATCAAAAGCTGCTGTTTGATGCGCCCGATGCCACGCCTTTTACCAAGGACGCGTTTCACCGTTACGTGATCGATGGTGAAGCTGGTGCGGTGAATCCGGCGCAAACTGGCACTAAGGCAGCCGCATTGTACCGGCTGAACATTCCTGCGGGTGGATGTGTGACGCTGAAGCTGCGCCTGTCTGAACAAGCGCTGACAACGACTGCGGCGTTTGATGATGTCTTTACGCAGCGGATCCTGGAGGCGGATGAGTTTTACCAAACCATCATCGCAGCCAATCCGGTGCAGGCGCAAATCCAGCGTCAGGCGCTGGCGGGACTGTTGTGGTCGAAGCAGTTTTATTATTACATTGTGCCGGAGTGGCTGCAGGGAGATCCAGCCTTCCCGCCGCCGCCCGAGAGCCGCAAAGCCGGGCGCAATCAGCACTGGCAGCATCTTTATGCACGTGACGTGCTGTCCATGCCGGACAAGTGGGAATATCCGTGGTTCGCCGCGTGGGACGCCGCCTTTCACATGCTGCCGTTTGCGGAGCTTGACCCGGATTTTGCCAAGGAGCAGCTGCTGCTCTTTCTGCGTGAGTGGTACATGCATCCGAACGGCCAGATCCCGGCCTATGAGTGGAAGTTCAGCGATGTGAATCCGCCGGTGCATGCGTGGGCCTGCTGGCGTGTGTATAAAATCACCGCACCTGCCGGAGAGCGTGACCACGAATTTTTGGAGCGCTGCTTTCAGAAGCTGCTGCTGAACTTCACCTGGTGGGTGAACCGCAAGGACAGCGAAGGGAACAACCTCTTTGCCGGCGGCTTTCTCGGCCTGGACAACATCGGCATTTTTGACCGATCGCAGCCGCTGCCAGACGGGCAGCGACTGGAGCAGGCGGACGGCACGGCGTGGATGGCCTTTTATGCGCTGACCATGCTGAACATGGCGCTGGAACTCGCGCAACGGTCCGACGGCACGGTCAACACTGCGTATGAAGACATGGCGTCCAAGTTTTTCGAGCACTTCGTGCAGATCGTCGATGCGATCAACAACATCGGTGACGAGGGGCTGTGGGATGAGAAGGACGGATTTTATTATGACGAGCTGCATGACGATGGAAGGCCGGCCATCCCGCTACGCACACGCTCGCTGGTGGGCCTGCTGCCGCTCATCGCGGTGGAATTGCTGGATGAAGGGCGCATCGCCAAGCTGCCGGGATTCAAGAAGCGCATGGACTGGTTTCTGCAGCATCGCGCGGACCTGGCCCATCATGTGAGCTATTGTGTGAAGGGCGGCACGCATGGGCACCGACTGCTGGCGATTCCTTCGCGTGAACGCCTGGAGCGGCTGCTTGGCTACCTGTTCGATGAGAAGGAGTTTCTGTCACCTTTCGGCATCCGGTCGCTTTCCAAATATCACGAAGAGCATCCCTACAGGCTGCATCTCAACGGTGGCGACCTGACGGTGAGCTATGTGCCCGGGGAAAGCGACAGCCACATGTTTGGCGGCAACTCGAACTGGCGCGGTCCCGTGTGGTTTCCCATCGCCTATCTGATTGTGGAGGCGCTGGAACGTTACCATCATTTCTATGGCAATGACTTCACCGTGGAACTGCCGACTGGCAGCGGCAAACGGGTGACGCTGCAGGGCGCGGCCAATGAGATCTCGCGGCGTTTGTGCCGCCTCTTTGAACCCGATGCCACCGGCCACCGCCCCTGCCACAATGGTGATGCGCGGTATGCGACGCACCCTGACTGGAAGGATCTGCTCCTCTTCCATGAATATTTTCATGGCGATACTGGCCGAGGCTGCGGGGCCTCGCATCAGACAGGATGGACGGCGCTGGTGGCGAGGCTGGTGAGGAAGAGCTAGAGCAACTCAAGGACGTTCTGGGAAGGATGGAGGCTTCAGGCCGACGGTCCGGGATCATTGGAAAGCGCTGATTATCAGCGAGTCGGCTGCAGTGGCATCTTGCTCTCGCTGGGCTCTGCCAGGCTTTATTCACAGTAATAAAGCACCACATATTGACAAAATAGTTATTCACACACCATATATTGTATATCCTCATTTTTCTTCCCTAAAGCCTCCATGGACAAAATTTACCCCATCAGAAACCACGATTTCCCCCTCACGCAGCAGAAGGCGGAGGAGGCGCTGGCTGGCAAACGCGTCATCAATGGCACGCCATACGCGGGCTTTGACCTGTTTCCGGTGAAGTATGAATGGGCCTTTGAAAAGTACGCCGCGATGATGGCGAACCATTGGGAGCCGGAAGACATCCAGATGCAGCGGGACGTGGAGCAGTGGCGCTCCGAGCAAATCACCCCCAACGAGCGCTGGATCATCATGATGGGCATCGGGTATTTCAGCGCCGCCGAGGGGATCGTCGGGGACAACATTCAGCATGTGGTGCGGGACCTTGTTTCAGCGCCCGAATTGAAACTCGTGCTGGGCCGCCATGCGCATGAGGAAAACATCCATGCCGACAGCCTGCTGTACATGATCTCCTCTCTGGGCATCGATCCCCATGAGTGCGAGGCGATGTTTGAGCAGATCCCCTCGATTGTGAAAAAGAACGAGTTCGTGACGCGGCATTCGAACAACCTGCGCAGCGACCTCGATCTCACCTCCATCGCGGGCAAGCAGTTGCTGGCCAAAAACATGTTTGTCTTCGGCCAGTGCATGGAGGGCACGCAGTTTTACGGCCTGTTTGGCATGATCCTCAGCCTCTATCGTCAGGGCAAGTTTCCCGGCATCGGCCAGATGTTCCGCTACACACTGCGGGATGAGTCGAACCACATTGAGGTCTTCCGCCATCTATTCCTGGATTTGCTGCGGGAGAATCCGGAGATCTGCACCGCCGCCTTCCGGGATGAGCTTGTGCAGATCATGCGAGAGGGCGTGGCACTGGAGAAGGAGTTCATCCGCGACTGCCTGCCGGTCAATGCCGTGGGACTGACGATGGCGGAGTTTGAGCGCTACACCGATTTCATCGCCGACCGCCGTCTGCGCGGCTGCGGCCTGCCGGAGCTCCATCCCGGCATTCAAGACCCGCTGCCCTGGCTGGATGAAGTCATCTTCATGCGCAAGGAGCAGAACTTCTTTGAAGGGAAAGTGACCGACTACCAAAAAGTGGCCGGATTCATCTCGGAAATCTTCCCATCTGATGGGGCGGCTGAACGCGAGAGCTATGCAGAACTGCAGCAGCTGTGGCCAGCCACGACGAATTCCGCAACGACAGCGCCAGAGCCTGCGAATCCAGCCCCTGCTGTCACGGCGTATCAAGGCGAGCCGACACTCCGAGCCACCTCGGAGAAAACCACCTGCCAGATCGGCAGCCGCGTTTTCCTGCTCGACAAGGCGAAGGCAAAACTCGCCTTCGCAGCCAAACGAGTGGTCAACGGACGCGAGACGATGACCTTCAATCTGCTGCCGCTCAAATACCCCTGGGCGTACGAACTCTACAAGGAGATGAAAGCCGACCACTGGGGGCCGCTGAGTCCGGACATTCAGATGCAGACGGACATCGAGCAATGGCACGCGGCTGACCTGAGCGCCGGCGAGCGTTCGATCCTCCAACTGGCCATCGGGTGGATGGCAACGTCACGCAAAATGGCCGGAGCGGAGCTGCAGCACGTGGTGCGCACGCTGGTGACTGCGCCGGAACTCAAACTCGTGCTCGGGCGCGAAACGCATGACGACAACATCCGCATCGAAGCCCTGATCCACGCCGCCTTCACGCTCGGCGTGAACATTCATGAGTGTGAGGCTCTTTGCCTGACCTCTCCTTTGATCTCCCGGAAAGAGGCCTTTGTCACGAAGCACACCCGAGGCCTCCAGCGTGGCATGGACCTGACGCGGATTGAAAATCTGAAGCTGCTGGCACGCAGTCTTTTCGTGTTTGGTCAGTGCATGAAGGGCCTTCAGTTTTTTGGGTTGTTTGGCTCCATCATGAGCCTACAGCTTCACCATCGGTTTCCCGGCTTCCGCCAGATTCTTTCGAATCTCCTACGGGACGAGGCCCACTACACCGAGTTCTTCCGCCTGCTCTTCCTGGACCTGCTTGAGGAGAATCCTGCGATCAACGACCCGGCCTTCCGGGGAGAACTTCTCGGCATCATGCAGGAAGCGGCCACGCTGGAGAAAGACCTGATTCGCCAGGGACTGCCCATGAAGGCCCTGGGCCTCAAGGGCGAGGACTATGAACGCTTCATCGACCACACCGCGAATTGCCGGCTCAGGGGCTGCGGCCTGCCCATGCTCACTCCGGACACAAAGAACCCGCTGCCCTGGCTGCCTGAGCTCATGCACCTGAAGGAGACAACCGCTCTCAGCACGAGCAGCGGCTACCTGAAACCCTGTGACGACGACGATTTTTAACCCACCTGCCATGAACAACGAACCATCCACATCAGCCCCTCAGGCGGAACCGACACCGCCCCAGCCATCCACCGTGCCTGCCGGCATCGATGACGATCTCGATTTCAGTGACGTTCAGCTCTCTCCCCGCCAGCCAGATGCCATCCAGGGCATCGTCTGCGAAGGCGGCTGCGAGTGAGCATTGCAGAGGGCGGTTTCAGCGCCTGGCCGAGCAAACCGCTCGCACTTGATCGCGCAGCCAGCGATGAGCGGCGTCCGCATCCAAGCGCGGATGCCAGAGCATCGAAACGGTGAACTCTGGCATGATCACTGGCAGGGCGAAGGAATGCATGCCAGTGCGCAGGCTGGCGGTGTGGCGATCCGGAACACTCGCGATGAAATCGCTGTCCCGGGCCAGGGCCACTGCGGTCGCAAAACCGCCGACAATCGTGGCGATCACCCGCTGCAATCCGAGTGGTTTCAAGGCCTCATCAATCGGACCGGTTTCGTGTCCTTCGCGGGATACCAGGATGTGTTTTCCAGCCGCGTAGCGGGAGGGTGTCACCTTCCCTTTGCATAGCGCATGCCCCATGCGAACGACGCCCACGAGGCGGTCGCGGAACAAGGCCTGCGTGCGCAGCTCCGGACCCGTGGTTTCGTCCACCACGCCTGTTTCCAAATCCACCGCCCCTTCGCGCAGGGGCGTGCTGTCTTTGTCTGGCTTTGGCACGAAGCGCAGCCGCACACCGGGGGCTTCCGCCGCGCAGCGGACGATGAGGGCAGGTCCGAAATTTTCCACCCATCCCTCACTGGTTCGAAGGGTGAATGTGCGGACCAGACGTTTGAAGTCCAGCTTCGCGGCGGGGCGCAAGACGGTTTCGCACTCTTGCACGAGTTGGCGGACTCGCTCGCGGAGTTCGAGTGCGCGAGGAGTGGGAACCAAGCCGCGACCAGCGCGGACAAGCAGAGGGTCGCCCGTCGCATCACGCAATCTTCCCAGCGCCCGGCTCATTGCTGAGGGGCTGAGCCGCAGCCTCTTTGCCGCCCGCGCAACACTGCCTTCTGCGAGCAGCGCATCGAGGGTGAAGAGCAGATTGAGATCGGGGGTCGACATGGATGAGGTCATCATGACTCGGCTGTGACATGGCGTCAAACGCACGAATCGAGTGCAAACCGTGCGTCTTCCGCATGTCTGTCCAAGGGCTATCCGTGTCGTGCCTCCCATAAATCACGAACCCTATGAAGACGTTCATTGAATCCCAAGATCTCAAAACCACTGCACCAGCAGAACAGCGGCCGTCCGTGAGTTGGGCGCTCACCGGCCTTTCGCTTTCCATGCTGTTATCGTCGCTTGGCACGAGCATCGCCAATGTAGCGCTGCCGTCATTGACCCGAGCGTTCAATGCATCGTTTCAAGAAGTTCAGTGGGTGGTCCTGGCCTATCTGCTTGCCATCACGACGCTGATCGTCAGCGTCGGACGTTTTGGAGACATCGTTGGTCGGCGGCGTCTGCTGCAGGCGGGCATCTTGATTTTCACCTTGGCGTCCATTGTGGGAGGGGTGTCCACCACGCTTTGGATGTTGATCTCCTCCCGTGCGGTACAGGGTCTCGGCGCAGCCATCATGATGGCGCTGACGATGGCGTTTGTCGGTGAGATTGTGCCGAAGGAAAAAACCGGCAGTGCCATGGGGCTGCTGGGCACCATGTCGGCGATCGGCACGGCTCTTGGCCCGTCGCTCGGAGGAGTTCTGATTTCTGGGTGGAGCTGGCGTTCCATCTTCTTCATCAATGTCCCGCTCGGCATCGTGGCCTTGCTGCTGGTGAGCCGGCACCTGCCAGGGGAGCGCAGAGGGCTGGAGAAAAAACGACCGCGTCTGGACCCTCTGGGCACGCTGTTGCTGGCGATGACTCTCACGGCGTATGCACTCGCCATGACACTTGGGCGGGGTCAATTTGGAACGGTCAACATCACCCTACTGCTAGGGGCGGCTGTGGGATTCGCTCTGTTCCTGTACGTGGAATCAAAAGCGACTTCGCCTTTGATCCAGTTGTCCCTGTTCCGTGATCCACGACTGAGTGCCAACCTGGCCATGAGCGGGATTGTCTCCACGGTGGTGATGACGACACTGGTGGTCGGGCCGTTTTATCTTTCACGCGCACTGGGGCTCGACTCGGCCGTGGTGGGCATGGTGATGTCTGTCGGGCCGCTGGTCGCTGCACTGACGGGGACGCCCGCTGGTCGCATGGTGGACAGGTTTGGGACACAGCGGGTGAATCTCGTCGGGGTCATCGGCATGACGGGCGGCTGTTTGATTCAATCCTTGCTTCCCATGGCGGCTGGAATTGGCGGCTACGTCACGGCCATCAGCATCATCACCGCAGGATACGCCTTGTTTCAAACGGCGAACAACACGGCCGTGATGAGCACGATCGCTCCGGAGAATCGAGGGGTCATTTCCGGCATGCTCAATCTGTCGCGCAATCTGGGGCTCATCACCGGGACCTCAGTCATGGGGGCGCTGTTCGCATTTGCTGCGGGAAGCATTCACCTCACGCAGGTGTCACCCGGTGACGTTGCCGCAGGCATGCGGTTTACCTTTGCGGTAGCAGCGGGTTTGAGCCTCGTCTCGCTCGCACTCGCGACAGGGAGCCATGTCATTGCGAGGACAAGGCATGAGGGATCCAGATGATCCGTCTTCTGTTCAAAGCATCGCGCGGAACTCGGCTTCGGTGAGGTTTTTTACGCCGAGCTTCTTGGCCTTGTCGAGTTTGCTGCCGGCGTCCTCACCGGCGAGCAGGTAGGTTGTTTTGCCACTGACACTGCCACTGACTTTGCCGCCATTGGCGCGGATGGTGTCGGCGATGGTTTCGCGGTCTTCACTCAGGGTACCGGTGATGACCCAAGTGGTGCCATTGAGTTTGTCGGAGGCGGCGGCAACGGTCTTTTGCGTGAAGTTGAGACCTGCCGCACGCAGACGGTTGAGAAGGATGACGTTGTGCTCCTCACGGAACCAGGCGTGAATGCTTGGCGCGACGATGGCGCCGATGTCGGGGCATTGGGTGAGGTCTTCCACGCTGGCGTTGGCGACGGCGTCGATGCTGCTGAAGTGCTCGATGAGCTTGCGAGCGCCGCCTGCGCCGACGTGGAGAATGCCGAGGCCGAAGACGAGCCGCCAGGGGTCTTGGTGCTTGCTGGCGGCGATGGCCTTGAGGTAGTTGTCGATGCTCTTGGTGCCAACGCGGTCAAGCCGCGCCAGGGACAGCTCATCAAGATCGTAGAGATCTGCCACATCGGCCACCAGCCGCGAACCATCCGCCTTCTTAAAATCCACCAGTTGTGCGATGACGGCCTCTCCCAGTCCGCTGATGTCCATGGCACCACGGCTGACGAAGTGCTCGATGCGACGTTTGACGACTTCGGGGCAATGCGGATTAGGGCAGCGGATGACGACCTGCTCTTCATCGCGATGCACGGCAGTGCCGCAAACGGGGCAGTGCGTGGGCACCGGCACGGCGGTTTCAGTTCCATTGCGCAGCTCCTTTTTCACGGAGACGACGGCGGGGATGATCTCGCCGGCTTTTTCGATGATGACGGTATCACCGACGCGGATGTCCTTGCGCTCGATCTCCTCGTAGTTGTGCAGGGTGGCGTTGCTGACGGTGCTGCCGCTGACGAGAACAGGCTCCAGGCGTGCGACGGGAGTCAATGCACCGGTGCGGCCCACTTGGATGTCGATGGCGGTGATTTTGGTTTCGGCCTGCTCGGGCTGGTATTTGTACGCGATGGCCCAGCGGGGTGCCTTGCTGGTGACGCCGAGTTCGCGCTGATCGGCAAAGCTGTTCACTTTGATCACGGCACCGTCGGTTTCATAGGGCAGTGCTTTGCGTTTTTCATCGAGTTCACGGATCGCCTGCAACAAACCTTCGGCGCTGTCGGCGTGCCAGATGAGATCGGCTTTGCGCAGACCGGCGGCATCAAGCAGGGCATAGACGTCGGTCTGGGATTGAACATCGTTTGCATCCACGAGGCCGTAAAAGACGATGTCGAGCGGGCGTTTGGCCACGATCTTCGGATCGAGCAGCTTCAAGGTGCCGGCGGTGGAGTTGCGGGGGTTGGCAAACATGGCCTCGCCTGCTTCTTCGCGTTCTTGATTGAGTTTGGCAAAGCCGGCTTTGGGCATGAAGACCTCGCCGCGCACTTCGAAGCTCTGGGGACCGTCTTTGGGAAGACGCAGAGGCAGGCGGCCGATGGTTTTGAGATTGTTCGTCACGTCATCACCGGTTTGCCCATCACCGCGCGTGGCACCGTATTTGAGGATGCCGTTTTCGTAGCGAATGGTGATGGCAACGCCATCCACCTTGGGTTCGATGACGCAGTCGATTTTCTCGCGGCCCAGACCTTTTTGCAGGCGGGCGAAGAAGGCGGTGAGCTCCTCTTCTGAATAGGTGTTGTCCAGGCTCATCATGCGCACGGTGTGCGTGATCTGCGTGAAGCCTTCGAGGGGTGCGCCGCCGACGCGCTGGGTGGGAGAATCGGGCGTGCGAAGATCGGGGAACTTTGCCTCAATGTCCTGGAGTTCGCGCAGGAGGGTGTCGAACTGCTGATCGCTGATTTCAGGACGCGCCTCGACGTAGTAGAGGCGGTTGTGGCAGTGAAGTTCGGCGCTGAGAAAGGCGGCGCGGCTGGCGGCTTCGGCGTGGGTCATGGGTGTGCTTTGAATACCTGCAAAGGAGCGGAGGGAAACGAAAAATCGTTCAGAGAGACTGCGTGAGCTTTGGGCTGGGTGTTCATGAACTGCTTATTGAGCTTGGTTCGGAGTGGCAGGGGATTGCGGAGCGCCGCACAGGGGACTGTGCGGACCACTTTGCTGCCGCCTGATGCGGGGTTCCAGATATTACTTCAGCGCTATTTTTGGCGCTCTAATTCACTCCGGCTGCGCCACCCAGGGGGTGTCGCGCATGAGGTATTTCATGAGGACGGTGGCTCCAAGCATCACGAGAGCCTCCAGAGCGAGGAAGATGGCGAAGTGGCCGATGTGCCACATCCAACTGGAGAGCCCGCCGATGATGCCGGCGGCGACCATTGAAGCGGCCATCATGAGGCAGCCTGCACTGGTGTTCTTGACATCCTCGGGCGGTTTTGAAAAAGGGAGCCACTGGCCCATGAGGCCGGTCACGAGAGAGAAGGTGGGCAGAAACAGGACCGCAGGCAGGCTGAGTGCCAGCGGGGTCCACGAGTGCTGCAGGCCGCAGATGAGGACGGTTTGCAGGATGAGCACAGGGAAACTCAGCCAGCAGAGGACGGCCTTGCGTGAACCGTGAAAGAGCGGAGTCCAGTGCCGCAGTGGTGCGACGTGAAAGAAGGCGGCGGCACGCCAATGCTCGGAGCAGCCAAGGAACATCATGGCCTGCAGGGACACCATGCCGAGAAAGCAGGTGGCAAAGCCCTGCATCATCATCGCGCCCTCACGGCCACCCTGGCCGCCGGAGAAGAGCATGACCAGGGGCATGATGAGCATGGGCGCGATGCCGGGATAAAGCCGCAGCTTGATCTCGCGGTCGCGAAAAAGGTAGGCGGTGGTGAGCTTGAAGGACTCGCGCTCCACGGGATCCCGCAGCCACCAGCGCAGCAGCGGAAGTTTGACGATGGCCGCCAGCCATACGCCGCGCGGCTTGGTGTGCTCCTTGGTCGTGCCGGCGGACTCATTCAAATTCATCAGTCCCTGGCCGTAGGCGCTGCCCAATTTTTCCAGAGCGAGCCAGCTCGTCAGCGCCGTCACGGCCACCGCAAGCCCAGCAGGGAGCCACATCGTGGAAGTATTGAGGGTGGTGCCGCTGAGCAAGGCATCCAGCGCGCCGAACCAGATCGGGGGCAGCGCCAGCATCCAGCCGGTGATGTGGTCAAAATGCTTGAAGGCATCCAGCTGCATCACCCGGGGCATGATCTGGCCGCCCATGATCATCACCACCGTGAGGAGTGACTGGATGGTGGCGAGCAAATTGTCCAGGCGCTCACGCCCGAACCATTTGAGACAGGCGTTGTACACCAGCACGATGCTGGCGGCGGAGAAGAGCATGAGCAGCGCGGTGGAAACCAGATGCGCAGGGATGAAGCGCCACGTGCCGCCTTTGCTCCATGGGCCGGCGATGAGTCCGGCGAGATTCAGCGCCAGGGCGAGCAAGAAGGCAAAGCCCGCAAGGACCGCACACTTGGCGCGCAGCATCTCCTGCGGAGTCACGGGCCGGTGCAGCAGGATCTCCGCCTCCTCTTTCATGAAGAGCATGGTGCCCGCGCTGGAGGCCAGCGTGAGCGAGGCAAACATCAGCGTGAAGCCATGCAGCGTGCATGCAAAAACAAAGGTGTCCGTGAACTTTGAGAGCAGCGCGGGCATGAGGCCGACCATCGAATAAATGAAGAGGGTCAGGCCCAAGCCCAACTGGCGCCGCGTTTTCTGCGCACCCGCCTGCTGCGCCGCACGCCCGCGAAAGAGGAGCTTCCAAAACAGGCTGCGCAGCACCTTGGCCGGCGAAGGCACCCGGCGGCCCTGAGTGTGCGGCGAGCTTTCGACGGCGGTGCTCATGACAGCATGCTTTTGGCAAAGGTCTCGGCGCGTGCCTCCAGACCACTGAGCCCCGTGAGGCGGGTGAAGAGTTGCTCCAGAGTGTCCGCGCCGTGCTGGTGCTGAAGGTCGTGCGGCGCGCCTTCCACCAGCAGTTTTCCCTGCGCCATGATGGCGACGCGATTGCACACGCGCTCGACCACATCGAGCACATGGGAGCTGTAGACGATGGTCTTGCCTTCACGCGCCAGGGTTTCCAGCAATGCTTTGAAGCCGACGGCGGCATTGGCATCCAGGCCGTCCAGCGGCTCGTCCAGCAGGACCACTTTGGGATTGTGCAGGAGCGCGGCGGTGATGACGACCTTGCGCCGCATGCCTTTGGAGTATGCGCCCAGCAGCTTGGTGGTGAGCGTTTGCTCATCCAGTTCAAAGAAGTCCAGGAACTGCCGGATGCGTGGCCGGGCCTCGTCCTCATATATGCCGTAGAGCGCCCCGATCATGAGGAGAAACTCCAGCCCGGTGAGAGATTCATAGACCGCGCCTGAGTCCGGCACGAAGCCGAGCAGGCGCTTGGCCTCCACGGGATGCGTGGAGACGTTCACGCCGCAGATCAGCGCCGTGCCCTCGTCGGGTTGGAGCATGCCGGTGACCATTTTGAGCGTGGTGGTCTTCCCTGCCCCGTTGGGCCCCAGCAGGCCCACGATCATGCCCGGCGGCACCTCCCAGGTCAGATGATCGACAGCAGTTTGAGCGCCAAAGCGCTTGGTGAGACCCTGAATGGAGATCATGGGAGCCGATCATCCATGGCCTGAGGAGGCTTGCAAGGCAGCAATCAGGACAGCGCGAGAAGCATGAATTTTAATAGATATTAACTAAAACCCTTGCCGCCAAGGTTAAATTAAATATATTGACTGTAATTTCAATAATATGTCGCATTTCCCTTCCCAGCTCCCGACACGCCTGCGCTTCGCCGTGCTGCTGGTGTTTTTGATACTCGGCATGCGCGAAGCCACGAAGGCCCAGGCACCTGCCACGCCACTGACTGCAGCCGGAACTTACGTCCCGGTGGGAGAAGGTGCCAGCATCAAGGTCAACTTTCCCAGCGCGCCCATTCAGGCGATCATTCCCTTTTACACGCAGCTCACGGGGAAAAAACTGATCCTCGACTCCGCGCTTCAGGGGGAGATGCTGCGCATCATCTCCCCGCAGATGCTCACGAAGAAGGACGCGATCGCCTTCATCGAAGCCACCCTGCTGCTGAATGGGTATGCGATCATCAATGTGGATGCGACCACGGCGAAGCTGATCAACCAGGCCGGAGGCAAAAGCCCCACTGCCGACGGTTTGAAGGTGTACAACTCCCTGCGCGACCTGCCGCTGAACGAGGAGATCTGCCACTACGTGCTGCCGCTGCAGTTCGTCTCGGCGGATGAGGCCTCCAAGGCCTTTCAGCAGGTGATCAAACTCCACGGTTACGGAGCCATGACCGGCGTCTCGAATGACACCGCCCTCATCATCACGGAAAACAGCACGACCATTCGTAGCATCTGCGAGATCGCCCAGATCATCGACGTGCCGCCGACGGAAACCTCCAATGAGATGATCAAGCTGGAGCGCTCCGACGTGGAGCTGGTGGCCGAGATCATCAATGAAATCTTTGAGCAGGAGGAAAAGGCCAAGAGCTCCACGACCGCTCCTGCCGCCGCCATGCCGAATGCCGCTGCGCGCCCCGGAGTGCCTGCCGTACCCGCCAGCCCAGCAGGAAACGCCAGCACCACTGCGACGAATCCCGCCGCTGCACGCGTCAAAGTTTTCCCGTACCGCCGCACGAATGAACTGCTCGTCATTGGCCGTCCGGTGGACATCACCTATATCAAAGGGCTGGTCGAGAAACTCGACAAGCAGGGTGACGGCTCCAATTTTCTCAAGCGCCGCCTGAAGTACCTCGACGTGCTCGATTTTCTCACGGTGGCCTACAATGCGCTGGCCAAAGACACGGACATTCAGGGCAACAACGACGGTGCCATCGCAGGCTCTCCAGGTGGCGGAGGAAGCTCCCGCCGCAAATCCGGCACCTCATCCGACTCCTCCTCGGACGACAGCAACCGCAGCAACTCCAACGGGTTCGGCAGCAGCAGCAACTCCGCCTATGGTGCCAACGCCGGCTTTGGCGGCAGCTCCTCCGGCGGTTCCAATTCCAATTCCAACCGCAGCCTGCTCGACAATCCGGAAGACGTGGGCGCCCCCGAGTCCATGGTGGTCGGCAAAACGCTGCTCATCGGCGATCCACAGTCCAACAGCCTCATCGTTTCGGGCTCCCCTGAGCACATTGCGCGCATTGATCAGCTGCTGGAGGAGATGGATATCCGCCCCCAGCAGATTTACATTTCCGCCATCATCGGCCAGTTGAGCCTGGGCAAGAACTTCAACTACGGGGTCGATTTCCTCCAGCTGCTGTCGGATTTCAGCGTGAACCGCAATGGTGCCCTCAGCTCATCGTCCTCGTCGGGTAGTTCAACGACCGCGGCGTCCAACATCATCCAGTTTCCTGCGAAGTTCGGGCAGCTGAATTTCTACGGCCAGATCGGCGCGCTGAGCAACTACATCAAGGTCATCGACAGCAACAACAACTTCAAGGTGCTGGCCACGCCGAGCATCTACGCGAAAAACGCCGCCAAGTCTGTGATCTCCTCCGGTCAGAGCATCGCGGTGCCTGCCAACATTCTCACCAACGGCGCCTTCACCGGCGGTGTGGCGAGCAACAGCGTGAGCGTGACGTATCGGGATGTGCTGCTCAAGCTGGAGGTGATTCCCCTGATCAACTCGGATGACGAAGTGACCCTGAAAATCGCCCAGGTGAATGATAACATCGTCGGTTCGCAGTCCATCGGCGGCAACACGGTGCCCACCATCGGTACGCAGAAGCTGCTCACGGAAGTAGCGGTGAAAAACGGAGCCACGGTCGTTCTCGGCGGGCTGATCACGGAGAGAGTCACCAAAGGTAAAAACGGAGTCATCGGCCTCAGGCGCATTCCGATTCTGGGCAATCTGTTTGGCACCACGCAGAATCAAACCACCCGCGAAGAGCTGCTGATCTTCATCCAACCCCGCATCGTGCGCTCGGATGATCCGCTGGACACACCCAACAACATCGAAAGCGGCCGCAGCAAGGTGTATGATGAAGCCATGCAGTTTGGCTCACCTGGGCTGGAAAACATTCCCCGCGCACTGCCTGCACGGTGAGTGGGGCTGGGCGGAGGAGGGGCATGCCGAAGCAGACGGCGTCTAGCGTTTTCCGAAACTGATGGCCCGAATGGCACGTGGGGAAGCACACTACCGCATGAGCTTTGGAAGCCGTGGGGACATGCGGTTTTGCCGCAGAGCCGCAGAGATTTTCCAGAAGGGTTGCAGGGCCAATCTGCGGTGTTGCTCGTTGAAAACAGGTCTGTTCTTCGGCAAGAGCCTGCAACTGGTGGCATCAAACGCCAGTCCCTGCCTGCGAAGTGTTGTGGGACCACGATGGTCCCACTCCTTCGAACCAAGGCCCCTTATTTCTTGATGGCCTCCGCACGACTCTGGCTGTAGGAGCTGCGAGCGGAGAGATATGGATCTACAGCATCTTTTGTGATCGTGTCGTATTTGTCCAACTGGCCAGGTATGGAGCGCAGGGTGTTGGACAAAGGAGGGACGATGGTCCAGTCATGCTTTGAGCGGTTGCCGAACCAGTAGAGGTAGGGCCAGTTGACCGGATTGAGGGCATAGTCTCCGGCAAGGCCCACGGTATCACGCACGCTGCTGGGTCCCAGCAGGGGCAGGACGAGGTAAGGGCCGTTTGGAATGCCCCATGTGCCCAAAGTCTGCGCTGTGTCTTCATCCGGCAGACTGGCGAGAGCCGGGATGTTTTCCGCAGGACGGAAGATGCCGACGACACCACCCAGGGTGTTGACGACGAATTTGCCAGTCTCCTGCCCTGCACGTTTGAACTTGCCCTGAAGGGTGCAGTTCACGAAGCGCACCGGGTACTTCACATTCTCAAAGGCGTTGTCGATGCCCTGGCGCACGGGCCTTGGCAGGATCAGTTCGTAACCCTTGGAGATTGGGCGGAGGAGGAAGGTGTAAAGCTGGTCGTTCACCCAGAATGTGCCGCGATTCAGCTTTTCAAGCGGGTCGGAGATGTCCGATGCCGTGGCGTATTCATCCACTTCTTCGTCATCGCCCTTCGCGGTTTTGTCTGCGGCCCTGGCCTTGCCCTTGACAGCGGCTTCTGTGGTGGGTTTTGCAACGGTCTTGGTCGCTGGGGTGCTGCAATCAGTCAGCAATGGAGCGGCTGCCAGCAACAGGAGACGGAGAGTGAATGCGTGGTATTTCATTGAGGGCGGGAGACAGACTGCGTAAGAGAGCTTATGACGGCATTTGCGCCACCTTTTTTAAATTGCGCGTCCAACTGGCTGCGGTAATTGGCGATCAGGCTCACGCCTTCGATCACCACATCGGTGATGAGCATCTGCTCCATGCGATAAACCACGGCATAGTGGCTGCCTTTGTAGACCATGCTCGTGGGCACATCCACACGGCCTGACGCCGGCTCTGTGGCCGCCTGGTAAGTGATGTCTGGATGCTCCCCCGGTGTGAACTTGCTGCTGTAGCTGCGGATGATGAGCGTGGCAAAAAGCCGGGAGGCCTCCTTCTGCTGCGCGGGGGTGAACTGTCTCCAGCCCGGCCCCACGGCACGCTTGGTCATTGTTTCAAAGCTGACGTATTTTTGCAGCACGGGGCGCAGTTTTTCCGGCAGGGCGCTGCGGTTTCCGGCGCGGTCGGCCACGCTGAGCACTTCAGTGACGGCGGTTTTCAGGCGGGTCTGAGCTTCCGCGAGCTGAGCGGAAGCGGCCAATGGAGCGGTGGCCAAAAAGAGCGGGAGCAGAAAACGTAGGGTCATGGGGCGGGGGAGTCTTTTCTTTTTTTCAACACTGCCAAAAGCCATTTTGCCAATTAACGACTCCAGGTCGACCGAGGACTCAGTCATCGTGATCCGAGAACCAGCGGAAAGATAAGTATCATCCGCGCCAGGCGCAAGCGCCACGTATTTGTCGCCGATGAGTCCGGTGGTTTTGATCGAAGCCATCGTGTCGGTGGGCAGTTTTCAGCCCAGCCTCCACGCGAAGGGTCACCATCGCGGTGTAGTCCGTCCCATCCACGCGGATGCCTTCCACCCGCCCCACCGGGACGCCCGCCAGCAGCACACTGCTGCCGGCATTGAGACCGCCTGCATTGGTGAAGCGTGCCTCCATCACATAGGTGTCTCCACCGATGAGCGATTTGGAGCCGAGCTTCACCGTGAGATAGACGACGGCGGCGATCCCCAGGAGGACGAAGAGACCAACGTAAAGTTCCAGCTTGGATTGTTTCATGAGTCTTCAGATTGCAGGGCTTCGCCACGACGTATAGCAGCAAGTGTGCGGCCAAGTGCTTCCGCGCTGTCGCGAAAATCTTCCACCATGGCGACAGTGGAGGCCGAAAATTCAGCAGGGGTGCCTTCAAAGCACATGCGGCCTTTGTCAAGAAGCGCCACACGGTCGCTGGCGATCAGCGCCTCGGTGAGGTCATGCGTGACCACAAGTGCGGTAAAGCCAAACTGGCGCTGATATTTTGCGATCATGGCGAACACCGCATTGCGCCGCAGGGGGTCGAGACCGGCGGTGGGTTCGTCAAAGAGCACGAGTTCCGGCCGGGTGACGATGGCGCGTGCCAGGGCCAGGCGCTTCTGCATGCCACCGGAAAGCTGGCTGGGGTAGCGGTCTTGATGTGCTTCGAGCTCAATCTGCTGCAGCGCCTCGAGACTGCGCTCGCGGATCTCCTTGTCGGAAAGATCCGTGGTCTGCTCCAGCGGCAGGGCCACGTTTTCCAGTGCGGTCAGGGAGTCGAACAGGGCATTGCTTTGAAAAAGGAAACTGCAGCGGCGGCGGAAATCCGCGCGTGCGGACGCATCGCCGATGCTGAGGAGCCTGCCGTCAAAGTGAATGCTGCCTGAATCCGGACGAATGACATCCGCCAGGCATTTCAAGAGCACCGATTTGCCGGCGCCACTGCGACCGAGGACGGTCACGAGACTGCCGCGCGGCACATTGAGGCTGGCGCCATCCAGCACGACGTTCCGGTCGAACTGTTTGAAGAGGCCGTCGACGCGCAGCAGCATTTGATTGGAATCAGCCCCCATGATCAGACGAGAAAGGAGGTGATGATGTAATCTGCAGCCAGCACAATGATGCTGGACTGCACCACGGCCCGGGTGGTCGAGGCACTGACGGCACGCGCGCCGGTGGCGGAACTGCAGCGGTGGGCGTTAAAGCCATGGTAGGCGCACAACGAAATCGTCAGCAGGCCAAAGGTGACGGCCTTGATGATGCACTCCCGCACATCCTGGGCCTTGACCGCGTGCTCCACGGAAGACCAGTAGACGCCGGGCTCCAGGCCCAGCAGCAGTGAACCTGACAGACTGCCGCCCCACAAACCGACTGTGACAAACAGGGCCGTCTGCATGGGATACACGACCAGCGCGGCAAGCAATCTAGGAGTGATGAGATAGGCATGGCTGCTGACGCCCATCGTTTCCAGCGCAGCGATCTGCTCGGTGTTGCGCTGGATGCCCAGTTCGGCCGCCAGGGCGGAACCCGCCTGCCCCACCAGCATGAGCGCGGCCAGGGCGGGTCCCAGTTCACGTATCAGACTCAGGGAGACGAGGGTGCCGAGCAAACTTTCGGAGCCGAAACGGTTCAGGACGTAATACCCCTGCAGGCCGAGCACCAGACCGGTGAACATGCCCACGATGAGGATCACCGGCAGGCAGCGCACGCCTTGCTCAAAGCTGGCGCGCACAATCCGCCTGCCCAGCCGCCGCGCGCCCACTGCAGAACGAAAAGCCTGCCCTGTAAAAAGAGCAAAGTCGCCCAGTTCATGAACAATAGAGAGTGAGTAACGACCTATGGCGCGCAACATTCGGTGCGGGAACCTTCACCCACGCACCGGAGTTGCGCAACGCCGTAGCGTCTCCCGCCTCAAGATTCTTTCGTGAGCGATCAAAGCTCTCCAACTGGCAGCCACTTGCGCTGCTCCCAGCTTTGCAGGCCGAGTTCGGCGAGTTGAACGCCCTTGGCGCCTTCCCGCAGGGTCCAGGGGAAGGGTGTGTCCAGCACCACGTGCTTGAGGAATTCCTCCCACTGGATCTTGAAGGCGTTGTCATAGGTCGTCGTGTCCGGCACTTCCTGCCAGCCGGCGAAGAAATTGATCGGCTGGTCGATGTCAGGATTCCACGTGGGCCGCGGCGTGGTGCCGATGCTCTGCACCCAGCATTTGCGGAGTCCCACGATGGCGCTGCCGTGCGTGCCGTCCACCTGCATGGTGAGAAGGTCATCGCGCCGCACGCGCACCGTCCAGGAGCTGTTGAACTGGCAGATGACACCGCCTTCGCATTCAAAGGTGGCGTAGCATGCATCATCGCTGGTGCAGGCATAGGGCTTGCCGCGCTCGTCGATGCGCTTTGGCAGGTGCGTGGCGCCGAGGCAGCTCACGGCTTTGACCTTGCCAAAGAGATTGTCCACCACATAGCGCCAGTGGCAGAGCATGTCGACAATGATGCCGCCGCCGTCTTCCTTGCGGTAGTTCCAGGAAGGACGCTGCGCGGGCTGGTCCCCTTCCTCACCGGTGAAGACCCAGTAGCCAAACTCGCCACGCACGCTGAGGATGCGGCCAAAGTAACCCTGATCCCGCAAGGTGCGGAACTTGCGAATACCGCTGAGCCAGAGCTTGTCTTGAACGACGCCGTTTTTCACACCAGCATCTTCGCAGAGCTTGGCCAGACGTAACGCTTCACTCGTTTCCACGGCGGTGGGTTTCTCGCAGTAGATCGCCTTTCCTGCCTTGACCGCTTTTTCCACAAAGCCCGCGCGCTGCAGGGTGCCTGAAGCGTCGAAGAAGATCTCATCCTCCTTGTTGGCCAAAGCGGCGTCGATGTCCGTGGTGTAGCGTGTCACGCCCGTGCGCTCTGCGAGGGCTTTGAGCTTGTCGTGATTCCGCCCCGTGAGAATGGGGTCTGGCATCAGCGTGAGATCATCGCTAACCTTGAGACCGCCTTGATCGCGGATAGCCTTGATCGAGCGGATCAGGTGCTGATTTGTACCCATGCGCCCTGTGACGCCGTTCATGATGATGCCGATTCGTTTGGTTTCCATTGTTCGAATTTCAAGGTTTAAAGATTGTTATTGGCCCGCATCGTCCGGATAAAGCGCCGCATAGCTCTGGCGGATTTTTTCCAGCAGCGCCTGCTGATCCATGGCCCAAAGGCGGTTCGAAAAGATCTCCACTTCGCGATAACCTGTGAAGCCGGTGGCATCGACCCAGTCGCTGATTTCTTTGATATTGATGCAGCCTTCGCCCATGAGGCCACGGTCATTCAGGAGGTCCACGGTCGGCGTCCTCCAATCACAGATGTGAAATGCCTGCAGGCGGCCGGTTTGGCCTGCGAGGTCAATCTGCGACTTCAGCTCCGGATCCCACCAAACATGGTACACATCCAACGCGATGCCGACCGACTTTGGTGAGCCAAGCGCATCACAAATCTCATGTGCCTGCCGCATGGTGTTCACCGCGCTGCGATCGTCCGCATACATGGGGTGCAGGGGTTCGATGGCCAGTTTCACGCCCGCCTGCTCAGCCGCCGGAAGCACCGCTGCGATGCCATCGGCGATCTGCTTGCGCGACTCCACCAGCGACTGCCCGGGCACCGCACCGCAGACCAGGACGATGAGCGGAGCGCCAATGGCGTGAGCCTGCTCGATGGCCTTCAGATTGTCATCGATGGCGGCCTGTCTCCCGGCTGCAGTCGCTGCTGGAAAAAAACCGCCACGGCAGAGGCTCACGACTTCCAGGCCCGCGTCCCGCGTCTGCCGTGCCACCGCCCCCAGATCACGGCCTTCCAGTGCCTGCCGCCAGATGGTGATGCCGCTGACGCCGTGCTGAGGGAACTGCACGAGGCATTCTTCAAGGCTGAGCGGCTTGGTGGTGATGGTGTGGACGCAAAGTCGGCGCATGCGAAAGATCATGGCAGCGCCCGCTCATAAGAAAAAGATGATTTTACGATACCCTGGATCAGAAATATCAATGACGGATCATGGAACTCTACCAACTCGGCTACTTCATCGAAATCGCCCGTCAGCGCAGTTTCACGCGGGCGGCCGGCCGATTGAACATGGCGCAGCCAGCGCTGAGCCAGCAGATGAAGAACCTCGAAGCGGAGCTGGGCACGCCCCTGTTTCACCGTGGCCGAAAGGAAGTACAGCTCACTGCGGCTGGCAAAGCCTTTCTGCCGCGTGCCGAAGCACTCCTAATACAGGCCGAAGCGGCCAGGGCCATTGTCTCCGATGTGGCCCACCTGCGCGGCGGCAAGCTGAGCATCGCCGCGATTCCCAGTGTGAACGCGTGCCTGCTGACAGAGGTGATTCACCGCTTTAATGAGCAGCATCACCAGGTGACCTTGCAATTGATCGAGGACAGTTCTGAACGCGTGGCCGACTGCGTGGAATCCGGCCTGGCCGACATCGGTTTTCTCCAACTCCCCGCCAGCAAATCCGCCTTCAAGACTCAGCTCCTCATTACGGAGCCCTTTGTGCTCCTCATTGGCAAATCGCACGCGCTTGCCGGACAGAAATCCGTGCTCCTGCAGCAGCTGTCCGCCGAATCATTTATCTTTTACAATGGCCGTGCGCGAGACACCGCGTTGGAGTGCTGCCGCAAAGCCGGTTTTGAACCGCACATTGTCTGCGAAAGCGGAGAGCTGGGCACCGTGCGTGCGCTCGTGGCTGCCGGGCTGGGGCTGGCGATCGTCCCCCGCCTCGCCGCAGGGAGCCTTCCCGCCTCCATCCGCACTGTGGCCATCCGCGAACCCAAAATGCAACGTCAGATAGCTGCAGTCTGGCAGAAAGGCAGTGCTCTTTCTCCTGCAGCAGCGGCACTGCTGGAACTGGCCACCGACCTGCTTTCACAGGGAAGCTGCACCCATGATGCATGACAACCATGCCTGTTCGCTGAGGCAGTGAGCCCTGCCCTATCAGCGGCTTAGAGAATCATGCAGCGCAAGCCCGAGCTGGAGCCGCCATTTGAATCAGGACTTCGCGGCTGCAGGTTCAGCAGCCTGCTGAGGATTGGTCTTGGTGGGCGCGTAGTAGTAGCTGGCGTAGTTGTAGTAGGTGTACTCTTTCAGGTTCGAGCTGGAGCGGTTGAGAATGACACCGCCGATGTTCACCTGGCGTTCATAGAGCAGATCCAGGGCCTTGCCGGAGAGACGAGCCATGGTGGAGGACATGCGCACCACGAAGAGGACGGAGTCAAGCTTCGGCGCGAAGCTGGCCGTGTCATCCGCGACCAGGACAGGAGCACTGTCGAAGATGACGTAGTCGTATTCCTCACCCATCTCACGCAGCATCTCTTCGGCTGTTTTGGAAAGCAGCATTTCCGATGTCTGATCAAACACATCCCCACGGGCCAGAAGGTCCAGGTTGCGCGTGCTGGTTTCCTGAACGGCATCACGCCAGTGCAGCTTCCCACGCAGGGCTTCGCTCAAACCCGGAGTGGAGGGAAGCTTGAAAAGCTCGCTCACACCACCACGGCGCAAGTCGCAGTCCGCGAGGAGCACGCGTGCTCCAGCCAAGGCCATGGTGACGGCCAGATTGGAGGTGACGGTGGTTTTGCCTTCGTTGGGAACGGCGCTGGTGATGAGAATGGTCTTCGGCGGCTTGCCCTGCCAGTTTTTGAAGAGAATGGATGAACGGATATTGCGGAACGCCTCGGCATAGAGATGGCGGTCGTCATTCGGACGCAGCAGGGCCACATCACCTCGATTTCTCTGTTCCGGCACCTGACCAAGAACGGCTTCCCCGGGGAACAAGGTCTGGAACTCACTGTAGGAATTCATGCGGTCATCGAGGCGATCAAACAACAGCAGGATCACGATGCCGACGCCCATGCCGCCAATCAGGCCGACAACGATGGGCATCACCCAATCCTCCACATTTTCATAGGCCGGGATGGCACGCTCCTGGATGGCCACAAAATCCGCCTGGGAATTAAAGACGCTCTGAATGCTCTCCACTTTTTCAAACAGCTTGTCGTAAGTCATCTTGGCCGACTCGGCGGCTTTCTCCAGCTTGTCATGCTCTGCGATTTTGCCACCGAGATCGAGAGCTTCCTTCTGCTTCTCAAGAATCTGAGCGTCAAGGACCTGCACTCGACGCTGAATGTCCGCCATTTGAGTGACCATCTCCTGCTGAATCTGCTCGGCATAAGAAGCGAGCAGAGCCTTCTGCGCCGCCAGCTCTTCCGTCACATCCTGCACCATCGGGTGCTGCTGCTTGAACTGGACCAGAAGAGAATCCAGCTTGGTCTTCAATTCTGTGATTTTCGATTTGGTGCGCAGGTAATCCTGCTCCGCCATGGTCATGCCATTGCGTCCGGGCGACGTTTCAGCAGCCTTGACTGAACCCGTTGGCTGTGTGCTTTCCCCAACCTTGGCCCCTGGAGTTCCTGGCGCTGCTCCGGCACCGCTCAGCATGCGCTCACGTTGCTCCATGGCAGCATTGACGTTGGCGATCGCCAGCCGCAAATCTTCGAGTGTCGTGCGCTGACTTTCCCTCTGCGCCTCCAAGTTTCCGAGGAACTGTGCGGCAAGGTTGTTGCCATTGGTGATCGTAAGGATGTTGTTGGCGGCCTTGAACTTGGTGAGACGCTCAAGACTGTCCTCCATGAGTTTCTGCTTGTTCACAACTTCCGTGAGGAACTGCTGGAGCACCTTGCCCTGAGCCTGCTCGCGGATGCTCTGACGAAACGCGATGAACTCGTCCAGAAGGGCATCCAAGAAGATCTTTGTGTATTTGGGCTCAGAGCCTGTCGCGAGGATATTGAAAATGGCGGAGCCCTTGGTCTGTGCCACCCGGATTTCCACGTCCGAGTCCTTCACATCGGGGTTCAATGCTCTGACGCGATCCAGGGCGCGCCTTTTCATTTCGGCGCTCTCAACCGTTTCGATGATCGTGCCATAGAAGTCTGCCTGCTGTTCACGCCAAGTCACGTTGTCGTTGAACGTCAACTGACCGCCGGCCACAAGTTTTGCCAAGGAACGAAACTCCTGGGGGCGCCCGGTGATACGCAAGGCCTGAACGCAGACACCAATGCTGGCCGTCAGGAGCAGGAACCACCAGCGGCGGCGCAGCAGGATCTTGTAACGCTGAAATTTGGCGGATGCCTCGTGAATGCGACTCAGCGTGCTGGATTGCGCCGGGCCTGGGAGGGTGAGGTTTTGTTCCATGATTTCAAAAATCCAAATTTGTTCTGTCGGGCTGCCAAGGGCCGCTGCTGTCTCCCGTCATTTTTTGGGCAGGCAGAATCGCTCAAAAACACAACTTAAGCCATTGGATTTATTTGGCCGCGCACCTGTTCGATTTTAAATCAAAAATCCCAATTATTTAACTTCGAAACACCTGTGAGAAACTCTAGGCATTTTAGAAATTAACGGTCTTTTCCTCGACGATGATGACGTCATCCTTACGGATGAAAATGTCACGCTCGAGATCGCCTTGGCGCATGATCCCGTCCACATTGACCAAAATGGTTTTGTTTCCCTGGGGGGTTTTGCGGATGATTTTCACTTTTTCCTTGTTGGCAAACTGAGCAAAGCCCCCCGCACGCAGGATGGCCTGGCTGATGGAAATGTCTTCATTGGTCGGCAGGTCGTATTTTCCCTGCCTGGCCACGATGCCGAACATGACGTAGAATTCGAGATCCACCTCCCGCATTCTCATGGCATCCTCGACATTGATCTTGTCGATCGCGATGACCACGGTGGCGTGCTGGAAGAAATTTTTCTCGAGTTCCCTTTTGATCGTAAAGGCCAGATCCCGGCAGGTTTTGCCTTTGGCACTGACCAAGCCCACATACGGAGCCTGCACTTCTCCAGTCACAGCCACCACTTGCTGCAATGCATCACGACGGTCCTCAAGGATCCGTATGCTGATCGTATCGCCCGCCGCAATGGTTTGATTGTTATCCAACACATCCATGGAGGACAACACTGCCGCCCCTGCATTGACAGAGCCAGTTGTGGCACTGGCCGCCTGCCGCGTTGATCTAGATGACGATTCAGGGATCCGGAATCCAGGGTCTTGTGCCTTCAGAGCTGGGAGAGCCATGGCAAGCAGAAGCAGCGACAGTGATAACTTTTTCATGATGATAGTGAATGAATTTTGACTCCCTCATGCACCGATGCCGATCACGACCGGGCTGAGATCAAAAGTCATAGACCAATTACGATCCGTTTCGTTAGAAATTGTAATTGAAGCCCAAAATCACACGTGTCTGCGTGGAATCAGCATTGGATTGCTTATAATTGGTAACGAAATAGCGATAGCCCAAGTTAACCCCAGCCTTGGCAGTCAGGTTGTAGTTAAGGTCAAAGGAGAACCCATTCTGGTCCGCATCTCTTCCAGCCACTCCGGTGTAGTCGGCACGCCCAAAGTGATAGCCGGTTCCAGCCCGCAGCTTGGAGGTAAGCTGGTGAGTGTAGTAAAGATCCATACCGAACTGACTCAGCCTGTACCCAGTGCCTGCGAAAGCAGTGTTGATAAATGACGGCTTGGCATTTTCATAGTAGCCGGAAATTGAGAAGCGACCGCCCTTCCAGGCAACCATCGAGACACCGTAGTTGACGAAGTCAGCGGTGATGAAGTTTGATGCCAGGTTGATCGAGGATTCATGCCCAATGGAGAGGGTGTGACTGAAGCGGGCGTTGAGCTGGTTGGTAATGCTGAAGTTGTAATAGTAGCTGTTCAGATCGGAACTGTCTCCTGGCCCAAGCGGCGCGAAAACGGTTGGGGATTCGAAATTGAACGACTGCAGACCGCCCGAAAGCTTGACGATCGTTGATTTGCCGAGCGGCACACTGACGAACGCGCCCCAGTTGAAGAGAACGCCGTCGTTCAAAGTAGGATTCACATAGTTCAGGAATGAAATGCCGCCTTCCGTGCCCAAAATCCAAGTCGCCGTCGGACTGTATGTCAGAGAGGCATGCACCGTGTTCATGGTACGGCTGAACTGCTTGTTGTTGCTGCCCAACGCTTCGGAGATGGTGTTCGTGTAGTTGACTGCAAGAGCCCAGGCCGAATTGATCTGCCAGTTGGCGGCCACACCAAAGTCGTTCTGGAACACACCAAAGCTCGAGTTATTTCCAGCGCCGACGAACGCATTGTTTAGCGCAGGACGCATGGACATACGGTCATAAATGGTGAAATTCACAGGGCCGGCCTTGATATCAAAGGCAAGCGTCGTTCCTGGCAGAACGTTGATCAGGTAATCGCCATTGCCATAAGCAGCCAGTTCTGGATGGTTGAAATAATGATCCACGCCGAGACCGCCGGTAAAACTGAGCACATTATTTTGTGAAACCCGGTAATTGGCGCTGACATTTAACAGCGTGCTGCTGATGATGTCTGACACCGGTACGGCAGTGCGCTGAATGTTGCTGTTGTACTCAAACCCCTGATAAAGGCCAAAACCAATGTTCACAGGACCAACCTTCAGATTGCGCTTGCCCGTAAGGAACGGGTCTGAGGTGTAGGTGGGAGCAAAAATAGCTCAGTGACTGTGAATACTGGCCGGAGTAGGTGGTGTAATCACCCACTGCACGGGCAATGAGCGGAACTGCCGCTGCGGACCGAGGACACCGAAATCTGACGGTCAGAACGCAGCAATTGTTGAAGACTTTGGTAGCCCTCCTGATCTTCCTGGCTCACGTAAGCCCCTTCTCATAGTCGTAAACCACGTCTCCACTGCGTGCGGATGACTGGGTCGTCTTTTTCATCTGGCCGGTCCGAGACCGAAGGTCATTGAAAAAATTGCTGGTCTGCGAGGGAGAAACACCAAATTGAGCGTTGGAACTCAGCGGCAACAAACAGCCGGTCGTGAGGGTAATCCCCATCAACAGGGCATTGATGGGGATGGGGCGAGAGCTGTTGATCAGCATGACGAGAGAGAGTGAATCGGGATTTAAACGATGATACAAGCAATTCTACTTGGCTTTGTCCATACCAAATTTTTCTCGTTTTTGCCACATTCCCCTTCTTGATTTACAATAATTTGGCGCTCACTGCTACAGGCCAATCAGCCGCTTCCCCTCAGTTTTTGAAAGCGGCGGCTGAAATGGCATTCCTGGTTTCACAGGCGCGCTTCCTGAGTTCAAAATCAAACTCAAGTTGGATTTCTCTCGAAGAAGCCCTGTCCCACGACCTGTGAGGACAGTTTGGCTGGGGAGCCAAGGCGATTAAACTGCGTAATTTGCCGAACAATTTGCCGATCGGAAGCCGCTTCGAATTGAAAGAGTTCATGGTGTGGTTATAGTTGTTAGGACAAGCTTCACAATACCATATGCTGTTCACTTTAACATGTTCAAATGAATTTTGAACAGCTGAAAATGCATGTCTTCACCGCTGTCGATTGACGCCGCAGCTATCAAAGTTCATGTGCATCCATGTCCATTGAAGCCTTTCCTGCCCCGGCAGCGCGGTTGACCATCCCAGAGTACGCCATGGCGCTTGCCCACGTCGCCAGCCTGCGTTCGGAGGATCCCTTCCGGGTTGGGGCGGTGGCCATTGACTTCGACAACCGGGTGATCGGAACGGCTTACAACGGTCTAGCACCGGGTTACGACGCCGACCCGGATTTTTGGGCCGATCGCGATGCACGACGTAAATACATGCTGCATGCCGAAGTGAACCTGTGCAGCCTGTTCACGCGTGGCAATGTCAGGCTCGTTGCCTGCACCACCAAGCCCTGCACCAGCTGCATGCAGATGCTCTGCGCCTATGGTGTCAAAGAGGTCTACTTCCGCGACGATTACCCTGAGTCCGAGGCAGATGCCATCGCCGGGCGTTACGGCATCCCGCTGATTCAGCTTTCCGACTACCCGCAGATCATGTCAACTGCAGCCAAGGAGAAAACCGCGTAGGAGCTTGCGGACTCGGCACCAGAGAGAGTCAAGAGCAACCAGCCTGTGTGAGGCGAGGATCGCCTCGAAAATCTCCTGCGTGGCACAGCCGACAGGTCCAAACGCACCTCCACGCTCAATCGTGCGCACCAGCGTGTGAGGGCGCTCGTTATTTCCCGGTGATTCTCCCGCCAATCATGCAGCTTTCACGTTCCTCACCGCCAGCTCATGTTTCGCGAGCTGCAGATCAGCCTCCACCATGATCTTGACCAGCTCCTTGAACTTCACCTTCGGCTCCCAGCCCAGCTTCTTGCGGGCCTTGGCAGGGTCGCCAATGAGCAGGTCCACCTCCGCCGGGCGCTCGTAACGGGCGTCATACTTCACGTACTGCTCCCAGTCGAGGTCCAGCAGGGCAAAGGTCTCCTGCACAAACTCACGCACGCTGTGCGTCTCATTGGTGGCGATGACGTAGTCATCCGGCTCATCCTGCTGGAGCATCATCCACATCATTTCCACGTAGTCCTTTGCGTAGCCCCAGTCGCGCTTCGCATCCATGTTCCCCAGGAAGAGCTTGTCCTGCAGTCCCATTTTGATGCGGGTGGCGGCACGGGTGATCTTGCGGGTCACAAAGGTCTCGCCACGGCGTGGGGACTCGTGGTTAAAAAGGATGCCGCTGCTGGCATGCAGGCCATAGCTCTCGCGGTAGTTCACTGTCAGCCAGTGGCCGTAAACCTTGGCACAGGCGTAAGGGGAGCGGGGCCAGAAAGGCGTCGTCTCCACCTGCGGAACTTCCTGCACCTTGCCAAACATCTCCGAGGAGGAGGCCTGGTAGAAACGGACCTTGCCCACGAGGCCGGTCTCGCGAATGGCCTCCAGAATGCGCTGAGTTCCAAGGCCGACGATGTCTCCGGTGCTCTCCGGCACGTCAAACGACACCCGGACGTGGCTCTGGGCGCCCAGATTGTACACCTCGTCTGGTTTCAGGTCATAAAGCAGTTTCACGAGCGCCACTGAGTCCATCAGATCCCCGTAATGCAGGTGCAGATTCTTGGAAGGCAGGTGGGATTCCGGCTCAAACAGGTGCTGAAGACGCTCGGTGTTGAAACTGGAAGCCCGGCGAATGATGCCGTGCACTTCATAGCCCTTTTCGAGCAGCAGTTCCGTGAGATACGAGCCGTCCTGTCCTGTGATGCCGGTAATAAGAGCTTTCTTCATGAGTCAAATCGAGCGCCGATGAGACAATACCGGCTCCCATTCCGCAAGGGGAAAAGCAGGAACATAACAGTTGCACCCCACGAGTCTCCCCTTATTCTCTGCGCCCCCAATCCCAGCCCCGATTTCAATTTATGAGAGCTGACCTCGTCGAACAAGCCGCGCTAATCGTCAAAGACCACCCCATCCTGATCAACATGGTCTCCAAGCGAGTCCGTCAGATCGCGGCGGGCCATGCCGTTCTCGTCGAGCGCCGCCCCGGCCTTCGTGAAGCCGACCTCGCCCTCCTTGAAATCATTCAGGGCAAGATCACCATCGACACCGCCGCCAAGATCTAGGCCCCCCTGCCCCCCCGGCAGAACCGCCAGTTCTTTGTAAACATCTGCGGTTCTCCGCGCGACCCATGTCCGAGATCGCCACGAACCGCAAAGCCCCGCGCGACTACCACATCCTCGAAAAATACGAGGCTGGGATCGAACTCCGCGGGACTGAGGTGAAATCCATTCGCCTCGGGAAACTCAACATCTCAGACGCCTTTGCCCGGGTGGATCGCGGCCAGGTCTGGCTCTACGGCTGTGACATTCAGACCTACGAGAAGGCCAGCCACACCACCCACGAGCCCCGCCGCACGCGCCGGCTTTTGCTGCACAAGAACGAGATCATGAAACTGCTGGCGCAGACGCAGCAGAAGGGCCTGGCTCTCCCGGTTTTGCGCGCCTACTGGAAAGGCCACCACATCAAGATTGAAATTGGCGTGGGCAAAGGCAAGACCCACGGGGACCAGAGGCAGGATTTGAAGGAGAAGGCGGAGAATCGCGAAGCGGCCCGGACGGTGGCGAATTTTAATCAGAAGAACAGGCGGTAGGACACCGCCCTTATCTGACCTCCCGGCTCCTCAAGGAGATTCACGCGGTTTTCATTCCACATTGCGGGGCTCAATGGCGCGCCCTCCTTTGCGTTTTGGAAAAGATTTCAATCCCAATTGGAAAGATTCCCCGACGCAACCGTTCATAGAGCATCCCCTCTATCACCATGAAAACTTTACTCGCCTGCCTAGCCCTCCTCCCTAATCTCATCCACGCCGAAAACTTACAGGCCATGGTCGGATCTGCGGCCACGATTTCGGTCCTGAACATGCAACCCGTGCCGCTCGTGACCAGTGCCGACAAAAATGGCTGGGCACGTATTCCAGCCTTTTTTACGAACCATGGGGCGACCATTTTTACGCCTACCGCCAGCACCAATGGGGTCGCCGATATTGAGGTCCAGGCGGATGGCTATCTTTTTCTCGCCTGCAACTGGGACTACCAAGGCAACCAGTCTGGAGACTGGGAGAAAGAGAGGTGGACGGAAAAGAGATTCAAATCGAAAGGCTGGGATCGACTGAGCAAGAACGACCTCGGCGGCGATCTGATAAAAAATGACAATCGCGCCCAGACGATCTTCTTCAAAAGAGTCAGAAAAGGCGAGAATCTGCGTCTCCGCTGCAACAAATATGACCCGCCTTACCCGATCCTGCTCACGAGCAAACCGTGAGCCACGGGCCGCACCGGCAGTTAGTGCCGGGTGTTAAATTCGATCTGTCGCTGGCAGAGTGCGATTTGTGCTTGAACACGGAGCGAGAATGCACGCGACTGACCAAGCAGGTAGCCGACAAGGCCTCCGATCAAAACTCCTATGATTGCCCCTACTCCCGACCCTTGAGAAGCAGAAAAGCCCAATAAACCACCAGCGACGAGGCCAACGAGGGACCCAAGCAGGATAGCGGTGTTCGCCTGACTATACAGCTTATCAGCTAGTTTTTGGATCAAATCGGGATTGTATTCGGTTGCCATGGTGTGGAGTTTTTTGTGACGCTGCTTTGGTGAGTGAATGTGTTTAGCCGGTAAACTGGCCGAGGAGCCCAAATGGAGGATGTTAATACTATTCTACTGAGCACCTGATCTACACTACAGCCCACTCTTCTACCTCCTGCCAACAAATATCGGGTTCATCCGGGAAGTTGGTGCGGTGCTCAGGTGCCAGTGAGTATGTCTTTTGACTCATGCAGTGAGTAGATGCGCAGTTGGAGGAAGTCCACGTCGCGGTAGCCGTAGGCCATGCGGGTGAGCCGTCCGATTTTGTTGT
>NZ_JBGANL010000146.1:0-3341 GCF_044222345.1 Prosthecobacter sp.
TGGGTATACGCATGCCCAGCGCAGGTAGGGCGGCTTGTCCCCAAGCCACCGGGGCTGGCGGGTTGCCCATGGACAGGTAGGACACCGTGCATCGTTCCCAGCAACATCCAATCAGCCGCGAATCAACGAACCTGCTCTGGAAGATCGCAATTGATGCGGCCATTCCTCGGGTCTGGCGCACAGCCCTTTCCGCACGGGATTCTGCCGGATGTAATGATGCTTGGCGTTTTCCTCGTGGCCATCACGCAAGCGATGATCAAAGAAACCGTCCTGCCACACAATTCCGAATTGCCGCGCGGTGTAGCGTTTCCAGTTTTGGAACACATCTTCCATCACGACCTGTCGTGGAAAACTCAGCAGTGCATGCAAATGATCCGGCATGAGAAGCCAGAGTGTGATGTGCCACTTCCGCTGGTCGTGGTAGAACCGCGCAGCATCCAGCAATCCATCAGCAACAGCGGGCAGTGTGAGCTGTTCTGATCCTCTTTGCGAGCAGTTCACCGTGATAAAAAACAATGAGCCGTCTTCGACCCAATGAGGCACGTCATGATGAAGTTTTTTCCGATCCGGCCGATCAGCGCCCTGCATGGGATGACCGTGCAGTCTGGAGCGCTGGCATGCAAGGGCCTAATACTCGACTCCGACTCGACTCCGCTGCCGCCGGTCATCGCTCGTTCATCCGCCTTGCTCTCGCGGAGGGCTGGGGACAGCCCTCCCTACCCTGCGCTGGGTATACGCATGCCCAGGGCAGGTAGGGCGGCTTGTCCTCAAGCCGCCGGGTTTGGCGGGTTGCCCATGGACAGGTAGGACATCCATCTCCCCTCGCAGGCGACGCTGGACTCCGCTGCCGCCGGTCATCGCTCGGTCATCCGCCTTGCTCTCGCGGAGGGCTGGGGACAGCCCTCCCTACCCTGCGCTGGACTCCGCTGCTGCCGGTCATTGCTCATTCATTCTTCTCGCTCTCGCGGAGGGCTGGGGACAGCCCTCCCTACCTCGCGCTGGTGCGCCAAGCGCCCGCTCAATCCACAAACAGCATCTCATTCCCTGCGAGCAGGGCCTGGGCGTATTGGGACCACGCGGCGGGGTCCTTTTCCCGGCTGCTGAGAAATGCGCGCGCCACCTCGGCTTCATGCGCGCTTGGCTTGCGGCCAAAGAGGCGGGCGTAGACATCCTCCACACGGTGCTCCATCGCCCATTTGCCGAGGACTTCGGACTGCTGCTGCATGAAGGGGGAATTGAGCGCGAAGAGGCCCTGCAGGGGCGTGATGGTTTCGGTGCGCCAGGGGTTGTGCGCGCCGGGATCGGGCACGTCGTGGATGCGCAGCATGGGGTCCATGTCCTGGCGGTCGGAGGCGCCGTAGAGGGAGCGGCGGTGATTGGCGGCATCGCTGATGGATGAGGCGGGGCCGCCGATCTTGAGATCGATCTGCCCGGTGGCGCTGAGGATGGCATCGCGCCAGGATTCCCAGTCGAGGCGGCGGCGCAGCATGCGGGTGTAGAGTTTGTTTTCGGGATCGCGCTGCTCGGAGGCGGCGGCGACGCTGCTCTGCTGCCAGGTGGCGGAGTTCAAAATCTCGCGGTGCAGCCACTTGATGGACCAGCCGTGCTCCATGAAACGACCGGCGAGATCATCGAGCAATTCGGGGTGCGTGGGGGCTTCGCCGAGGTTGCCGAATTCGCTGGGGGTATCCACCAAGCCGCGCCCGAAGTGGTGCTTCCACACGCGATTGACAATGACGCGTGCGGTGAGCGGCGCGGCGTCTTCCGTGATGGCCTGGGCCAGCTCCAGGCGGCCGCTGCCGGTGGTGAACTTGCGCGGCAGGCCGGTCTTGGAGGGAAACATGGAGAGGAAGCGGCGCGGCACCGCAGCGCCGAGGTCGTTCGGATTGCCGCGCTTCATCAGCTCCAGATCGCGGGCCATGCCCATGCGGTAGTCCAGCTTGGTGCCGTGCTCTTTTTCCTTATTCACCACATACAGCGCGGCCTCCTCCACGGCATTGGCCATGGGCATGTTGTAGTGCGGGGTGGCGGTCTTGATGGAGGCGATGGCGGCTTCGATTTTCTTCGTCTGCTCCGCCAGATCCTTTGGCTTCTTTTTCTTGAGGTCGGCCATCTGCTTTTCCATCGCCGCCACCTCAGCGCGCGCCTTCGCCACCGGCTTCCAGAATTCATCCTTCATCGTGGGCAGCTCGGAGAGCTTCACGGAGGCGAAGACGCCGGCCAGCGCATAATAATCCTGCGCGGAGATGGGGTCGGACTTGTGATCGTGGCAGCGGGCGCAGGCCAGTGTGAGGCCGAGGAAGGTGCGGCCGATGGCATCCACATGCTCCTCCCATTCATCCGCGACGGTGGTCTTGATGATCTCCGGCGGGAGCTGCAGCTCTTTGAAATAGGTGGGGCTCAGGCCGATGAAGCCCAGCGCCACGCGATCCTGCGGGCCGCACTCGGGCAGGAAATCCGTGGCAAGCTGACGCATGACGAAGCGGTCATACGGCATGTCCTCATTGAGCGCCTGCACCACCCAGTCGCGGTAGAGGTAGGAGTACTTGGTGGAGTCCAGCCAGTTGGGGGTTTGATCCGTGTAGCGCGCCAGATCCAGCCAGTGGCGTGCCCAGCGCTCGCCGTAGTGGGGGCTGCGCAGGGTTTCATCCACGGTGCGGCTCCAGTCGGCGGCAGCCTGCCCGGCAGGGGGCAAACCGGTGAGATCAAAGGCCAGCCGGCGCTGCAGCACACGCTCGTCAGCCCTGGGGGCTGGCTTCATGCCTGCGGCCTCCATTTTGGCGAGGATGTAGTAGTCGATGCGCGTCTTTGGCCAGGCGGCGTCCTTCACCTGCGGCAGCGGGCCGCGCCGCAGCGGCGCAAAGGACCACGGCACCGGCTTCGGTCCCTCGTCTTTTTTGGCGACAGCCAGCCCCGCCGCAGCGAGGAGCAGCAGGGTCAGGCAGAGAGAACTGGGAGTGGAGATGCGCACCTGCAAGGTACAGCGCTCAGCGGGCGGAGCTTTCCAGAAAAGAGGTCTTACAGGACCTATTCGGCCTATTCAGGAGCACCCCGCGCCTGCACCTCCCCTTCCCGCTTTCCCGCCCTGCTTGTGAAATTTTTCACAAATCCCAGTTGCCCACCTTATTCACACTCGGATACTGCCCACCATGGCCTCCCCCGTCCAGTATCTTCCCGGAAAAGAACCCCATGCGCGTGAAAAGCGCCTGATCTTCAAGAACATCGACCGCGCCGGTTACAATCCGTCCATCGAGTGTTACCTGGAGAATGGCGGGTATGAGCAGCTCAAGAAGGCGTTCAAGATGGAGCGCAGCGCCATCACCAACGAGGTCAAGGCCAGC
>NZ_JBGANL010000147.1:0-4420 GCF_044222345.1 Prosthecobacter sp.
AAGGATGAACAGCTTGCGGTTGGATTTCTTTTTCTGGGGTGCAGCGGAGGCGGCCGGATTCGTGGATGCAGGCATGGGGGATCAGTTGGTCGGGTAGATTGAGCGGAAGGTGGGAGGGTTGGCCAGCGCTATACGCCCGCCCCACCCCGGGGCGTCGGGGAAAACACAGAGGGGCCCCGATGGGCCCCCCTGCAACACAACTGAAACTACGAACGGGCGCAGGGCAGCAGCATTGGCGGGGCGGGGAAACACCCGAGCGACGAGGCGGGAGGCTTGGGCGACGAACCACCCGGGAACCGGGACGAAAGGCCGCAGGCCGCGGGTGGTGTTTGGCATGGGCTCAAAACACCCGGTTCAGCCCAAAGTTGCAGCCAGTTTTGATGAACGGACGCCCCGCCCGGATGAATGGTCGGCTCATGCAGCCGTTTCGCTGTTCTTCAAGTCGGGGCACCCAAGGTCAGGTCTACCACAGGCGATCCTGGCGAACGGTGCAGGGGCTGCAAGGAATAGCTCGGATCAAGATTTAGGGTGGAAACCGATATCCGGGTCATTTGGCTGAGAATCACGAGTAGCTGACGGTAAGTATCGTTCGAATCCGTCGATTTGAACGCAGCGGCATATTCCTTTTGTCGCTTGCTGATCTCCCGCTCAAATATAGCAGGCGGGCAGCCGTAAGATTGATAGAGCTGGCCGGTGAGGATCGTCCGACCGGTGCGGCCATTGCCATCGTGCAGGGGGTGGATGTTCTCAAACCGGACGTGGTAGAAGGCGGCAGCCCGGAGCGGCGCGTCAGGCTTCCTATCAGCGAGGATCTGCCGGGCACAGCGCGAAAGCGCGGACAGTTCCTCGGGCAGGGTCTGGGCCTTGGCTCCGAATTTTATCTGGGCGATGATGGCGCGTTCAGTTCCGCAGCGAATCCACTCTCCCTGCTTGCGCCGATCAAGCAAGGCCAGCGACAAGCGATCCAGGTCGGCCAGGGAAATCCCCCACCAGTCGCGGATGGATTCGCAGGTGTGCCTGAGTTTAGCCAGGTTCATAAGGAAGCCGTGCCTTGGATTACTTGCGGGGCCGTGACACGCGGGCAGCGGGCGTTCTCACTCACTTGGGCTCAGCGCGCGCGTTGCTGGCGTTGGTTTCGGTAGCATCTAGCGGCCTGACCCCGTCCGTTCGGCCCGTCCGTTCGGCCCGCGGCTAGGAAAATACTTCCCGTATGATACCTGCCGCTATCCATCGCTCACCAACTTTTACTGCGCGATAGACAATAATTGATCCTCCATTCAATGCCCCCGAGACGGTCACTCCAACTTCCGCGACATCTGGATCAGAAAACCTTACTGCAACATGAACCTTGGAAATCTGTGTAGAGATATCCTTTCGTTTTATCTCATCGTCCAGATTGAGCAGCTTCGAAATGTTCGGATGCAATCGAAGAACATCTCTGATGTCAGCGCCTTCAATACTTAGAATAATCTTTTTTGTCTGAAGGTCGGATGCCTGCAAGCCTGCGAAGCGGGCCTCAATAACGGTCCCTGCTGCGCGGGCAGCATCAAGCCTTTGATTTTCGTGCTGAGCTCCTACGCACGCAGCGAGCAGCGTTATGACAGCAAGAAGCAGAAGCAATTTTGAATACATATTATGGGTCCCGGGGAATTCTTCGGATCGCATCAAGATAGCTTAAATCAATCTTTGGATCACTTGGAATAAGGCCCTCTGTCATGAGATTATCTAGGTCTGGGCTATGCGCAGGATTGGCAACACTGCTGTCCAAAACAGAGCTGCCAGAGGCTGATTGCGGGATGATGTGCCTCTGCGGGCGGGCATGGCGGAAAACATGGTTGGGTGGTCTCAGGTCGAAGCCGGGATGCTGTCCAATTCGAGGTTCAGTTGGATCGGGCGGCAGCCAGGCGGGGTGGCGAGGGGATGCTCCAGCCAGGCCCACAGGTCGCGGTAGCTGAACAGATTCCAGCGCAGCAAGGCGACCAGGTGGAGAGCGCCACGCGCAGCGGGATTTGAACTGGAGGTATTTGAGCAGCAGGATGGCGATGAGGGCCGTCCAGATCTGGATCTGCACGGCGTTGGCGTTGGCCGTCAGGGCAAACGAACGGGGAGGACGGTAAAAATGAGTCGCACCGAGCGAAAACGGTGCCCAGGTTCCAGGGTCAGCGCCGACAAACGTTGTGCAGCCGGGCCGGCACGAACGGGGTCAGGACATGGGGATTGCGAGCTGGGTGAAAATGAGAACTCACGGCAGCCGAGGCGCGCACCGGGCCATCGAAGCGAAGGTGCGCCGAGCCGATGCCGGTGTGTGCCGCCACATGGTTGTATTCGGCGTTCAGGTTCCAGGAGGTCTGCTCCAGGCCAGCGCCGCGCCATCGACGATGCCGGCGTTCGTCGTTGTGCAGCCGGGCCGGCACGATGCGGGCCGAGGCCTTGAGGTATTTGAACCACTTCTCGGACTTCCGGCTCACGCCGCCGTAGATGATGATCAACTCCGGCGAGCTGATGCGCTCCGCCACCGCGAGAAAGACATTCACCCGCAGCGCCCACTCCCGCCAGCCCAAAGTCGCGCCGTTTTCTCACGGCAGCCGAGGCGAAACGCTCGATGGGCTTCCCTTCCACGGGATGTGGCCGAACTCGATGTTCGGCATCAGCCGCCTGGTGGAAGAGTGCCGAGCCGATGCCGGTGCCCATCGTGAGCATCAGCGCCGAGCCATGGTGCCTGCGGCCCGCGCCGAATTTCATCTCGGCCAGCCCGGCGGCGTCGGCGTCGTTGAACAGCGCCACCCGGCAACCCGTCGCCCGGCCGAACAGCTTGCCGCCGTCCTGCCCTCCCAGTTGCGCCCCAGGTTGCCGACCGCGCCAATCCGGCTGCCTTGGACGACACTCCGGAAGGCAAACGAACGGGGGTCAGGACATGGGGTTTGGGGTGAAAATGAGAACTCGCGCACCGGGCCATCGAAGCGAAGGCCGCGGTGTGCCACACACGTATTCGGCGTTCAGGTTCCAGAGGTCTGCTCCCAGGCCAGCGCCGCGCCGACGATGCCGGCGTCGTTGTGCAGCCGGGCCGGCACGATGCGGGCCGAGGCCTTGAGGTATTTGAACCACTTCTCGGACTTCCGGCTCACGCCGCCGCCGATGATGATCAACTCCGGCGAGCTGATGCGCTCCGCCACCGCGAGAAAGACATTCACCCGCAGCGCCCACTCCCGCCAGCCCAAGTCGCGCCGTTTTCTCACGGCAGCCGAGGCGAAACGCTCGATGGGCTTCCCCTTCCACGGGATGTGGCCGAACTCGATGTTCGGCATCAGCCGCCCTTGGTGGAAGAGTGCCGAGCCGATGCCGGTGCCCATCGTGAGCATCAGCGCCGAGCCATGGTGCCTGCGGCCCGCGCCGAATTTCATCTCGGCCAGCCCGGCGGCGTCGGCGTCGTTGAACAGCGCCACCCGGCAACCCGTCGCCCGGCCGAACAGCTTGCCGCCGTCCTGCCCCTCCCAGTTGCGCCCCAGGTTGCCGACCGCGCCAATCCGGCTGCCTTGGACGACACCCGGAAGGCAAACGAACGGGGTCAGGACATGGGGTTTGGGGTGAAAATGAGAACTCGCGCACCGGGCCATCGAAGCGAAGGCCGCGGTGTGCCACACATTGTATTCGGCGTTCAGGTTCCAGAGGTCTGCTCCCAGGCCAGCGCCGCGCCGACGATGCCGGCGTCGTTGTGCAGCCGGGCCGGCACGATGCGGGCCGAGGCCTTGAGGTATTTGAACCACTTCTCGGACTTCCGGCTCACGCCGCCGCCGATGATGATCAACTCCGGCGAGCTGATGCGCTCCGCCACCGCGAGAAAGACATTCACCCGCAGCGCCCACTCCCGCCAGCCCAAGTCGCGCCGTTTTCTCACGGCGGCCGAGGCGAAACGCTCGATCGGCTTCCCCTTCCACGGGATGTGGCCGAACTCGATGTTCGGCATCAGCCGTCCTTGGTGGAAGAGTGCCGAGCCGATGCCGGTGCCCATCGTGAGCATCAGCGCCGAGCCCTGGTGCCTGCGGCCCGCGCCGAATTTCATCTCGGCCAGCCCGGCGGCGTCGGCGTCGTTGAACAGCGCCACCTGGCAGCCCGTCGCCCGGCCGAACAGCTTGCCGCCGTCCTGCCCCTCCCAGTTGCGCCCCAGGTTGCCGACCGCGCCAATCCGGCTGCCTTGGACGACACCCGGAAAGCCGATGCCGACCGGCCCTTTCCAGTTGAAATGCCGGGCAATCTCCCGGGCCGCCGCCAGTCCCTGCGCCGTCGGGCACGGGGCGTCGACTTCGACGCGGTGCCGCTCGGCGAGCAGCTTGCCGGTTTGGGTGTCCACGGGCGCGCCCTTGAAGGCCGACCCGCCGATATCAATGCCAAGGACTTTCATGGTCGCGCAGCCTAGAGCGGA
>NZ_JBGANL010000013.1:0-123250 GCF_044222345.1 Prosthecobacter sp.
CCAGGGCCGGGTGTTTTTAAGCTCCAGCATGACGTCAGACGGGATCTCGCCGCTGGTGCGTGAGACCGCCATGTGGGAGGCGGGAGCGGCATAGGGGTTGATGTTTTCGGCTGGCTTGGAGGCCGGGGATCTCCTGACCAGAGCGCTCAAGGAGGATAAAGCGGGCTTGTTCTGCGGAGCCGAAAAGCCGTCGAAAATTTCACCCAGTCCCTTCCAGCCGGACATGCCTTCGCGCCAGCCCCAGTCGCTGGGCAGAAACTGGCCGTTTTGCAGACCTTCCTGAATCTGCGCGGCTTCAAAGGAACCAAGATTCTGACCTTCGCGGGTGACCTGATAGACGCTCATGAGTGCCCGGCCTGTAGCCGCGCCCCATGCCAGGTGTCTAGATGTTTTTCAAACGCCAGGAAGGCCCTGGGAGCGCGGCATTGATTCGCTGCGCTCACCCTTCGGGCTCACTTCGTTCGTCTGTCTCGCTGCGCTCGGCTCCGATGCCGCACCGTCTGCGCCTCCGGCATTCCCCAGCGCGAGCAAAGCAAGCTTTGACGCCGTCTTCCGCGAGGCTGGGGCGAGGAAGGATTCTTTGTGGCCGTTCGCCCAGAGCGGCATGAGCAGGTAAGCACGTTTTGCGGTCACTCGCCCAGAGCGGCATCGGAGTGCCGCGCTCCCTGGGAGTGTCCTAGTTCGTCAATTTTCCCTGCTGACAGAGCTGTGTGAATCCGCTTCAATTCCGTGCATGCTGCATTCTCCCAATCGTGGCTGGCACGCCCGCGGTTATCTGCCGCACTTTGAAAGCACCCTTCACATTCAGATGGTGACTTACCGGCAGGCGGATGCGCTGCCGAAAGAAGTGATGGAGCGCCTTCGCCGCGAATGCGATGAACAGGGCGAGAATGCCGAGGTCCGCCTAAGGAAGGGGGTGGAGGAATGGCTTGACGCAGGGCATGGCTCATGTGTGCTGAACCGGCCTGAATGCGCCAGCTTGGTTGTGGATGCGTGGAAGCATTTCGACGGAGAGCGCTACCGACTGCATGCCTGGATGGTGATGCCGAACCACGTTCATCTGATTGTGCAAATGCTTGGCGGGTATGCGTTGAGCGATGCGGTGGAAAGTTGGAAGCGATATACAGCAACGAGGATCAACAGGCTGCTAGGAAGGAAAGGGGCGTTCTGGCTTGAAGATTATTGGGACCGCTATGTATGGGATGAAACGCATTACCAGAATGTCGTGGCCTACGTGCATGCAGAATCCGGTGAAGGCTGGATTGGTGCAGAAGGCGGAGGACTGGGCCTGAGCAGCGCCGCTGCGTGGGAGCTGCGCAGCGCTGAGCGGGGCAGGGAGCGCGGCACTCCGATGCCGCTCTGGTCAGAGGCCTTGAAACTCAATTCCTTGCTGGCAACACAAGGTCCTTGGGGACACGAATGCTGACGAAATCGCTGAGAAGGCGGCATCGGAGTGCCGCGCTCCCGGGGAATCACTTCGGCAGCATCGTCAGATACTGGTCGTTCATCTGCTTCACCTTGGTGCGCATCGGCTCAAGCTGCGGCTGCAGCTTGGCGAGTTCACCGGTGGCTTCGGCGATGATCTTGTCCTTCTCGGGGATTTCCTTGGTGGCGGCGGCGATGGTGGCTTCGGCGTCGGTTTTCTTCTTCCTGGCACCTTCCAGTTCACCGTTCGCCTTCGCGACATCAGCCTTCTTGGCGTCGAGCACCTTCTGCTCGGCGTCCAGCTTGCCATGGGCGGCGGCGTAGGCCTGCTCCAGCGGTGGCAGCGCGGTCTTCGCAGCGGCGATGGCGGCGTTCAGCGGCACGATCTTGGCGGCAAAATCCTTCTCGATCGCAGCCGGCGCGGCCTGCTTCTCAGCGAGGGCCTTGGACTGGGCTTCGATCTCCTTCTGGATGGCGTCACGCTGGGCACGGGGTGTGGCGGCCTGTTTCTCAGCGGCGGCGAGTTCGCTCTTCGCCTGGGCAAGCTGCTGCTCGGCCGTCTTGATCGCGGCCAGGGCTTTGTTCACGCTTTGTGGATTGTTGGCGGCGTGAGCCACGTCATGGGCTTTCACAGCGCTGGCTTTGGCATTCTTTTTCGCATTCACGTCAGCTTCCGCTGCCTTGATGGCGTTGGCGGTGTCTGCTGCTGCTTTCTCGGCTGTCGCCACTTTGGCGGTGAGGGCGGGATCGCCCGCTTTGGCGGCGAGTTCTTTCTTCGCAGCAGTCACGGCATCCGTCACAGGCTTCTGCTTGGCGCGGGTGTCGGCCAGGGCTTTTTCAGCAGCGGTCTGGGCGGCAGTCGTCGCAGCCAGCGCGGCCTCGGCATCCTTGTCGGCCTTGGCTTTGCTGGCGAGATCTGCGGTGGCATCGGCATGCGCTTTCTTGGCGGCGGCCAGGGCGGCGTCTTTCGGGGCCACGGCATCCTGTTTGGCCTTCACAGCTTTTTCAGGAGCGGCGAGTTTGCCATTCACTTCCGCGAGGCTCTTCTTCTTCGTTTCGATGAGCTTGGCGATGTCCTCGGCGGCTTTCTTGGCTGCGGCGATGGCTTCGTCCTTCGCTTTCGCAGCGGCGGCGATTTCAGCTTCTTTGCTGGTGATGATGGCCTTCTGCTCGTTCACCTTGGCAGCAGCGGCGGCGTCTGCATCGCGGGCGGGTTTGATGGCGGTTTCGAGGCCGGCCTGCTCGCCCTGCACTTTCTTCAGCGTGGCTTCCAGACCGGGCTGGGCGGCGGTGGATGCGGCGATGGCTTTTTTCGATTCTTCAATGCGTGCAGCGGCAGAGACCTTGGCGGCTTCGGCGTCTTTTTTGGCTTCCGTGAAATCGGTGAAGTCCGCTTCGAGCTTGGCGAGTTTTTCCTTCTCGGCGAGCACGCCGGTGTTGAACTGCGCGGCCTTCAATGCGGTGGGCACCTTTTGCAGGATGCCGATCTCAGTGCTGGCGGATTTGACTGCGTTCTGCGCGCTGGCGAGGTTGGTCCTGCCAGTGACTGCATTGGACTCGGCATTCTTGATGCGGTCCGGTCCGGCCTTCACCAAGGCGGGCAGTTTCGGCAGTTCGGCCTTCTTGGCCGCGATGCCGTCCGCCGTGGCTTTGATCTTGGCGTCGGTCTCGGCGATGAGCTTGTCGAGATCCGCCGGGGCGGCAGGTGCAGCGCCCAGCTCGGCCTTGGCTTTGGCGAGAGCGGCGGCGAGCTGATCGGCTTTGGCCTTCACGGGGGCAATTTTCTGCGGCTCCGCATTGGCGGCGGCCAGTTTGGCAGCTTCAGCCGCCACCGGGGCGAGTTCTTTCTCCTGCGCGGCGATCTTGGCGGACTTTTCAGCGTGGGCTTTGATGGCGGCGGTGCGGGCGGCCTTGTCCTGCTCGGCCTTGGCGCGGGCGGCTTTCAGTGCAGCCAGGGCTTTCTCGTCATTGGCGATCTCGCCAGGGAGGTTCTTGCTGCGCGCTTCATTGGCGGCCACTTCGGCACGGACTTTGGCCAGCGCTTCATCGCGTGCTTTGGCGTCGGCCTCGGCGGTTTTGATGGCTGCCTGCAGAGTGGGGAGCTTGGTGGTGAGCTCGGCCAGACGCTGTTCGGTTTGCACGATGCGCTGGGCGATCAGGGAAGGATTGCTGGTGTAACGCCCGTTCTCATTGAGCGCCGTGGCCCCAAAGGACCATTGAATGATTTCGCCGCGCCAGTTGGCGGAGATGGCATTTTTGGAATCGAAGAGCGAGACCACTTTGGTCACGAGATCGCCCTGGCTGGGGGCTTCACCGACTTTGTTGCCATTGATGTCCCAGACGCGGACGAGGCCGTCGTTGCCGGAGGAAACGATCTTGCCATCGGGGGTGAAGGAAACGGACTGCACGCCGCCGCCATGCGCCGCCCAGTTTTTCACCAGCTTGCCTTCGTTCATTTCCCAGGTGCTGATCGTGCCGTCCATGGAGCAGGAGGCGAGGATGTTGGAATCGGCGCGCCAGGCGAGGTCCACGCAGGAGGCCTTGTGCTGGCCGAGGATGTAGAATTCACCGCCGTTTTCGGCTTCCCAGACGTTCACATTGCCGTTGCGGTCGCTGGTGGCCAGCAGCACGCCATCCGGGCTGAAGGTGGTGCTCATGACCCACTCGGTGTGCTTGCTGATGACGTATTCCTCTTCGCCGGTGGCTGTGCTGTACACTTTGACCTTCTTCGAAGGGCTGCCGATCACGATTCTCTTGTGGTCGGGGCTGATGTCAGCGGACATGACCTGATCGAACTCCTTGCCGACTTCGGTGATGCGTTTGCCGGTTTTGACGTCCCACACAATGGCGTGGCCGTTTTTGCCGCCGCGACCACCACCCATGATGAGCAGGGAGCCATTGCGGCTGAAGCGCAGGCTGCGCGCATAGCCTTCAGTGTAGGGGAAAATGCCGACGAGCTGCTTGGTGTCGGTGTCGTAGAGCAGGATCTGCTTGGGCGCAGCCAGAGCCATCAGCGAAGTCCACGGACTGGCGGCCATGGCCGTGATGGCGGTGGTGTGCTGAGTCACGATGACGGGCTCCAGCAGCACGTGCTCCGGCTTGGCGATGGGGCCTTCCGGCTTGCCGCTGGTGACGCTGACGGCCATGTCCACCTTGGGCTTGGCGGATTTCTTGGCGATGCTCGACTTGGTGTCGAGCACGCCGCCTTTGACCCAGGCAGCGATGAGATCGAGATCCTTGGGCCCCAGCGGTGCGCCTTCCGGTGGCATGAAGGGCTCTTCCTTCTTGGCGCAGGTGCTCCAGATGCGGCTGCTGTCCACATTGCCGGGATCCACCACGGACCCGCCGCCGCCGCCGTTCATGAGGGCGCTGAAGCTGGTCAGATCGAGGTCACCCTTCTTTTTATCGGGATTATGGCAGGAGAAGCATTTGTTCTCCAGCAGCGGGCGGATGTGATCCTGATAGGTGATTTTTTCGGCAGCGTCCTGGGCATGAAGGGACACTGCGGCGAAGGCCGCGCAAGTCAGCGAAAGGGTGGTTTTGGGCATCATAGGTGGATGGCGTCCTGAATTACGCACGTGGGGAGTGAAGACTTTCGTCAGAGGGGCGATGGCCAAGAAATGTGTCAAGAAGGGCAATCCTGACATTCAATCTTCCTGGCGGGGATAAATGCACCAAAGGTATGCGTGGAATGGCGGGGCGTCCTTGTCGCAGGGCTGTTTCCAAGTCCTGTGAGAGTGCTGCCTTTGTCTGGCTGCGGGGCAGAGGGGCCTGCGTGGAGGCTGTGGTGCTGGGGGCGTTGTGGCTGGTGGTTGCTCTCGTCGTAATGCAGATGCTCGCCAACAGCATCGCCCATCTCATCGACGGGGCCCGCTCCATGATCATTGGATCCGGGGGATAAACGATAGGGCGAGCTTCGCAGCTCGCCCTACCACTCACGAATTGGGAAATACGTTTTACTTGCCCAGCTTGTAGATTGCGCCGTTCCAGTCGAGCACGAGCATCTCTCCGGCGGCGTTGGCGCAGAAGGCGGTCGGTTTGACCAGCACGGTGGGCTTCTTCTTGGGATCAGCGGCAGGTGTCTGCGGGCTGGTGTAGATCTGTTCGTTGCTCAGCTTCTTGCCGCTGTCGTCGGTCTTGAGCGCCCAGATTTTGCCGAGGATGAAGTCGCCATACACATAGGCGCCCTGCAGCTCTGGCAGTGCCTTGCCGGTATAAACGATGCCACCGGTGATGCTGAGGCCTTCGCCGTGGTTGTAGGCATGGATGGGCTCGATGAACTTGGCGTCTGCGGGCGGCGTGTCGGTCATGAGAGGGAAGGCGGCGGGGCCTTCGCGGAAGTTCCAGCCGTAGTTGCCGCCGTTGGTGATCCAGTTGATTTCTTCCCAGATGTCCTGGCCCACATCAGCGCACCAGAGGTGGCCTTTGGCGTCAAAGCTCAGGCCCCAGGGATTGCGGATGCCGTTCGCATAGATCTGCGGCAGGGCGTTGACGCCGCTGGCAAAAGGATTGTCGGCGGGGATGCCGTAGGCCTTGGAATACTCGCGGCTGTTCACGTCGATGCGGAGGATCTTGCCGTAGAGCGTGGCATTGAGCTGGGACATCTTCAGCTCGCCGTTGCGCTTGGAGTTGTCGCCCACGCCGATGTAGAGGAAGCCGTCCGGGCCGAACACGATGTTGCCGCCGTGGTGGTTCCAGTTCACCAGCGGGATTTCCAGCAGAGAGCGCTCGGTGCTTTCATCGGCCTTGTCGCCATTGGCTTTCATCTCGGTGATGACGAGGCGCTTGGGCTTCTGCATGGTGTAGCAGAGGTAGAAGAGGCCGTTGTCCTTGAACTTCGGGTGGAAGGCCAGGCCGTTGAGCCCTTCTTCAAAGAAGCCGTCTTTCGCCTCCATGCCACGCGGGGAGAGATCGAGGAAGGTCTTCGCCTCGCTGTCTGCCTCGTCCTTCGGCAGGATCAGAATCTGTCCGCGCTGCAGCGCCAGAAACTCACGGCCGCTGCCATCCTCCGGGATCGCCAGCGCAATAGGGCGCTCCGTGGGGAGCTTTTCATAAACACGGGTCAGCTTGTGAGTATCGGCAGCAAAAGCAGCCGACGTGAGGAAGGCGAGGCAGAGAAGGGAGCGCATAAGAACGAAATAGTCAGTCGATGCGGCCCGAGTCTTGCAGGGCAATGAAGATTTTTTTGGGGCGGGGGGAGGAAGTGGGACGAGATCCTGAAACCAATTGTGCCTCTCGACAACCGCGCCCAAAAACGTTAATTTGGGGGCATGACCCCAACGCTGGAACACATCAAGCAGGAGATCAAAGCGCTCCCGTCGGCGGAGCGGTTCAATCTTTGGCGTGACCTCGCCCGGGAGTTTGATCCCCCGATGGCCGAAGGGGACGACGAGGAATCTGTCGAGGCCGCGTGGGATGCCGAGATTGATGCTCGCGTAAAGGAAGTTGAGGACGGCACGGTTGAGCTGGTTTCTGCTGAGGACGCAGAGCAGCGAATCCGGGCGAAACTTGCGCAACGACGTGCCAATCACACGGCGGCTGCGTGAGACCGACGGAATTGCATCCTGCTGCCGAACAGGAGTTGGGCGAGGTCGTTGAATATTACGAAGCGATCGGGCAAGATTTGGCTGACGCCTTTCTTGACTGCTTTCGGATTTGTCGGATCAGGATCACCAAAAACCCGCTGCATTACAACATCCGCAGAGGTGTGGTCCGCAGGGTGAACTTCGCACCTCAGTTTGGCGAATACTACCTGCCATTCATGATCTGGAAGGGCCGTGTGGTCATCCTCGCAGTCGCACACTCCAAGCGTCGGCCCTATTACTGGCGGAAGCGCATAGGCGAGGCCAAGAAGATATTTTGAACTGGAACTGGCGAGAGCATCGGGGCTCGCCCGAACGGGCATCATGCCGCCACCCGGTCATTGACCGCCCGCCGAATGCTTCTATCCTGCGCGTCCCCAATTATTCCATGAGCAACGCCACCGCCATCACCCCCACACGTGCCCAAGACTTTCCCGAATGGTACCAGCAGGTCGTTCGTGCCGCCGACATGGCGGAGAACTCCGAGGTGCGTGGCTGCATGGTGATCAAGCCGTGGGGCTACGGCCTCTGGGAAAACATCCAGCGCCAGCTCGATTTGAAATTCAAGGAAACCGGCCACGTGAACGCCTATTTCCCGCTGCTCATCCCCCTGAGCTATCTTGAAAAAGAAGCGCAGCACGCCGAGGGCTTTGCCACCGAGTGCGCCGTGGTCACGCATCACCGCCTCGAAGCGCAGAAGCAGCCGGACGGCACCACCAAGATGATCCCCACCGGTGAACTGGCCGAGCCCTTCGTGATTCGCCCGACTTCGGAAACGATCATCGGCGCCGCTTTCGCCCGCTGGGTGGAAAGCTACCGCGACCTGCCGCTGCTCATCAACCAGTGGTGCAACGTCATGCGCTGGGAGATGCGCCCACGCCTCTTTCTGCGCACCGCCGAGTTCCTCTGGCAGGAAGGCCACACCGCCCATGAAACGGCGGAGGAAGCCATCGCGGAAACGCGCACCATGCACAAGGTGTACGAAGATTTCATGCGCGATCACCTCGCCATCCCCGTCATCCCTGGCGAGAAGACCGAGCGCGAGCGTTTCCCCGGTGCCGTGCAGACCTTCACCGTTGAAGCCATGGTGCAGGACAAGAAGGCCATCCAGGCCGGTACGTCGCACTACCTCGGTCAAAACTTCGCCAAGGCCGCGAACATCCAGTTCCTTGGCCGTGACAACACGCGCCAGCTTGCCCACACCACGAGCTGGGGCGTGAGCACGCGCATGATCGGCACGGTCATCATGGCCCACGGCGATGACGATGGCGTCATCATCCCACCACGCGTGGCACCGAATCAGATCGTCATCCTGCCCGTCACGCCGAAAGCGGACACGCGCGATGAAGTAATCGCCGCCTGCGAAGCCCTGGCGCAGACGCTGCGCGCCCAGACCTTCGCCGGTGAGCCGCTGCGCGTGCACGTGGACAAGCGCGATCTCCAGGGCGGCGCGAAGAATTGGGAATGGATCAAGAAGGGCGTGCCAATGCGCCTCGAGATGGGCCCCCGCGACATCACCAACCGCAGCGTGGCCGTTTGCCGCCGCGATCAGGGACCGAAGGCCAAGGAGTTCGTGCCCAAGGAAGAGTTCCTCCAGTCTGTCACTGAGCGCCTGCAGGAAATCCAGGATGCGCTGCTCGCCCGTGCCACCGCCCTGCGCGACGCCAACATGAAGAAGTTCGAAACGCTGGAGGAGTTCAAAGCCTTCTTCGCGGAAGACTCCGAAGGCGGCTTCGCCCTCATGCACTGGGCCGGCAGCAGCGACGATGAAGACACCCTCAGCAAAGACCTGAAGGTGACCATCCGCTGCGTCCCGCACGGCGACCAGTTTGCCGAAGAAGGCAAGTGCTTCCTCACCGGCAAGCCAAGCTCACGCCGCGTGGTGTTTGCGCGGAGTTATTGAGATCGGTCAAGAGCTGACGAAAGTCGCGACAGCGTTTTGGACTGCTCCAGTCCTCTGGAGTTTTCCGAGAGGCCGAGGGCATGCGAAAAGCGCCGGAGGTCCGGCGCACTCCAAAACGCAAAGCGCACGCGGATACGATTCCTACCTCAGCGCAGAATCTCGCCCTTCGTCACGTCTCCGGGCACATCCAGCAGCATGATCTGATTGATCGTCTTGAACTGGGCGTGGTCGGCCACGTCCCAGACGATCTTTTTGTCGCGCGTGACTTCGATGACCTGAGCCTGCTCGCCGATGTGGCCGTGGCCGAGATAGACGCAGAAGACGGTGTTGCCATTGGGCAGGCGCTGGCAGCCGGCCATGAGGCGCAGCGTGTAGCCGGGGATGTCGTTTTCAGCGAGCTCCCACACCACGTTTTCTTTGGCATCGAGTTCGCGCACCTGATGGCCGTCGCCGCAGGTGATGAGCATGCCGCCCTCGGGCAGGGGCACGACTTCATGCGGATCTCCAGGGACCTTGATCTGGCGCAGCACCTTGCCATCGCCATCAAGTTCGACGATTTTGCCTTCGCCTTTGAAGCAGACGAGGTAGTGGCCGTTGGCGAGTTTGCGCGTGCCGCGAAACTGGTTGTGCAGCTTGATCTCTGGCGCTGCGGTCAGCTTGATCTCCTTGGCGATCTTGCCGGCGCGATCCACTTCAATGATGCGGCTGGTGCCGCATTCCACGATCATCACCTTGCCATCCGGCAGCGGCTGGCAGGAATGCACCTCCACCTTCACATCCGTCGGTGCCTTGTACTCCCACACGACCTTCTTGTCCGGCGTCACTTCCAGCGCCCCGCTGACAAAGCAGAAGAGGTAGTTTCCATTCGGCAGCTTCCAGCAGTCCTGCGGGGCCTTGCAGTCCCACTGCCATTCGATTTTCCCTTCGGCGGAAACCACGCAGACCTTGCCGCCGCCGTAGTCGCAGCAGAGAAACGGATGGGCCGCAGAAGCGGTGGTGGCGAGGGCAAAGAGAGCAGCGAGAAGTCGGAGCATGGTGAGGGTCGGATGGTGAGTCCGACATCAACGCATGCCGCAGCGCGATTGCTTCAACTCATTCTCAGTCGTGAAAACGCGAATGCAGAAGAATGTCTGCGAATAACCGTGAATCAGAGTCCAGCCCAGCGCCCTTCGTGATTATTCGCGGCCATTCGGGGTCCTTTGCGTTGGATGCTTGATGCTCGACAAGCTTTATCGGCTCCCGACCAGAGCGGCATTGGAATGCCGCGCTCCCAGGAGGATCAGCGGATGAAGTAGCTCAGATTCTCCAGCTCCACGGCCAGATCCACGCTGTTCACCACAACATTCTCCGGCACATCGAGGACGGTGGGGGAGAAGTTCAGGATGGCCTGGATGCCGTGCTGCACCAGATCATTGACCACGGACTGGGCATTGCTGGCGGGCACGGTGAGGATGGCCATTTTCACATTCTGGCGGCGGATGAATTCCGCCATTTCAGTCATCGGCAGCACAGGCACACTGACCTGCGGCTGCTTGCGTGGAGAGAGATCAAATGCAGCTGCGACTTCAAAACCCTCCTTGCGGAAACCGCCATAGCGCAGCAGCGCGGAACCGAGATTCCCGACGCCGACCAAGATGACCGGCTGCAGCTTATTCTGCCCCAGCACATCCCCGATCGTGCCGCTGAGGGCGTCCACATTGTAGCCCAGCCCCCGGGTGCCGAGCTGGCCGAAATACGCCAGATCTTTGCGCAACTGCGTGGACTTCACCCCGGCTGCCTTTGCCAATGCGGCAGACGATACGGTGTCCACCTGGTTCTCACGCAGACGCTGCAGGCAGCGCTGGTAGATCGACAGGCGGTAGATCGACTTGCGGGGGATGTCTATTTTGGCATGCATTGGTTCGAACAATGTGAAAATTCACCCGAAAGCATCGGATGTCAACCAAGCTAGGCCACCAGCCTATTGCCGCTGGGGACCGGACTGAGGATCTGGGATGGTTCTTACCGGACCCGCATCAGGAATGCGCCGAGCCGCCGGGATGTGGAGGTTGTGTTCGAGCATCTTCAGGAATTCGATCAGCCCGGGGGTGGCCTTTTTCTCGTCGTAGAGCTTTTTCAAAATGGCGTAACCTTTGGACCATGAGTCAGGATCGTTTGCCTGCGCATAGGCGAAGCCGGCGAAGCGCTCGGTGAAATTCAGGCCGCCGTGCTGAAATGAGCTCAGGTAGGCGTCGCCAGAGGCTTTGAAGTCCTTGGTGCGGTTCCAGTGCAGATCTCCCAGCTTTTGCCACAGTCGTGGATTGTCTGGCATGAGCTTCAAACCCTCCTCTAAAATGTCCATGCCACGCTTCACATAGTCATGGAACAAGGTGCCACGCAGGCCGGGCTTCAGCTCCTTGTTGTAGAGGTAATAGGAGGCCGCATTGTAGGCCATGTGCCAGGAGGCCTCCTCCCAGTAGCGGGCATTGCGCGGCTGGAGCTGCGTCACAAAGCCATAGTATTTGTCCACCTGCGCCCAGTTCACCCGCGTGAACTCCACATGCGCGCGCAGTTGGAAAACGGTGGCAATCAGCCCGCGCAAACCGCCGAACGCTGCTGCCAGCCCCATCTGTCCCATGTTGCCCTTCACGCCCAGATGCAGCGGCTCATCCACCAGATGCATCGTGCGCAGATCATGCGTCACCCGCTGCTCCAGCGGCAGTTTCAGCACACCAAAGATCAGCAGCACAGCAGCAGCCTGGAGTTTTCGTTTCATAGTTCCTTCTCCACAAAGACCAGGTGAGTGACGAAAAGGTAAACCGTCATGTAGAGCGCCGCGATGCCGGTCATTTCATACACGGCTGTCCATGGCACGATCTCGCCGTTGGCCACGCTGTCCACGACGTCGAACTGTGCCAGGTCGGGGCAGATGGAGGCCAGCAGAAAGGTCGCGATGCGTGTGGCGATGCTGCCGAGATTGGGCTGGAAGATGAATTCCCGGATCATCGCATGGCCATGGCCGATGATGGTGATGCAAAAGGTGATGACGATGGTGAAAAGCGTCGAACTCGCGATGCAGGACAGCAGCAGGGCCACGGTGGTCACCACGGCGGCCTTCAGGAAGATGGCCCACACCGCCCAGTGCAGATTCCAGGTGAGCCCCTGCCGGGCCACGATTTCGCGGATCTGCGCCACAGCCTCGGGCGAATCCTGATTTTCCGAATGCAGCTGGGACACGACGGAGGCAAACAGCATGGACTGCTGCAGCCACAAGATCAGGCTCAGCACCGCGTCAATGATGATGAGGCCTGAGGCGATGAGCATCAGCACTCCGAGAAGCTTTCCGATGAGATAATCAAAGCGCGGCACCGGCTTTGACAGGATGGTGTAGAGCGTGCGGTCCTCCAGGTCTTTCGGCAGCAGCAGGGCGGTGGCCACAATGCCGAAGACGATGCTGAACACCTGCAGCACGCCCAGGGACATGGTCTTGAACTGGCTGAGCTGCTGCTCGGGATTGATGGTGGAAAAGCCAAAGCCCATGGCCGCGACCAGCGCGCAGAACAGCAGCAGGAAGGGCAGGATCTTCATCCGCATCAGCTGCGTCATCGTCGCATAGGCCAGCGTCCACACGCGCTTGGGTGAGAAGCGCACCGGAGCCACGGAGGCGGCGGCAGAACTTGGGGAGGCTTGGCTCATGGTTTTTTGGGTTCGTTCGTGGCTTCGATGAAAAGGCGCTCCAGTGTGGTGCGCGGGTGGCCGCTGCGCAGCAGGCGCGTGCCGCCGCCTTCGGCCTTCACCAGCGCATCGATTTTCGCCAGCAGGTCAGCGGAGGCGTTTTCAAGAACCAGCTCGGTTTGATTTTCCACGGCGATCAGTTCGTCCAGCCGTCCTTCGCGCACCATGCGTCCGTGTGCCATGATGCCCACGCGGTCGCAGACCTCCTGCATCTGCTCCAGCAGATGCGAAGTCACCAGCACCGTGATGCCACGGGAGCGGAACTCGATGATCAGATCCCGGATGATGCGCGAGCCGGAGGGGTCTACGCCTGCGGTGGGTTCATCCAGCACGAGCAATTGAGGCTCATGGATCAGCGCCTGCGCCAGGCCGAGGCGTTGCAGCATGCCTTTGGAATAACCGCCCACGCGTCGCGTGGCCGCATCTTCCAGCCCGGTCAGCGTCAGCATGTCCTCCGCGCGGGATTTCAATTCATCCCCGCTCATGCCGCAGAGCTTGCCATAGAAGTGCAGAGTCTCGCGCCCGGTCAGGTGCTTGTAGAAATACGGATTCTCCGGCAGGAAGCCCACGCTGCGGCGGCTGGCCACTTCCGTGCTCGGGATGCCGAAGATGCTGGTCTCGCCTTCCGTCGCATTGAGCAGGCCCAGGATGGCCTTCATCGTCGTGGATTTGCCGGATCCATTGGGCCCGATGAGGCCGTACACTTCACCTGCCTCCACCGTGAATGACACATCATGCACGGCGCGAAAGGCGCCTTTGCCAAGGTGGCCTTTGAAGACCTTGGTCAGATGGTTGACGGAAACGGCGGGCGTGGCGCTCATACGGGTGGGGACAGGTTAATCACGCAGAATGCTGAATCCACGCAAGTTTGGCTGAGCGGCAATGGCTGTGACCTCGCGTTCTTTGATGTGAGAGCCCAGGCTGCTCTGCTGGATGTCTTCGAGGAATGCGTCCAGTTCATCGGCTTCGAATGACTGCGCCAGCATTTCCACGCGGCCATCGGGCAGATTTTTGACCCAGCCGGTCACATCAAAGCCTGAGGCAATGCGCTTCGTGCTGTAGCGAAAGCCCACGCCCTGGACGCGGCCTGAATAGAGAACATTTTTTGCGGTCATCACTTCATCAATAGTTTCAATGCGGCCCTGGCTTCCTCGCTGGCCGCTTCAATCAGCACCACACCGGCATCGCTGCGATTGCGCAGCAGGCTGACAAACCGGCCCTGCGCGGTGAATTCATTTTCACCCTTGGTTTCGTAGCGTTGCTTTAAAGAGCTGATCATCGCCTTGTAAAACGCATCGGCGGAGGATTTGTCCATGAACAGCGTCTGCCATGCGGCGTGGTCGCGCTTGGCGCCGCCATCCGCCGTCCAGGCCAGCAGCCGATCCGCCACCAGCCCGCGTGCGCCGAGTGCGGCGTCTTCATCGGTGTTGTAGGTGCGCAGGGCGGTGACGCAGGCAAACTTGCCAAGGCAGTCATCCAGATACGGCAGCACGCCCCTGAGCTTCACTTCACCCAGCTGGATTTCCACCGGAGCGGGGCGCTCCTGATCGAGATACATCTCCGGCTCGATGACCTCCGCCGTGCTGATGGGCGGGCGGCTGTAGGCGGCATTGAGCTGCGGAAAGCTGCCGGCGCTGTGCAGCGTCTGCGCAAAATCAAAACCCCGGCTGAAAGGGAACAGCGCCAGCTCGCGCAGATACGCCGGCATGGGCACCTGGTTCAGCGGATGATCCGGGTCTTCCGCAGGCAGATCATCCTTCAACTCGGAAGCCGGGTTTTGCAGGGAGTGCAGGAAGCGCGTGAGCGCCGCGTCTCCCGCGATCAATGAATCCCGCGCCAGCCGCATGTCGGTCTTCATGGGGCCATGCTGAGGCTGATACAAAATGCTTCCGTATTCACGCAGCAGCTGCCCAAAGGCGATCCCCAGCGGCTCGTTCGAAGTCACAGCAGGACCGGAAGCCGTGGAGGCCTCAATCGTGTACATGGTCTCCGACTCATCGTCATACCAGCCGCCCAACTGGCGCGCCAGCAAGGCCGCACGCATGGGCAGGGGATCAATCGCCTCTGGAATCCAGCCCAGCGCAGCGAGTCCTCGTGCGAGTTTCTTTCCTTCTTCATTCGGCTGCTGGCGTTTGAGCCAGGCCAGGATGATTTTTTCCACTTCTTCCTGGCTGACCGCCGTCGTCACCAGCGGCAGCGCATGGAGCTTGCGCATTTTCATCATCTCCAAGCCCATGCCCACAAAGTCAGGTGGCACATCGTCATCCTTGGGCGTCATCTTGGGCGCGTCCTTCATGCCCAGCATGCCGAGTTTCTGAATCAGCTGCGCATTCTCATCCTTCAGGGCGTCATTCTGGCCCTGGAGATATTCGATCTGGCCTTCCAGTAGCACGATCTGCTTCTTGAGATCTTCCACCGCCTTGTTGGTGACGTCGATCGGTGGCGCTTCTTGTTTCATCGCAGCCACCGGGGGCTGAATGCCGGCCGCTGGCGGCGGCTCCGGTTTCACTCCCGCCAGAAACAATGCCGCCGCACCTCCGAGCGCGAGGAGGATGATCAGCAGGGTGGCCGGGTTGAGCTTCATCCTTAAACCATGCAGCGGGAAAACGGTGCGGGCAATATCACGGGCTGTTTTTCCGCGTACTTTTCCACTTGGCGGAACCCCGTTCCACCTCAACATACCCGGCATCGGGCTGAGCCGCCCGCACCACCCATGTTTCGCTGGCGATTTGGCAACCACGATCTCGATCTCACCCATCGCGGTCTCATCATGGGCATTGTCAATGTCACGCCCGACAGCTTTTCGGACGGCGGCCGGTTCAATGATCCGGGCCGCGCCGTGGAGCATGCCTTCGCGCTGCTGGCGGAAGGGGCGGACATCCTCGACATCGGCGGCGAATCCACCCGTCCGGGGGCCGAGCCCGTGAGCGAAACGGAAGAGCTGCACCGCGTGCTGCCCGTGATCCGCGCCGTGCGCTCACAAACCAAGGCGCTCATTTCCATCGACACGATGAAGGCCAGCGTGGCCCGCGCCGCGCTGGATGCCGGGGCGGACATCATCAATGACGTCACGGGACTGCGCGGCGATGCCGCCATGCCGCGCGTGGCTGCGGAATCCAGGGCGGGTCTTGTCGTCATGCACATGACCGGCACGCCGCAGACCATGCAGGCCCATCCGCAGTATGACGATGTGGTTGCTGCTGTGGCGGACTACTTTGCAAACCGCCTGCGGGTGCTGGAAAACGAAGGCATCGACCCCGAACGCATCGTGCTGGATCCCGGCTTTGGTTTCGGCAAAACGCTGGAGCACAATCTCACGCTCATGCGCGAACTGCCGCAGCTCGCCACGCAGCGGCCCCTGCTCGTCGGTGTCTCACGCAAGTCCATGATCGCCCGCGTCATGCACTCCGACGTCATGGAAGACCGCTTCTGGCCCACCATCGCCCTCAGCGCCTATGCGCGTGAGCACGGCGCACGCATTGTGCGCGTGCATGACGTGAAGCCGAACTGCGAGGCGCTAAGGATGATGGAGGCGATTTTGGGAGGGGTGTGATTTGATTGATGACCCATGAACAACGACGACGGAGACAGTTCACGACAGAACTCCAGTTCGTTGGCCATCGTAGCACTCCTCGTAGCGCTGCCATTGCTTTATGCCTTCAGCATGGGACCGGTTGCCTTTTTGGTGGAAAAATATCACGTCATGTCGTCGATGGGCACTCCTGTCAGAACATTTTACATGCCGATGATCTGGCTTCACGAACATACGTCTTTGAAGCAACCTCTCGAAAGCTATGTGAAATGGTGGGAGAATTTGGCCAGAGGACGCCCATAGGGTATCGACGCAGGATTTACACTCCAAACATCGGAATCCCCAGTTTCTGCGCCAATCGCTTCGGCCTGCGCATCGCCTCCGCCATGCGCTGCGCTTCATCCGCGCCACGCAGGTCTTTGCAATCCGGATGTGCTTCGGGAGACTCGATGAGGCCAAGCTGGTGCAGCACATGCGCCGTGCTGTGCTTGTAAGGAGAAGCGCTCATGCGGTCGTCGAGGCGGAAGACGAGGTCTTCGAAGGACTGGAAGGCTTCGAAGAGTTTATAGACGCGCGTGTCAAAGCGCCCGGTGCCTGTCTTGAATTTCTTGTCGGCCACGCTGTCCAGCAGCCACATGTCGCGGGCGGCACAGATCAGCGGGCAGGCGCTGACGCCTGCGCCGATGAGCAGCGGCAGGCCGAGCTTGATGGCGGTGGCGATGCCATAGTCGTCTCCGCTGTGCGGGGAGAAGGGCAGGTTCAGCCCCTTGCACATGGCGGCCCAGTAGTGGAAATGCGGCTCGTCGAGCGTGCTGACCTTGCCACCCACATAAGCCGGGTGCAGCGCGATCTCATGGAACAGCCAAGGATCAAACGGCGTGGCCCAGGGCACAAAGGAGGGCTCCAGCGCATGCGCGAGGCCGGGGCGGATGAGATGCTCGGCGATCTGGAAGTACGCATCGCGACGCGGCTCATTCTCCAGCGTGTTGAGCAGCTTGCTCGTCATGATCATCATCTCGCAGTTGTCATGCTCCTGCGCGATGTCCAGCAGCGGCCAGTAGCGCTCGGCTTTGAAGACGGTGTCGTTTTCCGCACCGCGTGCCGTCACTCCGGCGATGAAGCGCTGCTCTGGAAATTCCGCGCGGAAGCGCTTCAGCACCTCGGCGTACAATTCGTTGCTGAGATCAAAGATGTAGCCGGTGTCCGCATTGAGCACGAAGACCATTTCCACGCCGTAGTGCGCGCCGCACTGCTGCATCCAGCGCACGCTTTTCGTGAAGCCATCCCAGTCGGGCTGCTTGTCCTTGAAGGGCAGCAGCGTGGCCACGCAGAGCCGGGCCTTCGTGGTGTGATCGACGAGTTCCTCCTCGCTGGTGTAGGCCCAGACCGTCTCGTTCCAGGCGGTGGAGGGCTGCAAGTCTGCGGGATTGGAAATGAGGGCGCGGGGGTCTGCCATGCGCCCAGTAGAGCATGCCCATTCCAAGGGGCCAAGACGAATTGCGAATGCCGGGTATCGGAAATTCTGATTACCGAATGATCTCCAGCGTGCCCGCCTTGCCCGCAGGCCAGGCCGCGCCTTCCTTCACCCATTTGTTGATGATGGCATACTCGTCATTGGTCAGGCGCTCGCCCACGGCGGGCATGACGCTGACGTTTTGATGCACGGTCTTCACATTGGCCACCAGCAGGCTGGTCTCCGGGTGACCTGGGACGATGTAGGTGCCGAGGGTCTTGGTGCGCTGGGCTTCGGAGCGGCTGGCCAGGCTCATGTGGCCGGGCAGCGCCTGGCGGTTGTGGCACATGACGCACTTGGCCTCCAGCACCGGCTTCACATGCGCCACGAAATCGACGGGGCCATGCTTGGCGGCGTGGATGGCGTCCCTGCTCAGCACGTTCTCGCCCAGCGGCTTCGTTTCAGAATCCGGAGGCGTGGCGCAGGAGGCGAGCACGAGGAGACAGAGCAGGCTGGAAAGGTGGCGGATGTTCATGGGGATAATGGAGTACGGAGCAGGGCTGTGTGCAATACGCATGTCTGGGTCTTTTTTGAGGGATTGCATGCCGGGCGCTCGTTGCATAAAACCATTCACTTCATGAACCGCCGCCAATTCATCCGCTCAGCCGCCGCACTTCCATTCATCTCTGCCATCGCGGCTGAAAATCCCAAGCGTCTCATTCTGAGGTCGTCATGGCAGACGGTGAACATTGGTGACATCGCCCACACACCGGGCGTGCTGGCCCTGCTGGAAAAACATCTGCCAGACGTGGAGGTGAGGCTGTGGCCGAGCAATCTGGAAAATGGCGTCGGGGAGATGCTCGCGGCGCGATTCCCCAAGGTGAAGGTCATTCGCGGCGAGGATGTGAAGAAGTCCTTCGAGGAATGCGACTTCCTGCTCCACGGCTCAGGCCCCTCGCTGGTGGCGCAGGCGGATGTGGTGAAATGGAGCCAGGCCACGGGCAAGCCCTACGGCGTGTACGGCATCACCTTCTCAGGGCAGCAGAGTTCCAAGAGCAAGACTCAGCCTCAGGTGAAAACCATCGATGTGCTCAGCGGCGCGAAGTTCGTCTATTTCCGTGACTCGGTGTCCCTGGAGCTGGCGAAGAAGATGGGCTGCAGCTGCCCGCGCATGGAGTTCGGCCCCGATGGTGCCTTTGCCGTGGACCTGAAAGACGACGCGAAGGCCGAAGCCTTTCTGAAGGCCAATCAACTTGAAGCAGGGAAGTTTCTCTGCTGCATCCCACGCCTGCGCAACACCCCCTACTGGACGCTGCCGGAGAAGAAGGCCGCCATTGATGAGAAAAAAGACGCCCGCAACAAGGCCATGATGGATCACGATGGCAAGCCGCTGCTGGACGCCATCGTGAGCGTGATCAAAAACACCGATCTCAAAATTCTGCTCTGCCCGGAGGACAAGACGCAGATGAAGATCGGCAAAGAGATGCTCTACGACAAGCTGCCCGGCGACGTGAAGCCGCGCGTTGTCTGGCGCGAGAACTACTGGCTCACCGATGAGGCGCTCAGCACCTACCGCCGCAGCGCCGGACTCTTTGGCCATGAGATGCACAGCCCCATCATGTGCATCGGCAACGGCATCCCCGCCATCGTCTGCCGCTGGGCCGAGCAGACGAGCAAGGGCTACATGTGGCGTGACATTGGTCTGAATGACTGGCTTTTCGATCTCGACAAGGAGGACGAACTGCAACGCGTGGCTGCCACGGTGCTCGCCATGGCGAAAGATCCCGCCGGATCCAAAGCGAAGGCTGAGAAGGCGCGCGAAGTGGTGATGGCCAAATTCGCCGCCAGCATGGCCGTGGTCAAAAGCAATCTCCCGGCGTGACAAGGCCGGTGCTTTTCAGGTACAGTCGTTGATTAATTCCATTCCGGCTGCTCCCACCATGAAGCCTGCTTTGCCATTTCTCATTGTTTGCTTCTGCACATGCTGCGTGCGGGGGGAGGATGTGACGTTCTTTGAGTCCCGGATCCGTCCGGTGCTGGTCAAGCACTGCTACGAATGCCACTCCATCGAGTCCGGCAAGTCGAAGGGCGGCCTGATGCTCGACACCAGACAGGGCATCCGCACCGGCGGCGACACCGGGCCCGCCATCGTGCCGGGCGATGCCGCCAAGAGCCTGCTGCTCACCGCGATCAAGCACAGTGATCCCGATCTCGAAATGCCGCCAAAAAAGCCGCAGCTTCCGTCCACCGTCATCGCGGACTTTGAAACCTGGATCAAAGCGGGCGCGGCTGATCCGCGTGAATCCGCAGTGAAGGCAGCGGAGCGTCCGCCGGTGGATGTGGAGTCCGGGCGGAAGTTCTGGAGCTATCAAAAGCCCAAGAAGGTGGCGGGAACGATTGATGGATTCATTCGCGCGAAGTTGAAGGAGCAGGGGATTGAACCCGCACCTGCGGCGGAACCGGTCGTGGTGCTGCGCCGGTTGTATTTCGATCTCATCGGCCTGCCGCCGACACCGGAGCAGGCGGCGGCATTTTCCATGGAGAAGCTGGAGGCCACGGTGGATGAACTACTGCGCAGTCCGCGCTTCGGCGAGCGCTGGGGCCGCCACTGGCTGGACGTGGCGCGCTATGCAGAATCCAACGGCCGTGAATCCAATCTGACCTTCCCGCACGCCTGGCGGTATCGAGATTACGTGATCGACTCGGTGAATGCGGATGTGCCGTTTGACCGCTTCATCACCGAGCAGATCGCCGGCGACCTCCTTCCAGCGCAGGGAGATGCGGAGCGCGCCCGGCTGCTCATCGCCACCGGATTTCTCGCCATGGGTCCCAAGGGCTTGAATGAAATGAACCCGGCGCAGTTTGCTGCCGACGTGGCTGACGAACAGCTCGACACCGTCACCCGCGCCGTGCTTGCCAGTTCGGTGGCCTGCGCACGCTGCCATGACCACAAAACCGAGCCTTTCAGCATGGAGGACTACTACGCGCTGGCAGGCATTTTCAAAAGCACGCAGACCTTCTACGGCAACTGGATCGACTCCGAAAACAACAACCACGGTCACCTCATCCGCCTGCCGGAATTGCCGGGGCAGGTGATCCCGAACCGAACGCTGACGGCGGAGCGCGTGAAGCAGCTCAAGAATGACCTGGCCAGGTTGAACGCCGATGAGATTGCGCAAAACGCGTACGTCGTCAAAGCGAAGGCCGAAGGCCGCGACATCAGCGGCGAATATCACAAGATCCTCACCAATTTCATTCGCATTCTCTGGACTCGCGGCGGCATTGAGGGGCAGCTTGAAACCGTCGATGACCAAGGCCGGGCGCTGCCCTTGTGCATGGGTGTGCAGGACGCGAAGCACATCTATGATTCGCAGCTTTATGATCGTGGCGAGATTGCGCATCCGGTGAAGACGGTGCCGCGCGGCTTTCCCCAGGTCATGGGCATCAAGGCTTCCCTGCCGAAGGAGCATAGCGGACGGCTGGAGCTGGCGCAGTGGCTCGTCACTCGTGAAAACCCGCTCACCGCACGCGTGATGGCGAACCGTGTGTGGCGTCACCTGTTAGGTGCAGGAATCATCCGCACCGTTGATAACTTCGGCTTCAGCGGCGGGAGGCCAAGTCATCCGGAACTGCTCGATCATCTCGCTCTACGCTTCATGGATGGTGGCTGGTCGGTCAAGAAACTGATCAAGGAAATCGTGATGTCGGAAACTTACCGCCAGTCATCCGCACATCGCATCGAAGCCTTCAATCAAGATCCGGACAACCGCCTGCTATGGCGAGCCAGCAAGCGTCGTCTCGACGCGGAGGTGATTCGTGATTCGATGCTCTCGGTCGCAGGTGAGCTCGATGCTTCGCGCAGACCTGGCTCACTCGTGTCGGAGCTGGACGGGCAGTCGGTGTCGCTCATTGGATTCAACACCAAGCTGCCTTCGGATCTCGATGGCTCAAAGCGCCGCGCCGTCTATCTGCCGGTGCTGCGGGATCATCTGCCCGATGTGCTGGAGCAGTTCGACGTGGCGAATCCCAATCTCGTCACCGGTGATCGCGATGTGACCAACGTGCCGCTGCAGGCGCTCTACCTGCTCAACGGGCCGTTTGTCCAGGAACAGGCCGCCGCTCTCGCCCGGCGTCTCACCTTGGAGAAATCCACCCTTCCAGATCGCATTCACCGCGCATTTTTGCTCTGCTTCAATCGCCCTCCCGATGCGCAGGAACAGCAGCTTGCGAACGCCTTCTTCCAGACCCACACCGCAGATCAATCCAAACTCCTCGCGGCCTTCTGCCAGTCCATGCTGTCGAGCGCAGAGTTCCGGTTCATTGATTGAAATTCCCATGTTCAAACACGTTCTCATCCTCTCCACGTGCCTGCTGGTTTCGCTGCTTCATGCCGCTCCGTTGTCGTCACCCTGCCGCATTGAGGTGGTGGAAAAAGGCGGCGGCTGGCCCGTGCCGCTCATCGAGTTGCGAACCACGCATCAAATGCGTTTCGTCACAGACAACGCGGGAGTCATCGCCCTGGACGCCCCGGAGCTGATGGGAAAGCAGGTGTGGTTTGATGTCATCGGTCATGGCTACGAGGTGCCGCGGGACGGCTTTGGCATGCGGGGCGTACGTCTCACTCCTGAGCCGGGTAAAACGCTGCGCGTTGAGGTGAATCGGGTGAACATCGCCAAACGCCTGGGGCGGCTCACAGGAGCCGGTTTGTTTGCGGAGAGTCAGAAACTCGGTGCTGCCACCGATTGGAAAGACTCCGGCATTTTCGGCTGCGACAGCGTGCAGAACGCGGTGCATCGCGGCCGGCTGTTCTGGGCCTGGGGCGACACCACCATGCCCAACTACCCGCTCGGCATTTTTGACATGAGCAGCGCCACCACAGACGTGAACCCTCTTGCATCGCTGGAGCCACCGCTGCGTTTGAAGTTCGACTACTTCACTGATGAAAAAGGACGACAGCGCGGTGTGGCAAAGATGCCAGGCAGCGGTCCCACCTGGGTGACCGCGTATGTGAGCCTGCCGGATAAAAAGGGCACGCCGCACCTCGTCGGCAGCTATGTGAAGATCAAGCCGCTGATGGAGGCTTACGAGTCCGGACTGTGTGTGTGGAATGATGCCACCAGCCGCTTCGATCTGTTGCGCGTGCTTTGGACCAAATCCGAAGCGGCACCGAAGCAGACACCGATGCCCGAGGGCCATCCCGCGTTTTGGAAAGACGCCCAAGGGAAGGAGTGGGTGCTCTTTGGCAATCCGCTGCCGACGTTGCGCTGCCCGGCAACCTTTGAAGCCTGGCAGGATGAAAAAACATGGGAGGTACTGAAACCCCAGGAGTCGCTGCCATCCGCAGAGGGTGGCAGGGTGAAGCCGCACAGCGGTTCGATCACCTGGAATGAATTTCGCAAGCGCTGGGTCACCGTGTTCATGGAAAACCGTGGCAAACCGTCCGCCTTTGGCGAGCTTTGGTATGCCGAGGCTGATGCTCCGACCGGCCCCTGGGGCGCGGCGGTGAAAATCCTCACGCACGAAAACTACACTTTTTACAATCCGCGCATCCATCCAGAATTCACGCCTGCAGGCTCGCCGGTGCTGTGCTTTGAGGGCACCTACACCAAGGAGTTCGCGGACCATGCGCAGCCCACGCCGCGCTACGACTACAATCAGATTCTCTACCGCCTCGATCTCGATGATCCGAAACTGAAACCCGCAGGAGACCGGCCATGAACACGATGCATACACGACGTGAAATGCTGACGACGCTGTCGTCCGGCATCGGCTGGCTGGCATTTTCAGCGCTGGCGCAGGCAAAGAGCGGACTGGCACCGAAGGCGCCGCATTTTACCGCGCGTGCGAAGCGGGTGATCTTCCTCACCATGCGCGGCGGGCCCTCGCATGTGGACTTGTTTGATCACAAGCCGGAACTGATCAAGCGCGATGGCCAGACGGCGAGCCTGGGCCGCGATTCTGCGGGAGCAAAGCTGTTTGGTCCGGTGCACCCTCTCAAACAATTCGGCAGCTCCGGGCAGTGGATGACCACGCTGTATCCCAGGCTGGCCCAGCATGCGGATGACCTCTGCATCATCAATTCCATGCACACCGACCTGCCAAACCATGCGCAGGCCTTCGGGCAGATGCACACCGGCAGCTTTCAGTTTGTGCGGCCTTCCATCGGCGCATGGACACTCTACGGCCTCGGCACCGAGAATGAAAATCTGCCGGGATTCATCACGCTGAATCCTCCGGCGGACAATGGCGGCGCGCAAAATTACGGCAGCGCTTTTCTGCCGGCGATCTGCCAGGGGACGCGCATTGGCGGGTCGCAGCTGCCTGAGCTTTATGCGGCCTTGTTAAACAAGGATGCGGCTCCGGGGCCGCCTATGAAGAACATCGCAAACGCCAGTCTGCCGCGTGATCTTCAGCGGGCGCAGATTGATCTCATCCGCGGCTTGAACGAGCGCAAGCTGAAGCGTGATGGTTTTCATCCGGAGATCGAAGGCGCCATTGAATCGTTTGAACTCGCCTTCCGCATGCAGAGCGAAGTTCCCGAAGTGCTCGACTTGCGGGGCGAGCCGCAGCACATACTCAAACTTTACGGCATCGGGCAGGGGAAGGATCAGTTTGCACGGCAGTGCCTGCTGGCGCGGCGCATGGCGGAAGCGGGCGTGCGGTTCATCGAAATCGCATCTCCCGGGAACTGGGATCATCACAACCGTTTGCGCGAATTGCTGGCCACGAACTGTGCTTCCACGGATCAGCCGATTGCCGCCCTGCTTACTGATCTGAAATCACGCGGCATGCTCAAGGACACCCTCGTCGTCTGGGCCGGCGAGTTCGGCCGCACACCGTATGCGCAGAGCGGGGATGGCCGCGATCACAATCACAAAGGCTACTCCATCTGGATGGCCGGTGGTGGTGTGAAAGGCGGCCTCACCTATGGTGCCACGGATGAAGTGGGCCACAAAGCCGAGCTGAACCCCATGCACATCCACGACTGGCATGCGACGATCCTGCATTTGCTCGGGCTTGATCACACCAAACTAACTTATTCGTATGGCGGTCGAAATTTCCGGCTGACCAATGTCAGCGGCGAGGTGGCTGCGGGTATTCTTGCCTAAGATTGAGATTGCGCCTCCACCAGACTGGGAGGTAATATCGAACCAATTCCATGCAGGTTGGTCTGTATGAAGTCAGGCTGACTCAAACCCCGAAAATGCCATGAGCGACGGTTTCTCTGATGATCCTGCATCTTCCCCCAAGCCTGCTTCTGGATGGGGCAAGCTGTTCATGGGGCTTCTATTGGGCGGAGCTCTTGGAGCCGGTGTCTTGTATGTGACGAAGGTGAATCCGTCGTTGCTGGCAAAGGCGATGCCACCCGCACAATCTGCCGCCGCCATGCCTGCTGGCGAAGAGGCTGAAGTGCCGGTGAAACACGAGGGGCTGCCACGCACTCCGTTTGAGAAAGGCTCCTTGCCGGCAGATGAAGCAGTGACGTCGATCAAAATCATGCTGGGGGTTGGTACGGATGGGGCGGCTCTGAGCGAGCCCGTGGATGTGCATCTCGGGCTTGGCTTTCCGCTGCGCTTGTATCCGTTGGGTGGTGTGAAGAGGGAGCCTTCGTTTGCAGCGTTTCCGCACAAGTCATCGTTGGATGACCTGGCGGATGCCATTCAGCCGGGGCAGATGGCGACGTTTGAATTTTCAGCGAAGGGAGATGACGCCGGTCTTGATGCGCTGCGCACCTCTCAACAGTTGCTGGCCGATGTGAAGTGCGGCGATTTGCAGCGCGTCGGTTTTGCCTCACAGGGGCGCAGTGACTGGGTGCTGGCGGGATACCGCATCGAGGTGAATGGCAAGCTTTTTGCCGCGAATGGTCTGGTGGATGCGAGGGCTCAGGAGAAACTGGCATCAAGTCGTGCCAGTCTCATGAAGCTGCTGCCGGACTATGAGGCGAAGACGAATGCGACGAATCTGACCGACGAGGAAAAAGCGGAGCTGAAGACCACTCATGCACTGGTCCGTGCTCTGAGTGGTCGCGTCGTGGGGGCGGTGCCGTGGTTTGAGGAGAATTATGAAGCCTTGAATCCTGCTCCACCGGCGGGCACCAAGGTGGAGAATCTGCGCATCACGCTCACAGGCGGCAAAGGCCCGCAGCAGGGAACGCGCAATCCTGTCTACCTCGTGGCCGGTGCACGGAAGTTTCTGCTGTCCTCGGAGATGGACCCTTTGCGGGACGCCAATGAACCGCAGCTCTTTGATCTCGCGGCCTTTGAGCTGGCGATGAGTCCTCTGCCGAAAGAAGTCCTGAGCGCCCCGGGCGTGGGCATCATTGGCAGCGGCACGCCGATGAACAAAATTCCAGATCGTGCGCAACTGCAGAGCGTGCAGATCGAGGCCGATGGCCAGGTGGTTTATGACAGTGATAAGAAACCGGATGACCAAAAGACGCTGACTGCGCTCTGGCTCACACCGGCTGCCTATTTCAATGAAGCGGGCGATCTGATGCGACCCACGGCCACAGCGGCTGAGGTGCCGGTGTGGAAGTCCGGCATGACGCTCCCAGGCCCTCCTCCTGCGGTGCCGCCTCCAGAACCACCGCCAGTGACGATTGTTCCTCCGATTCCTCCTCTCCCACCGCCCCCGCTGCTGCCACCGATTCGCACGATTTTGCCGGGTGGTTACCCGCCACCGGGGGGCGACCTGTTCCCGCTGCTCAATGCACTGGCTCAATTGCTCTTCCCTCTGCCGCCGCCTGCGGCACCGCTGATCAGCGGGGTGCGTATTGCTCCTGCCACACCGATCGTGTGTGATGGTGATGCGGTGACCGTGACATGGAATGTGGGCGGCAACACTTCCAGCATCGCCTCCTGGCGCGTCGATCTGTTTGCCGTGCTGCCGCACAAGGCCGCTCCGGTGCTGATCACTCCTATGGCGACTAAGATCGGTGGTTTTCCCGGAGCCACGAGTGCGGTGATGCCCCCCATCAACCGTGCTGCCATCGCCGGTTTGCTGACTGCCGGCTCCGCCGAAGCGCTCTACCTGTATGTGCAGCCGCGTGTCACAGCGCTGGGTCCCTGGGGGAATGTGATCACAGCGGCCAATGGTTCGCTGCTGCCCTTGTTTCCGGCGGGTACGACGACGGCGAATGTGGGGCTGAAACGCGGCGGCATTCTGCCACCGCTCGGCCCAGGCAATGCACCAGCGCCAAGCTTTCAGGTCACACCCGCAGTGACTCCGCCCTTTTTAAAATGGCAGGGCATGGCCTTGGCGGATCCGCTGGCCATTCGCAATGCCTGGAGCCTCACCGCCGAGCATGGCAGTCATTTTGGTCTCCTCTTTGCCAGTCATGAAAACATCCCTGCAGTCACACTGCCCGCGTGGAGCACGGCGGCACGCCCCACCGGCAATGGCAGCGAGATGATCACTGTCAGGTTTGAGGGGCTGGTGCCGCTGCCAGCGGCGGCCAATGGACTGCGCGCCGTGGCGTACATTGCGTTTGTGGGTGGTTCTTCACCTGCCACCAAGGCCCAGGTGCTCGCGCGTGCAGAGCTGAGCAGCGGCCCCATCCGGCGCAATTCGGCCGGCAATGTGATGCCGCTGCCCTTTGGTGCACAGCCGTTCTTCACGCTCCAAACCACCAGCCTGGTGCCGGCGGTTCCCTTGGCCAAATCCCAGCCTTTGCTGCTGGTGGACATGCCGCTGCGGTTTGACCGCATGGCCGCAAACAACTTTGTCGGCTACCCGCTCGATCCTGTGAATGGCGGCAGCTATTCATTCGCTGGACCTCCGGCCTTTAATTTTGCCGCCTATACCGCTCAGGCGGGCACCGGCACCATGTATGTCACGTTAACCTACATGGTGACACTGAATACCGCCGATGCGACGGACGCCGTCAGTGTGCTCGGAGTCCGTCTCGTTCCTGACAACACGCCATGAAAACGCTCCTGCCTCTTTTCATGCTCCTCGGCGCATCGCTGCTGCCTGCGGCGGATGGCAGCGTGCATGGTCGCGTTTACGGTCAGGATGAAAGGGGCGAAAACCTCGGCCCGGTGGCCCATGCAAAGATCGAATTGAAAAGTGAGGCGGGCGCCGCTTCGTCGACTGTGACGACCAACGAGTACGGCTACTACCAGATCGCCACGCTGGCGGCGGGGGCTTATCGGTACAAGGTCACCGCAGCCGGATTCCGTGATGAAGATGAAATGCGCGGTTTTGCCATGCCGCAGGACACACGCGAGTTTGTGCATGACTTCCTCCTCACCCGCGAGGCAAAGCCCGGCGGCTCGCCGCCGCAGTCAAATATCGTTCAGCCCGCTGTGCATGGCCGGGTGTATGGTCAGACGGAAAAAGGCGACAACCTCGGACCTGTGTCCGGAGCGAAAGTGGAACTGCTCTCAGGCCCGGGTGGCAGGGTGGTGGCGACTGCCACGGCCAGCTCACCCGGCGGCTACTACGAGATCAAAAATCTGCCGCCAGCCGATTACGCTTATCGCGTCACCGCAGCCGGCTTTGCACCGGAGGATGCCGGGCGTGGCTTCACCGTGCCACAGGGCACCCTCGAATACGTGCATGATTTTCTCCTGTCAAAGACGCCGCCTAAAAGAGAGAAGTGCGATCTGGCGGTGCTCGTCGTGAAACGCATCAGCAGTGGCAATGACCGTTCGAATGATGCCCGTGTGCCTGTGGCGAATGCCAGGCTCGTGCTCCAGCCTGCGGGAAACCTTCCCACACCGCTCAATCAACCTTTCGTGACGAATGCGAAGGGCGAATACAGCGCCAGGGATCTCGCGGAGGGAAGGTACACCGTCGCCATCGACGCCCCCGAGTGTGAGCCGTTCACTGGGGAGCTGACGGTGAAGTGTGACAAGGATGGAGACGTCATCTTTGAGCTCACACCCTGCAACGAACTCCTGCACGGCTATGTGCGCGCCATCGTGAACGAAGGCTGGGGGCCGTCGCCACAGGCGAAGGCCGCGGCGGAGCGTGCCTATCAGCGTGCGATGAAGGCGGACCCCAAAGATGGCAGCGTGAACTACGCCCATGCGCTCGCCTTGCTCAGTGCGGGGGATTACGCAGCAGCGCAGCAGAGCCTCTCGGCGGCGATTGGCAAGAAAAGCGACAGCACCACCTGGGACCGAGCCTGTGAGGTGCGGCTCTGGATGAACCTGTGCCTGCATCAGACTGCTGAGGCCGTTCGTGAAATTCGCTCACTGGCGCAGAATCATTATTCGACTCGTGCATCCACCCAGGCGGCGAAGGACACGGCGCATGTCTGCGGCGTTGGTCTGGGCTTGATCCAGGGACCATGGAAAGATCAGGTGGGCGCTGGCGATGCCGTGCTGCTGGAAAGAGACCTGCTCGCTGCCTTTAAAGGCGACCTTCTCTCCGAATGCACGAAGGGGCGTGACCATGTGGCGGCTGAATACGGAAAGCTCAAAGCTGCGGAGGATGCGGCGCGCAGCACCCTGATGGCGGGCGTTACGGAAAAGCGCAACGCAGAGGTCGCACGCCTGGCGGAGCGGCAGGCCGCGATCAGCAAGGAGGTGGCCGCACTTGATCCCGACATCCAGACGCTGCAGGCCACGGTGAACCAGTTTGACCAGCAGTACCGCATTCAGGTGACCGGCTTCACCCAGCAGCAGCAGGCCAATGCGGTGCAACTGCAGGCGCTGAACGCGCGATTGCAGCAGATCAGCGTTTGCATGGCGCAGGACCAGGTGCGGCTTCAGGGGGCTGCGCAGCAGCAGATGCCGAAATCTCCCACGATGCAGCCGGGCATGCGCCCTGGCATGCAGCAGCCGGGCGCGGGTACGCAGGCCATCATGGTGGAGATCCAGCAGCATCAGGCGGAGATTCAGCAGATCCGCCAGCAGATGCAGGTCATTCAAAACCAGAATGTGCAGATGGGCGCAAACGTGGCGAATTTGCAGGCGCAGTTTAATCGCAATGCAGGTGCCGCTCAGACAGATCTGAACCTCAAGCTACAGCGCCGGGGCGTGCTGACCCAGGAGTTTGAAACGCTCGACCGTCAGCGCACGGCATCGTTTGATCCCACCACATTCAGTACGCCTGAGATTGATAATCTGGTCCGGCGCGGGCGCTCCCTGAAAACCTATCGCGATCTGCCTCTTGAAGTGCGCCGCGAGGAGCTGCTGGATCAGTTTGACTGCGGCGCCGCGAAGGAGCCCAAGCGTCCCGCGAACACGGCCAAAGCGGCTGAAATCAAGGAGCCGGCGTTCATCAGCCTCCGCTCTCCTGCAACGAATGCGCCTGCATCGGTGCCCTCGGTCAGGACCGCGCAGCCAGTTCCCGAAAGCACCGGCATGCCTCCGCTCAAGCCGTTGCCGCCAGAGGCCACCGCCGCCAAACCTCCGCCTAACGCGGGTGATCCCGCCGAGGTCGTCATCACCAACAACCACACGGGTTCGGTGCGAATTTTCGGTCTGTCACCGGGTGCCGACAATGAAATCTTCGTGCGCTCGCTGGAGGCTGGCGAAGAGGCGATGATTCCCGTCCGCATCGGTCAGACCTTGATCATGCGCCCCTCTGCCGGCGGTCGCGAACTGCAACGCCACAAGGTGGGCAAAAAGCTGGAAGTCTTGAAGTTGGGCGCTGCGCCGCAGTAGAGCAGGCTCTCTGCGGCGCCACGGGTCAGCTTCAAGCGTGCCGTCCTTTAAACGTGAGCTCGGCAATGCCCGATTTATCGAGTCCGCCGAGACCCAGCGCGACCATCTTCTCATACTGTGCCTTGGTCGCGTCATTGAGCGGCAGGTTCAGTCCCACGCTCTTTGCCACTTCGGCTGCAATCCCGCTGTCCTTGGCGGCGTGCTCGGCGGAGAACCAGCAGTCGTGCTCGCGGGCCACCATGTCGGCGCTGTCGGTTTCCAGCACGCGGGAGTTGGCACCGGTCTGACTGAAGACCTCGCGGATCATGTTCAGATCGTGACCGAGGGCGGCGGCGAGTCCCAGACCCTCGGCCAGACCGGCGGTGTTGATGTTCATCACCATGTTGACGAGGGCTTTCACTTCGGCAGCCCGGCCCGGACCACCGATGAAACGGCGGTTCACGCTCATCTGCTCGATCATGGTCTGCACCCGCTGGTAGGTGGCTTCATCACCCGCCAGCATGAGGTAGAGCTTCCCTTCGCGTGCATGACTGATGGAGGAGGCCATGCAGGCTTCGAGGCTGTGAGCACCGACAGCCTCCGCGGCAGCATAGACTTCACGATGAATCGCCGGAGACAGTGTGGCGCAGTTGATGAAAATCTTGTCGCTGGCGTTTGTGAGCAAACTGTCCCCGCTGCCGAGGAAGATGCCGCGCATCGATGAGTCGTTGGTCACCACGGTGAAAATGACATCGGCGGCGGCGGTGACGTCGGCCAGCTTTGTGCAGGCTTTGCAACCAAGTTCAGCAGCCAGATCGGCGGCTGCCTGGGTGTTTACATCAAGAACAGCAGTGACGTTATAACCACAATCTTTGAGACGGCGGGCCATGTTGGCCCCCATTTTACCGACTCCGACGAATGCTACGGTTTGGGACATGATGGGTTGGGCTGGTTGGGTTTATTTGAACTCTGGATAAAACGGATTGTGGGCTTTTTCTTCGCCGACGGTGGTCATGGGCCCGTGGCCTGGGCAGATCACCGTGCTGTCTGGCAGGGTGAAGATCTCCTTCCGGTTGGTGGCGAGGGCATCAGCATACGAAACCACGCCGCCGCCCATGCTGGAGGCGAACAGGGCGTCTCCCACGATGGCGATGGGGTGCTTCAAACCACTGACAAGATAGGTGATGCCGCCCTTCGAGTGGCCCCAGGTGCTGCGTGCCTCAATGCGCAGACCACCGGATTCCCACGCCTCGGTGTCGCTGAGCTTGAAGGTTTTCGCACCGGGGCAGGGTTCCTTATCATGTACAAAGGCCGTGACGGCACCGTCAGCGGACAGTTTGGCGAGATCCATGATGTGGTCCGGATGGGTGTGTGTGAGGAAAATGAGGCTGAGATTGAGCCCCTTCTTCTGGATAAAGTGGATCATGGGGGTGGCGTCCGCTCCGGTGTCGAATGCCACCGCGTTTTTCGTTTCTGCGTCCCAGACGAGATACGCATTCACCGTCATGTCGTGGTACGTGGTGTTGAACTGTTCCAGACCGGACACGTTGACGGGGATTGGACGCCATTCATTGTGAGCCATGGCCACCAGCGACAAGCCTTCAAGCTGCAGGTGGGGGGCGATCTTGCGCAGCACAAGGTCATCCACCTTGCCGGATTTGGCATCAGCGATGTCCTCGACACTCGCGCCGGAGCGGGCGGCGAGTTCGGCGTCATTGATTCCAAGTCCACGCATGGACTTGGCGATCACATCATTAAACAGGTCTTCGAGGGGGATCAGCATGGGTGGCGAATTCAAGGCGTTCTGACGGCGAAGGCAAGGGCTATGTGCCGCCGATCCGGCACAAACCAAAGCATCATCTGCCAGCGGCGAGTTCTTGCCACCGGCAGACTCGCTTGTAACATCGGCGCGCCATGACCGATCTCGACATTCGTGAAATCCACTTTCTCCGCGGACCCAACATCTGGATCAACGATCCTGTGCTGGAAGCCTGGGTGGATCTGGGTGGCCTCAAAGACACGTCGTCAGACCTCGTGCCCGGTTTTGCCGAGCAGATCAAAACGTGGTTCCCCGGCATGATCGAGCACCGGTGCAGCATTGGCGAACGCGGCGGCTTTTTTCAGCGGCTCGACACAGGCACCTGGCCGGGGCACATTTTGGAGCATGTGACCCTGGAACTCCAGACACTGGCAGGTCACACCGTCGGATTTGGCAAGGCTCGTGAAACCTGCGTGGAGGGCCTGTACAAAGTAGTCATCGAATATATGGATGAGACGGTGGTGGAAGCCTGCATGCGTGAGGCGCGTGAGATCCTCCTGGCCGGATATGCCGGCAAAGAATACGACATCGCCGATGCGGTGGCGCGCATGAAGCGTGTGGTGGACCGCAACGCCCTGGGGCCGAGCACCACCGCCATCATCAATGCTGCTGAAGCACGGGGTATTCCACGGCGCCGGCTGCGCGAGGGCCGCAGTCTGGTCCAGCTCGGGCAGGGGGCGAACCAGCGCCGCATCTGGACGGCGGAAACCGACCGCACCGGGGCGATTGCGGAGCACATCGTGCAGGACAAGGACCTGACGCGCACCCTGCTGAGCAAGGCCGGCGTGCCTGTGCCCGAAGGGCGGGTCGTTGCCAATCCTGATGATGCCTGGGAGGCGGCGGAGGACATCGGTACTCCCGTGGTGGTGAAACCCCAGGATGCGAACCACGGGCGTGGTGTGTTCATCAACCTCACCACGCGTGAGCAGGTGGAAAGCGCCTTTCAAACCGCCGCGACTGAAGGTGAAGGGGTGATGGTGGAGCGGTTCATACCGGGCAATGACCATCGTCTGCTGGTCGTCGGCGGTGAACTGATTGCCGCCAGCCGCGGTGACCACGCGATCATCACAGGCAACGGCACTGACACTATTGGCGTGCTGGTGGACACCCAGCTCAACACCAATCCGCTGCGCGGCGTGAGTGACTTTTGCCCATGGTCCAAGATTGACACAGAGGAGTGGGATCCAGCCATCCTATCGGAATTGGAGAAGCAGGACTACCAGCCGGACTCGGTTCCCAATGACGGCGAGCGGGTGCTGATCTCACGTTTTGCCAACTGGTCCACCGAGGTCACCGGTCTGGTGCATCCGCGCAACCGTGAACACGTCACCATCGCCGCTCAGGTGGCGGGGCTGGATATCTGCGGTGTGGATGTGGTGTGCACAGACATCAGCAAACCCCTCGAAGACCAGGGCGGCGCTGTCGTGGAGCTGAATGCCAGTCCCGGGCTCATCATGCATCTTCGTCCGGCCACGGGGGAAGTGCGGCCTGTGGGAGAGGCGATCATCAACATGATGTTTCCCGCCGGGAAAAACGGCCGCATCCCTGTGATCGGCATCACCGGCACCCATGGCAAGACCACCACCACCAAGCTGCTGGCGCATCTGATGAAAGCCACGGGCAAATACCTCGGGGTGAGCCACAGCGACGGACTCCAGTTTGGCGAGCGCTTCACTGCCACAAAGACGGGTGACCGCATCAGCGGTACGCGCGGGGTCTTGCTTCATCCGTGGACGGAGATCGCCATCTGCGAGAGCAGTGCTGAATCGATTCTTCTTGAGGGGCTCGGTTATGACCGCTGCCAGATCGGCGTGGTGCTCAACGTGGGCACCGAGCACCTTGGGCTCGCCTACGTCGAAACCATGGAGCAGATGACGAAGGTGAAGCGCTGCGTGGTGGATGTCGTGCTGCCAGAGGGGACTGCGGTGCTCAATGCCGATGATGCTCTCGTGGCTGGCATGGCGGAGTCGGAGCACTGCCAGTGCAGTGTTCTGTTCTTCTCGCACGTGGCGGATAATCCTGGGGTCATTGCCCATCGTGCCAAAGGCGGGCGCGCAGCCTTCGTGCGGGACGATGTGATTTATCTGGCCGAAGGAGACTGTGAACGCCGTCTTTGTGCTCTGAGTGAGGTGACTCTGCCCCACACCGGTCATTTTGGCTTCAACGTTCACAACGTTCTCGCTGCCGTGGGGGCCGCATGGGCCTATGGACTGGCGGATCAGGCGATCATTAAAGGGCTGGGTGCTTACGAATAAATTCGTAAATAAGGAAGGAACGTGGGGCGAAGTCACGTGTTCTACATGCAGCAGAGGTGCTGCCTGAACACGCCTTCAATTCATGCCCTTCATTCATACTCAGCCAAGTGGTCATTCCTGGCCCTCCTTTTTCTCAGCTTACAACCCCGTGTTTGGCTGAGGATGAAATCGGGTGTTAGCATTCGTTGTGCGTCCTCCTCAGGAAGCGCCACCGGCAGGTCGCTTTTATCTGCGGAATGGAGTCGTCTTGGGATTGAATCCTGGGTGGTTTGCCATGAGCAAAGCACTTCTGGCGCAGCCTGCCTGCTGCTTCACCTTGCCGAGCCTCAAGCCTCTGCATGGATGCCCGGCTTTGACACCCTCGGACTTGCGGACACGCTCAAGCTGGATGTCAGCCACCGGGAGGATGACCTGCTGCGCGAGATCTGGCTGACGCTGCTGAATTGCCCAGTGTTGCTGGAGTTTCCAAGCGCTGAGGAATTGATGGCTGCGGTCAGAATTCGGCGGAACATCGTCATCAACGCCTCCCGGACCTGCCTGAACTTCCACACGTCCGCCATCGAGCGTCCGGTGGACTGCTGGCGTCATTCGGAAGAAACAGGCTTTGTGCTCATTCCCGGCAGTCCTTTGATCGACTCGCTGAAAAAAGCCTGTCAGCCGAAGGTGGGCGAACAGGTGTATGCTTTCTCCTGCAATCGTGCCACCGAGTACGTGATCCTGCTCGCGATTGCCGAGGAAGCCCGGACCAGTCACCCCGAACTGCTGAGCCAGCTGCAGGCACAGTGGGAGAAAAAGGCGATTTCATTCGAGCAGTTTCAGGATGTTTTCCTCAATGAACTGGGCGCACTGGAGGAGCCTCTTCCGATGCATTACTATGTGCCCGGAGACCGCGTCTGGTTTCGCAATCCAGATTCCCATTCATCGGATGTCCGCGGCTTTGAGGGCTCATGGGTCTTCTATCTGGGCGGCGGAATGTTTGTCAATTTCTGGAAGCGCGACCAGCCTTTCAATCTGCTCTCCAAGTGCATCGAGATTCATCACTGGAGTCATGCCACCTTTCGAGATGCGCAGGGTGAGTTGCAAATGGACGAACACAAGGTGGACCAACTCGTGGCCGAGACCCTGGCATCTCCCGAGAACACCGCCCGCATTTTTGAGCGCATGCATCGCTTCCGCGACGGTCGTGGCATTTATGCTGAGGGGGGCTGCATGGACGCCACGCGGGAGACACCGAAATTTGTGCTCGCGCCACACAGCGATCTGATCCGCTCTCTGCAGGCCTTATAGCCTGATGTAGATCTTGCGGCGGTACATCCATAATGCCACCAGCCAGAAAGCCACGAAGGTACAGAATCCAAGGGTTACCGGCCTGAGTTCCTGGCCAAAGACATCAAAGACGCGGGTGCCGAAGTGTTTCTGCAGAGTTTCGGGAAACCAGATGTCCAGTGTGTGGCGCATCACATAGAAGGCCAGCGAGTTCACGCCGACGACCAGGAAGGGAAAGGACCAGCGTCGCCATTGTCTGACATCAATGATTTGATACAGCGCCGCCAGAATCAGCAGGCTGCCGCCACCGCTGAAAAATACCCAGGCCGGTGTCCACAAGCGCTTCACGATGGGGCAGATGCCGCCAAAGTGCAGGACAAAACTGAACGCAAGGCAGGCCACACTCGCGATCATGATCTGCCTGGCCGGCTGGTCTCTTCGCTTGATCCAAGTGCCTGCCATCAGCCCAAGGATCATGGTGGCGATCGTGGGGATAAAATTCAGCGTGGTGTAACCGCCCAGATATCCGAGATAGGGGCTCTCCCGTGGGAACTCGTTGAGCAGCCAGCGGTCAAAGCTCCAGCCCACATTGCGGTTGTGATTCCAGTGAGCAAAAAAGCCGGTGAAATCATGCTGCCAGCCTTCGGGAGTGTTGAAGTCCACGGGATTGGCATGCGGTGGCATGATGGGGTAGCAGGCATACAGCAGCCATGAGAAGGTCAGGATGATGCCAAACCAGGTCCAGCGTGTGCGTGTGCCACAGTAAGCCAGAGCATACACCGCCATGTAGCCCAGTCCGGTCTGGGTCAAAGTCTCATCAAAGGTCCAGTTCGTCATGTCCCAGTCCACACTGCGCAGGAAAATTCCGAGGAATATCAGCGCGACGGACCGCCACAGCGCGTGCAGTGTCATGTGCCACTGCGACTGGCCTTTTCTCGAACGTGCGGAAACTGAGAACACCAGCGAAGCCCCGGTCAGAAAGGCAAACGACGGGTGGATCAGGTCATTCAGCGAACAGCCCACCCATGGAATGTGGGAGGAATGATGGCCGAGAAACTGCCAGACTGCGCTGTCGGGAAACTGCAGGGCCACTTCATCCAGTTCCAGCAGCCGCAGACCGAGCAGAAACATCACGATGCCTCGATAGACATCGAGCGAACCGATACGCGGAGCCGTGGCTGGCGGGAGGGGGGCGGAGTTCAAGGTCAGTAGTAGTGCTCCAGCTTGCGTTTGCTGATGCGGTCCAGTTTGGCGACGTTGGGGATAAGATAGCGCGTGTTGCCCCTGTCCATAACGACCAGACGCCCGTGGCCCAGGGGCTGGATGCTTTCATCCGTCTCCACTTCAAAACGGGTGTCGCCCCGGTCCGTGGTGACATGCCATTCATGTCCATTCGCCAGACGCACAATGCGGTGGATCACCAGGATGATGGGTACGAAGTCGCGCCTGGCCAGCGCCTCAAGCAGCAGAGTGCGTGAAGGCTCGGGCAGGCTCTGCGGGTCTTCGATGCACAGAATTTCACGCGCTCCTTCGGACTGGATGGAGATCCAGTGGTCCTTCTCGGTCAGTGGGAAAAGTTTGGCGGGATGTACATTCTCATGCCGCACACCGTCTTGGTCCACCAGCACCAGCCTTCCCTGGCTGTCCTTGGAAAATTCAATGTTCTGTGGCTGCGGCGTGCTCATGCGCGGTTCACCTCCAGCATGGCCTGATGCAGTCGCGCATACGTGCCGCTGCTCTCCAGCAGTTGCTCATGCGATCCAATTTCCTTGATGCGGCCTTCCTCGATCACCACCAGACGGCTGGCCTTGCGCAGGGTGCCCAGGCGATGCGCGATGGCAATGGTGGTGCGTCCTTTGACCAGATGATCCAGCGCGGCCTGGATTTCGCGCTCAGTTTCGGTGTCCACAGAGGACGTGGCCTCATCCAGGATCAAAATGGCCGGGTCGACAAGCAGCGCACGCGCGATGCTGATGCGCTGCCGCTCACCACCGGAGAGCTGCTGGCCGCGCTCTCCCACCAGCGAATCGTAGGCGTCCGCCAGCCGCATGATGAAGTCATGCGCACGTGCCGCACGCGCTGCCGCGACGATCTCTGCACGCGTCGCATTCGGTTTCCCATAGGCGATGTTTTCCGCGATCGTGCCATAGAAGAGATACGGCTCCTGCAGCACCAGTCCGAGGTTGCTGCGGTAGTCCATCACATCGACATCACTCAGGTTGAAGCCGTCCACCAGCACCGCGCCTTCGCTGACCTCGAAGAAGCGGCATGCCAGGTTGACCAGGGTCGTTTTGCCGGCGCCGCTCGGCCCCACGAATCCCACCATCTCGCCCGGGGCTATTTTCAAGCTGATGCCACGAATGATTTCTCGTGATCCATGGCGGAATTTCACATCCCGGAACTCGATCTCTCCGCGCAGACGGCCCACCTTGATCGCATTGCGCTGCACCGGCACGTCCGGCTTCACATCCAGCACATCAAAAATACGGTGCGCGCTGGCGGCTGCGCGCTGCATGGAGGCGGTGAAGCGGCTCATCGAGTCCATGCGCTCGTAAAAGCTGCTGATGTAAAGCACAAAGCCGGTCAGCACCCCCACCGTGATGCTGTCATGCGCCACGCTCCATGCGCCGACCGCCCACACGATCAGCAGGCCCAGGTCTGTGAGCAGCTTGATCATCGGTGTGAAAAACGACCAGGTCTTGTTCACCCGGTCATTGGTGTCAAAGATGTGCTTGTCCGCCATGCGGAAGCGCTCGATCTCACGCTGCTCCTGGGCAAACGCCTTGACCACGCGCACGCCGGGGATCGTGTCCGCCAGCACGCTGGTGAGCTGGCTGCCCGCACGGCTGGCGGCGGCAAACCCGCCGCGCAGATGCTCGCGCACGCGCTGCACCAGCCAGGCGACGATGGGCACAGGCCCCAATGCGGCCACGGCCAGGAGGGGATTGATGCTGAACAAGATGACCGCCGTGAAAATGAATTGCAGCACGTCACAGAAAAAGTCGATGAAGTTCACCGAGATAAACAGCGAGAGATGCTCCGTGTCCGAACCAATGCGTGAGATCAGGTCGCCAGTGCGCTTGCGGTTGAAGTAGGTCAGGGAAAGCTTCTGCAGGTGCTCAAACGTCTCCCGCCGCATGCGGCTGGTCACATGCTCGGCGATGCGCGCCACCACGAAGGTCTTCCCCCAGTTCAGCGCCCAGGTCAGCAGCGCAGCAAGCGCCAGTTCGGTGATGAACACATAGACCTTGCGCACATGCACCAGCTCGGTCTGGCTTTGCAGCGGGATGAGCACGTCATCCACCAGCGACATGGTGAGCCACGGCGCGATCATTTGCGCCCCGGTGCTTGCCATCGTCAGCACCAGCCCGAGAAACAGCAGCCGGTACCAAGGGCGGGCAAAACTCAGCAGGCGCAGCAGCGGCTTCCCGGGCGGGATGTCCTCTTCGGAAACTTCAGCGGCAAAGATCTCCTCTTCATCGTCCTCTTTATCAGTGCCGCCGTTTTCGGCGCCCGTGGCCTCGCTGCTCAGTGGCCGGCATTGCTCACGGAACCGGGCCAAAAAGGCCTCCGCCTGGCGCAGGCAGCCGGAAGTCACCCGCCACTGGCCGAGGAGCGTGCCGTTTCCCATGAGGTGCAGCGCGATGGTCGCGCCCATTTCCTCCAGTTGGAACTCCTGCAGATCTGCCAGCTTCCAGGCGACGAAACGCGGCTGGCTGGCACCCTCATCTTCAAAATGCAGCAGACGGGTGTTCGTCAGCACGATGAGTCCATGCCGGAAATGCAGGCCCGCATCCAAATCCGTCATCAACCGCGCGACCGTGCGCTCACCGGCTGCCAGTTTGGACTCGGCATGTTGAAGCAGAAGGTCGGGAAGGTCTTGGAAAAGTGGACGCGGCAAAATGAGGGCGGGGCGTAAAACCCGCCGAAAGTCCGATGTTACCGGAGCTTGTCAATCTGGGGCGGTTTTTTCCCCAATGTGGCGCAGGAATGCCCATGCCATCTCATTTTCATGCCGATGTTTCCCTTGACCTCCCGCAGGTATGTGGACAATTCCGCGCTTTCCTTTCCCTGCTTGCCCATCACTGCTCCATCCAGCGAACTCCGCTCCACCATTGTTCGCAAAATCCTTGCGCTGCGCGGCCCGAATCTCTGGGCGCGTGAAACGGTTCTCGAATGCAAGGTGGAGTTTCCCGAACTGACCGACTACATCACCAACTGGCGTTCATGGCTGCTCTCCTGGCTGCCGGCACTGGAATCGCAACTTAACGAAACAGGCATGACACCGCAGGCGGAGACCTTGGCCGCCCTGCTGCAGTCCATCACGCTGCATCTGCAAAGCCGCTCCGATCTTCAGGTGAGCTTTGGCAAGGTGATGCCCACCTCCCAGCCTCTGACGTATCGCATCATCACCCAGTTTGATGATGAATCCGTCGCCCGTACAGCCTTCGAACTCGCCCGGCGGTTGATCGACGCGGCGCTCTTTGGCCAGACCATGGACGTCAATGCGGCCATCACGGAACTCAGCGAGCTCGCTCAGGAAGTATGCCTCGGGCCCAGCACCCGGGCCATGGTGGACGCCGCACGTCTGCGTGGCATCCCGGTGCTTCGGCTCACCGAAGGCAGCCTGGTCCAGCTTGGCTGGGGCTCAAAACAGAAGAAAATTCTCGCCGCCGCCACCAGTCAGACCAGTGCGATTTCTGAAGACATCGTACAGGACAAGGACTTCACCCTGCGAATGCTCAATGAGATCGGTCTGCCGGTTCCTCAGGGCCGCCCTGTGAAAAATGCGGACGACGCCTGGGCCGCTGCCAACGAAATCGGCCTCCCCGTGGTCGTGAAACCTTTGGACGGAAACCAGGGTCGTGGTGTCGCTTTGAATTTATACACTCGTGAGCAGGTGGCCACCGCCTACGCTGCCGCCCGCGAGGAAAGCCGGTCGGTCATTGTGGAGCAGTTTGCCGAGGGGGAGGACTACCGCGTGCTCGTCATCGGACGTGAACTCATCGCTGTCTCCCGCCGTTACCCTGCGCATGTCATCGGCGACGGCGAGCACACCATCCAGGAACTCGTTGCTGAGAAGAACCGTGATCCACGCCGTGCTGCCGACCACGCCGCCGCCCTGAGCCGCATTCGCATTGATGCCGTCGCCTTGGCCGTGCTTGCCGAGCAGGGTGTCACCCCGGAATCGATCCCCGAAAAAGACCGGATGATCCTCATCCGCCGCAATGCCAACCTCAGCACCGGCGGCACCGCCGTGGACTGCACCGCCGAAGTGCATCCCACGATTTGCGCTGCTGCTGTCGAAGCTGCACAGATGGTCGGCCTCGATATCTGCGGTCTCGACATGATCGCACCCGACATCACGCAGCCTCTCAGTGCGCGCAATGGCGTCATCATCGAACTCAATGCGCGTCCAGGACTGCGCATGCACCTGTATCCCTCGGAAGGCGAGCCGCGTCCCGTGGGGAAGGCAGTGATCGACACAATGTTTGCACCCGGTTGCCGTGGGCGTATTCCCATCGTCGCCGTGACTGGGGTGAATGGCAAAACCACCACCACTCGCTTCATTGCTCATCTGCTGGCCCAAAACCAATGGCGCGTGGGCATGACGAGCACGGACGGTGTCTTCGTCGGTTCGCGCATGATCGACAGCGGCGACTGCAGCGGCCCCAAGAGCGCCCGCAGCATCCTGTCCTACCCGCTCTGTGATGCCGCCGTGCTGGAAACCGCGCGTGGCGGCATTTTGCGCGAAGGTCTGGCTTTTGATCACTGTGATGTCGCCGTCGTTACCAACATCGGTGCTGGTGACCACCTTGGTATCAATGACATCGATACTCCGGAGCAGCTGGCCGAGGTGAAGCAGTGCATCGTTGCCGCCGTGCCTGCAGACGGCACAGCCGTGCTGAACGCCGCGGATCCGCTCGTTGTGAAAATGGCGGAAACCTATCCTCGCCAGACCATCTTCTTTGCTCTGGATGCGGAAAATGCCATCATCGTCCGCCATCGCATCCAGGGAGAGCGCGTCATTTATGTGAGGGATGGGAACATCGTCCGCGCCACCGGTCCGAACGAGGATTTGTTCATGCCGTTGAGTGAAATTCCACTCACCCACGGCGGGCGCATCGGCTTCCAGGTAGAAAACACCCTCGCCGCTGTCGCGGCTGCATGGGCGCTGGGCGTTGCAGACGACCTCATTCGTCAGGGGGCGCGCAGCTTCGTTCCCAGCCTCGAGCAAAATGCCGGTCGCTTCAATGTGCTCGATCTGAAGGGCATCACCGTCATCGTTGATTACGGCCACAATGTGGATGCCCTGCGCGCCTTGCTCGATGGTTTGCGGCAGTTTGACAATGCGCGTCGCATCGTCGTTTACAGCTCCGCCGGAGATCGCCGGGACAGCGACATCATTGAGCAGGGGCGCATGCTGAGCGCGGAGTTCGATGAAGCCTGGCTTTACGAAGGTGACTATGTGCGTGGTCGTGAATCGGGCGAGATCATGAAGCTCCTTGCCACCGGCCTGGAAAACGCCCCACGCACCCGCCGCGTCGAGTCCATTCTCGGTCATCTCAAGTCGGTTGATCTGGCCCTCGAATCCGCACAGGCGGGGGATTTGGTAATGATTCAGGCGGATACGGCGGATGAAACCGTGCAGTATCTCAAAGAAAAGTACGGTGCAAAATGACCTCCGCCGGTTTCGGCCTGATGAAATGCTTGCCAGAGCAGGCTGAATTCGGCTACTAGGAGCCTGATCAAGCCATGACCACAACCACCGCCACACTCCTCAGCATCGCCTGCGGCTATCTTTGCGGCTCTGTGCCCTTTGGTTATCTCGCCGGTCGCTTGAAAGGCATCGACATCCGCCAGCACGGCAGCGGCAACATCGGCGCCACCAATGCCATCCGTGTGCTGGGGAAGGGGATCGGCATTCCAGTTTTCATCCTCGACATGCTCAAAGGCTGGCTCCCCGTCTGGCTGGCGGCAGGCTGGATCGCCCAAACGGGAGCTGCTCCTGAAATGATCTCCATCGGCAAGGTGCTGACCGGTTTCGCTGCCGTGATCGGCCACATGTTCACCTTCTGGCTTGGCTTCAAAGGCGGCAAAGGCATCGCTACCACCGGTGGCGTTCTGGCAGGCATCTCACCTGTGGGGATGCTCGGCGGCTGGATTGGCTTTCTCACATTCCTCTTTGCCTTTCGTTATGTCTCTCTGGGGTCAATAGCGGCTGCCGTCGGTGTGCCTACGGCGATGGCCATTCAGATGTGGCGTGAGGGCCATTGGGACTTCGTGCTGCTCGGATTTGGCATCGTGGTGATGATCCTCGCCATCGCCCGTCACCGTTCAAACATCCAGCGCTTGATTGCCGGTACAGAGAGCAAGGCCTTCACCAAAAAGAAGCCGCAGCCATGATTCAGTCCGCCACAGTCATCGGTGCCGGCAGCTGGGGCACCGCACTTGCAGCATTGTTGTCCTGGCGTGGGCTGAACGTCCAGTTTTGGGGGCGCGATGTCGAACTGATGGCGCAGATTCGGGACACCCGCCGCAATGTCCCTTACCTGCCCGGTCTGGAGATTCCGTCTCAGGTCACCGTCACCGCTGATCTGGAGGCTTTGCAACCTGCGGACATGCTCGTGTTTGTGATTCCTTCCAAGGCGATGCGTGGCACGGCGGAACTCGTCGCTCAAAGTGGTACGGCTTCCAAGGCTCGCGTGCTGGTCTCTTGTTCCAAAGGCATCGAGCTCGAAACCGGCCGTCGCATGAGCCAGTTGATCGGTGAGTCCATCCCGGGTGTTCCTCTGGCGGTGCTGACCGGCCCGAATCACGCTGAAGAAGTGGCGCGTCAGCTTGCCACCGCGGCCGTCGTGGCATGTGCAGATGATGAAACCGCCAAGGCGGTGCAGGCCTGCTTCACGCTGCCGTTCTTTCGCACCTACACCACTGACGACATCATCGGCGCCGAGTGGGCCGGCGCGATGAAGAACCCCTATGCCATCGCCTCGGGCATCGCCCATGGCTTGAAACTTGGCGACAACACCCTCGCCGCGCTCGTCACACGTGCGCTGGCTGAAATGGTGCGCCTGGGCGTGGCCGAAGGTGGCAAAGTGGAAACTTTTTACGGCCTCAGCGGCGTGGGAGATCTCGTCGGCACCTGCTACTCGACTCACAGCCGCAATCACCGCGTGGGCGTCATGCTCGGGCAGGGGCGCCCGCTGGATGAAATCATCGCCAGCACCCGCATGGTCGCCGAAGGGGTGCTAAACACCGCCAGCATGCACCGTGCCGCGCAGGTGCGTGGTGTCCGCATGCCGTTGCTCGACGAGATCAACTCCGTTCTTCATCAGGGCAAATCCCCCAAGGAGGGCATGAAGGCCCTGCTTTCACGCGATCCACGGCCTGAGGCCGACTAAACTTCCCATGGCTGATTCCAACGGTTACGAACTTCTAGACAGCGGCTCATTTCAAAAGCTGGAGCGCTTTGGCAGCGTCGTGCTCTCACGTCCCTGTGCCCAGGCGGTCTGGCAGCAGACCCTGCCCAAGGCCGACTGGCAGAAAGTGACCGCCACTTTCTTCCGCGACGGCGGCAATCAATGGCGCGGCCGCGACAAGCTCCCTGAGACATGGGCGATTGAGGTCGATGGCACCAAGTTCCAGCTTAGCTCCACCGATTTCGGCCACCTCGGCATCTTTCCCGAGCAGCGTGACCAATGGCGGCGCATCCGCGAAGTCTGCACGGAATATGCCAAGCGCCACAACCGCCCCGCACGGGTGCTCAATCTCTTCGCCTACTCCGGCGGCAGCACGCTGGCAGCCGCACATGCTGGTGCCGAGGTGTGCCATGTGGACGCCTCCAAAGGCATGGTTGACTGGGCGCGAAAGAACGCCGCCCTCAATGGCCTCGAAGAAAAACCGATCCGCTGGATCGTGGATGACGTGACCAAATTTCTGGAGCGTGAACTGCGGCGCGACCGGCAGTACGACCTGCTCATCCTTGATCCGCCGAGCTATGGTCGCGGTGCCAAGGGTGAGGTCTTCAAAATCGAAAACGACCTTCCTCCACTGCTCTCGCTGCTCGGAAAACTCATGTCTCCTGAGCCGCTCGGCGTGCTGCTTTCCTGCCACACGCCAGAACTCACGCCCATTTCTCTGCATCACCTCCTCCAGCAGCAGTTTGGCCGCAAGAGTGGCAAAGTGGAGCATGGCGAAATGCAGCTTCGCGGCGCAGCCGGCGTCCTGCCCGTCCCCAGTGGCAGCTTTGCCTGGTGGCTGGCGTGATTGCCATTCGACATTTCGCCTCCGGCATTCGACACTTCCGCAATGCTTCCGTTTCTCCTCCGCCGCGCCTTCAGCAGCGTGATCGTGATCTTCTGCGTGATCTCGATCACGTTCGTGCTCGCACGGATCACGAAAGGCGGGCCTTTTGACACGGACAAAGCGGTAAGTGACCAGGTGATGAAGGCGAAGCTGGCCCGCTACCATCTCGATGGCAGTGTCCCACAACAGTACTTGGCTTATGTTTCAGCCATTGCTCACCTAGATCTGGGCGTGTCCACCCGCTATCGCGACTGGCGTGTCTCCGAACTGCTGCGCCAGAAAATGCCAAACTCCTTCGCGCTGGGAACGCTTTCCTTCCTGATCGCGAGTTGTGCCGGGGTGTTCCTTGGCAGCCTGGCCGCCATGAAAAAGGACACCTGGATCGACCGCTCGGCCATGTTCGGCGCACTGCTCTCCATTTCCATTCCATCCTTCATCAGCGGGCCATTCTTGATTGCTGTTTTCGCCTTGTGGCTCGGCTGGCTGCCGGTCGGCGGCTGGGGCACCGCGTCGCAGATGATCCTGCCTGCGATCTGCCTTGCAGCGCCCTACATCGCCTACGTCGCGCGCTTGATGCGCAACAGCCTCCTCGATGTGCTCAAAAGCGACTTCCTGCGCACCGCCCGGGCCAAAGGACTCACCGAAACACAGGCCGTGGCCCGGCATGCCATCAAAGTGGCCATCCTGCCCGTCATCACCTTCCTCGGCCCGCTCGCGGCGCATCTGCTCACTGGCTCGATGATCGTCGAAAGCGTCTTCAACATCTCCGGGGCCGGTATGATCTTCGTGAACTCGATCCAGAATCGCGATGTCTTCCTGCTCGGCGGTGCCGTCATCGTTTACTGCGTTCTTCTCGTGCTCTTCAACCTGTTCGTGGACGTGATCTACACGCTGCTGGACAAACGCATCAAACTCTATGCCTGAAGCCGCCGCTCCAGCATCCATCGCACGGCCGGACGGCTGGCAGGTCTTGAAGCGCAACCGCGCGGCGCTCATTGCGCTCGGTTTTCTCGTGGGCTTGTCGCTCATCGCCATCATCGTGCCGCTGCTGCTGCCGGATGAACTGAAATCCACCAGCAGCGCCTCGTTTGTGCCGCCCATGCAGCATGCCGTGGAAACCCATGCCACACATGTCCTCGGCACGGATGTGAACGGGCAGGACATGCTCTACCGCCTGCTCTCCGGTGCCCGCGTGTCACTCGGTGTTGGGTTGGTCGGTGCCCTGATCAGTCTCTGCATCGGCACGCTCTACGGCATGATCAGCGGTTATGCCGGTGGCCGGATCGATGGCGTGATGATGCGCACCGTGGAGGTCCTGCAATCCGTGCCTCGTATTCTGTTCATCATGATCCTCATCGCCGCCTTGGACGATTATGTGAAGGAATGGATCGACGGCTGGCGCCTCGCTGCACAGGCGCGCAATTGGAATGATCTGGCTGCAAACATCAGCGAAGTGAAGGCCTACTCCAAGGTGCTCGTGATGATCGTCTCCCTCGGCCTCGTGGAATGGCTGACGATGGCGCGTATCGTGCGCGGTCAGGTGCTCGTGCTACGGGAGATGACCTTTGTCACCGCCTCGCGCGCCATGGGTCAGAGCCCCGTGGGCGTGCTGCGCCGGCATCTGCTGCCTAATCTCAGCACCATCATCCTCACCTACCTCACGCTCACCATTCCCGCCGTCATCCTCGACGAATCCTTCCTCAGCTTCCTCGGTCTCGGCATCGAAGACCCTGCTGCAAGCTGGGGCTCACTGCTCAAGGACGGCGCGCAGGTCATCAACCCGCTCGAAAGCAAATGGTGGCTCCTCGTTTTTCCCGCCCTCCTCATGTCCGCCAGCCTCCTCGCCCTCAACTTCCTGGGCGATGGCCTGCGTGATGCCTTTGATCCGAAGAGCGGGGATTAGGTCAATGCGCCTGCAGCCAGTTGAGCCCCGTCCCTGCCTCAACCTCCACCGGCACGCCTTCCAGCGGCAGCGCATTTTTCATTGCATCAAGGATGATCGTTCGCGCCTGGTCGACTTCGCTCCCAGGCATTTCGAAAAGCAGTTCATCGTGAACCTGCAGCAGCATGCGGGTTTGCAAACCGGCCTTCGTCAGGGCGGCATCGACGTTGATCATGGCTAGCTTGATCATGTCTGCTGCGGTGCCCTGGATGGGAGTGTTCATGGCGACACGCTCGGCAGCACCGCGCACCGTGGCGTTGCCGCTGGTGATGTCGCGGATGGTGCGGCGTCGGCCTGTGAGAGTTTCGACGTAGCCAGATTGTTTGGCATCCTCGACGATCTTTTCCATGAAATGCTTCACACCGGGGAATTGCTTGAAGTAGTTCTCAATGATGGTCGCAGCCTCACCGCGTGGAATGCCAAGGCGCTGGCTCAGACCGAAGGCGGAGATGCCATAGATGATGCCAAAGTTGACCATCTTGGCGGTGCGGCGCATCTCGGGCAGCACGCCGTCGAGTTCGACGCCATAAACACGGGCGGCGGTGGCCTGATGAATGTCCAGCCCCTTGGCAAAGGCCTCGATCATGGCCTTGTCACCACTGAGGGCCGCCATCACACGAAGTTCGATTTGCGAGTAGTCGGCGCTCATCAGCACCCAGCCTTCTTCGCCGGGAACGAAGGCCTTGCGGATCTCTCGGCCAAGGTCGGAGCGAATGGGAATGTTTTGCAGGTTCGGATTGGTCGATGCCATGCGGCCGGTGGCGGCCATGAGCTGATGAAACGTGGTGTGAATGCGGCCGGTCACACGTGAAACCGCATGCGGCAAAGCTTCCACGTAGGTGTTGTTGAGCTTGGTCACCTCACGGTAGTCCAGGATGTCCTGAATGATGGGATGCAGGCCCATGAGCGACTGCAGCACCTGCTCGTTCGTCTGATACTGGCCGGTGGCGGTTTTCTTGGGTTTCTCGATGAGCTTGAGCCGATCAAACAGCACTTCACCGAGCTGTTTGGGGCTGTTGAGGTTGAAGGGACCGCCCGCGTTTTCCTGAATGCGTTTTTGCAACTCGGCGGCTTTCCTGTCCAGCTCGACGCCATATTCGCGCAGCGCCTGAACATCAATCTTCACGCCGTAGTTCTCCATCTTGGTGAGCACGGGCAGCAGCGGGCTCTCCACCTTGTCGAAGACATACTGCTGCTCCTTCAATTCGAGGCGCATCTTCGCAGCAAGCTGCCACGTCACATCGGCGTCCTCGGCTGCATAGTCAGCCACTTTGCGGGCATCTTCTGCGGCCACATCGGCCATGGTGGACTGGCTGAAGAGATCATTCTTCTCCGTGCCAATGAGCGCCGTGATGGGCACCGGCGTGTAGTGCAGATACGACTCCGCGAGGTAATCCATGCCGTGACGCTGATCCGGGTCGATCAGCGAATGCGCCAGCATGGAATCGAAAAACGGTCCGCGAACTTCGACTCCGTGCGCGAGCAGCACGCTGAGATCGAACTTGAGGTTGTGGCCTATCTTCTCGACACCTTCATTCGAGAAAAGAGCACGGAATTCCTCCAGCACCGCTTTTGCGGCTGCCTTCTCGCGCGGAAACAGCACGAACCAGCCTTCATGCGCCTGCCATGAAAAGGCGATGCCGACAATCTGCGTATCGCGTGGATCGAGCCCGGTGGTCTCAAGATCGAAGCAAAAAGATTTTAGCTCAGCGAGCTGCGAGATGATTTTGTGCCGCTCCTCAGCAGTCTCCACGAGGTGATAGACATGCGGCGTGTCTTCGATGGTGCTGAGCTTGGCGGGAGCAGGAGGAGCAGGGGCGGCGAAGAGATCCTCCGGGGCAGACGAGGTTTCAGCCGACTGGCTGGCAGCCTGTTCCATTTTCCGACTGCGACCAGCTTTGAATTCCTCACCGTAAAGCCGGCGGCCCAGGGCATTGAATTCGAACTCCGTAAAGAAGGCCTTCAGCGCGTCATCGTTGTGAGGCCTGATCACAAGATCAGCCACTTGCGCTTCATAAGGCGCATCGTGAAAAATGGTGGCCAGCTTCTTGGAGAGCAGTGCATCCGCCTTGCTAGCTTCGAGTTTCTCCTTCTGCTTGCCCTTGAGCTGGGCGACGTTGGCGAGCAGGTTTTCGACGCTGCCGAACTGCTGGATGAGCGCTGTGGCGGTTTTTTCGCCAAAGCCTTTCACACCTGGGATGTTATCGACGGCGTCGCCCATCAGCGCGAGGATGTCGATGACCTGCTCGGGGCGCTCGATACCCCAGCGCTCACAGACTTCCTTCACGCCGAGAATTTCCACATCGGCACCGGAGCGGCCTGGTTTGTAGATTTTGACGTGCTCGGAGACGAGCTGACCAAAGTCCTTGTCCGGCGTGACCATGAAGGTCTCGATGCCTTCCTTCTCGGCCCGTTTGGCCATGATGCCGATGATGTCGTCCGCCTCGTAGCCATCACGCACGAGGATCGGCACGTTCATGGCCTCCATCAGACGTTTGATCTGCGGGATGGCCATGCTGATGTCCTCCGGCATTTCCTCACGCTGCGCCTTGTAAGCCGGAAACATCTCATGCCGTGGCGTGGGCGCGGAGGTGTCCAGTGCCACGGCGAGATGCGTGGGCTGCTGGTTCTTGAGGATGTCGAGCAGCGTGTTGGCAAAGCCGTAGAGCGCAGACGTGTTCAATCCATCGCTGGTGCGGATCGGGGCTTTGATGAAGGCAAAGTGCGCGCGGTAAAGCAGCGCCATGCCATCGAGGAGGAAGAGGCGTTGGGACATTTGCCCTCAGACTAGGCGGCATGGGAGCCTGCGCAAATGATGCTCAAGCTCCCTGCAAAGTGATCGCCGCATCCTCCATGGCCTGGCTGGCCTCCGTTTCGTCATTGACGACCTGCGTGGCCCCCAGACGCTTCAGGCGCTCCACATCGGAACTGAAGCGTGCACGGGCCAGCACCGAGATGTCCGGGCGATGCTCACGGATCATGGCCAGTGCCTGGGCATTGACCGTGGCATCAGGGAAGGTGAGGGCCACCATCCGGGCGTTTTTCAATTGGGTGAGTTCCCAGGTTTCCTCATGGCTGGCATCTGCAAACAGCACGGCCTGCCCTTGGCGCTTGAGTTTTTGCACCGTTTCTGCGTTCAGCTCCACCACCAGCGTGCGCACGCCGCAGTCGAGCAGAGCCTTGTTGAGCTTTTCGCCCACCGGACCATGACCGCAGATGATGGCGTGATCCGTCAGGCCGCTGATGCGTTGGCGCAGGTTGCCGGCATCCGCCTTGACCGGCTTGCCACGCCCCCAGCCGCGCTTCACCAGCCATTCGCCGAGCGGTATGCCAAACTTCAGCAGGGCAGGGAGGAGGCCCATGGAAAGCGCGCTCGCGGCCAGGAGCGTCTGCTGGGTGTCCGTGCTCCAAAGATGGGCGCTGCTGGCGTTCTGCAGCAGCACGAGTGAAAATTCCCCCGCGCTGCACAGGCCGATGCCCGCCATGAGCGCCTGCTTGTGGGCGAGTCCGAGACGACGCGCGATGAGGGTGATGAGGCCTGCTTTGGCGAGCATGAGCACCGCGGTAAGCACGCAAATCGGCATCCACAAAACCATGGCGGCCTTCACGTCGATCATGAGGCCGACGGAGACAAAGAACAGCGTGAGGAAGAGATCCTTCAGCGGCATCACATCGGCAAGAATACGGTGCTTGAAGATGGATTCGCTGACCGCCAGTCCGGCGACAAACGCGCCCAGTGCCAGCCCCAGTCCCAGCAAACCTCCGACAAAGGCCAGGCCGACACAACTGCCGATGACCGAGAGGGTGAAGAGTTCTCGGCTGCGTGTGCGCGTCACGGCATTCAGCAGCCAGGGAATGACCCATCTCGCGGCCACGCCCGCCAGAATGACGAAAGCGCCTCCACGCAGCGCCAGTGAGCCAAGCCTTGGCAGCATGGCCGCGGATTCACCTCCCTGCGGCAGCAGCAACGGCAGGAACATGAAGAAGACGATGATGAAAAGATCCTGAAAAATCGCCACAGCCAGCGTCATGCGCGCACCTGGGCTGGCCTCAAGGCCGAGATCTTGAAAGCTCTTCAAACTGACCGCTGTGGAGCTCATCGCGAGCGCGACGGACACAAGCACGGCACCTTGCCACGGCGTTGAAAGCGACACATACGAACCTGCTGCGGCCACCGCCATGCAAAGCGCCATCTGCCAGCCACCGCCGGCGAAGGCCAGTCGCCGCAGGAAGCGCAGTTCACCCAGGGAGAACTCCAGCCCCAGCGTGAACATGAGCAGCACCACGCCGAACTCTGCCATCTGCGAGACCTGCTCGTGCGATTCACCGCCGCCGAGCAGCGCCAGCACGCCGGAATTGGCGATCAGAACGCCGCAGATGAAATACCCTGCCAGCATCGACTGCCGCAAACGCAGCAGCAGCAGCGAAACCATGACCACTCCCGCAAGCATCAGCGCCAGCAGCGCAAACAGCGGCGGGATGGAGGCAGATGCGATGGTGAGACCTTGAATCATGCAGGAAATTCCCTTCGCTGTTCAAGCGCGGCAGATCAAGTTTTGATGCAGGCATTGGCTCAAACAAGTGAATGAAGAGCAGTAAAGAAATCGCTTAACCAATGCGGAATCGTTGGGCCGGACTCCTTTTAGAGGTCGGCTTCAACGTGATGCCCTGGCCACCTTGGTGATTGTGATGAAGGCTCAAGCTTCCCGCCGTTCATCCGTGCTGAACTGAAGATTGTACAAATTTTGATACACCGCGTTGCGGCCCAGCAGTTCCGCATGCGTGCCACGGTCGAGGATTCGGCCCTGGTCCATGACGATGATCTGATCTGCCTCAAGAATGGTCGAAAGCCGATGCGCGATGGCGACGACTGTTTTACCAGCAGACAGAGTGTGGATGGCGTCCTGAATGATTTTTTCGCTCTCGGTGTCGAGTGCTGAGGTGGCTTCATCGAGTAGCAGCACCGGCGCATCGCGCAAAATGGCGCGGGCGATGGAGATGCGCTGCTTCTGGCCGCCGGAAAGATTACACCCGCCTTCACCCACGATGGCATCGTAGCCATTGCTGATCTGCTCGATGAATTCATGCGCATGCGCTTTTTTTGCAGCCGCGATGATTTCCGCCTCGCTGGCATCAAGTCGGCCATAGCGGATGTTTTCACGGATGGTGTCGTGAAACAAAAAGGTGTCCTGATTGACGATGCCAATGTTGGCTCGCAGCGAACTTTGCGTGATGGATCGGATATCCAATCCGTCCAGCATGACGGAACCCTCGTCCGGGTCGTAAAAGCGCAGCATGAGAGAGAACAGGGAGCTTTTGCCGGCGCCGCTGCGGCCGACAAGGGCGTAAAATTTGCCCGGCTCGAGCTTGAGACTGATGTTTGTCACCGCTGGAGTCTCCTTTCTTTCACCGTTGCTTTCACGATAATAAAGGGCGGTATTTTGGAAGTGGACCTCACCCCGCGAGCGTCCGATATCCACCGCATCAGCCGCGTCCACAATATCAGGGGTTCGTTCAAGCAGTTCGAAGACCATGCCTGCCGCCACGGTGGTTTTTTGCAGCATCATCTGCACACGGCTCAATTCCTTCACGGGCGGATAGATCTGCGTGAGCGCCATGACGAGCAGGAAGAAATTTTCCGCCTCAAGTCCACGGTCCCACGCATACACCAGGCCTGCGGCAATGCCCAGAGAGGCAATGGTTTCCACACAGGGGCCGACAAATTCGACGGCTTTGGCCCAGCGCACCATGTTGCGTGTCATGCTCAAATTGGTGCGTTCAAAGCGCTGCTCGGCATGTTTTTCACCGGCATAGGCTTTGACCAGCCTGATGCCCGCAAACGATTCCTGCATGGCCACCATCAGTTCTCTGGAATCATACTCCTCACGCGCGCCGGATTTACGCACCCGTTTGCCGATGCGAATGATCGGCATGAGGCACAACGGAAACACGACGAGTGACATGAGCGTGAAAAACCAATCCTGGGCAAAAAGGACAACCAGAATGGAAATGATGGTCAAAGGACGCTGCGCAAGAATTTGGATCAGTTGCATGGCGTTGCGCTGCACCGTGGCGGTCTGGTTGGTGACCGTCTGCATCAGTTCGCCTGTTTTGGCGGAATTGAAAAAGACCGGGGCCTGCCGCATCACGCAATGAAAGGCATCATTGCGAAGCGCGTAGGCCACCCTGCTCGTCACCCACGCCTGCATGTAGCTGGAAAGATAACCAAAAAAGCCGCGCAAAAAGATCAGAATTGGAATGAACGCGCAGGCGATCATGACACCCGTCAAACCAATCGGTGCATCAGCGTCGAGCCCGAACATCTTGGCCAGATTGATTTCTCCAATCAACGGCAGTTCAGTAGCCTCTCCCAGCGTGCGGGTCTTGCCTTTCAACACCAGTGAGAAGATCAGTTGAAAACCAATCAGCATGAATCCGTTGAACACAGCGCTGAGCATTCCCAGCAGGACGCTCAGCGCGAATCGACCGCGGTAGGGAAGGACATACTTCCAGATGGATGCGAGTGTTTTTTTAACCAGGGCTGCGAACTGAAGGTCTTCCGTAAGATGCATGAACGATAATATATCAGGGGTGGGAAATGCCGGGTATTGCCGTCATAATAGCTGGTGAAAGTGCGCCAGCACAAGGCTCAACGCTCGCCGAGGTGCTGACGATAGATGACCTCCAGCCGGTCCAGCATCGTATCAAGACTGTGATGATTCACGATAAACTCCTGTCCGGCGCGGCACAGGGCCTGGGTTCGGACCTTTTCCTCCAAGGTTTCACGAATGGCGGCGGCAAGCGCGGGTGCATCATGCGGTGGTACGAGCCGTCCTGTTTCACCCTGCTTGATAATGCTGGGAATGCCGCCGACGTCACTGGCTACGACTGGAACTCCAATGGCCAGGGCTTGCAAGCCTGACTGGGGAATGGCTTCGTGGAACGAGGGGATGGCAATGATGTCGAGTGCACGCATGGTTTCGGGCACGTCCTCCCGGTGGCCTAAAAATGTGAATTGATCCACCACCGAGAACTGCGACACCACCGACTTCACATACTCAAGGGCTGGTCCTTCCCCGGCGATGATGCAGTGGACATGAAGATCGTGCTGACTTTTGAGCAGATGCACCGCCTCTGCCAGGATTTGAATGCCCTTGGCGGCACGAATCACCGTGATCATGCCAATGAGCGGTGTCTGCGGTGACGGCACATAAGCTGAAAAATCTGCCTTGGGTCCTTCCGGCTTGAATCGTTCGAGATCGACCCCCGTAGGCAGCGTGGTGATTTCTTCCGGGTCCAGATCAAAGGTGGAAATCAGCGAGCTGGTGATTTTGGGGCTGGTCGTAATGATGTGATGACTCCACTCTTTATACATCAGGCGGCTGAGCGATTTGTTCGGAATCGGGACGTCAAAATGGCGGCTGCGGATGATCAGCGGCACTCGTGCGATTCGTGCCGCGAGGGTCAGCATCCAGCCATCCCGTGAACTGTGTGGATTCACGATCTCAATGCGCTGGCGGTGCAGCCACCAGGCAAGTCTGAGGACGTGAAACGGCAGCAGGCAGCGCTGATTGAAACGCTGGGCCAGCACCTGCACCCCTGCCTGGCTGGCACGTTGATAAATCTGGCTGTTCATCGGGGCGATCAGCCAGACCTCGCTGCCGCGGCGGCGGAATCCGTTTATTTCCGCCAGAATTCGGTGTTCCTGCCCTCCCCAACCCAGGGAGGCTTCGGAGTGGGCAATACGCCAGATGCGTTTGAGAGAATTTGAATCAGCCATGAAATCCACGCTGCTCTATTCCTCAAGCAGCATGGAGCCAACACCTTTTTTGGAGGGAAGTTCCAAGCAAAGACCGGTCCTGCCGGGGAGGCAGAGTTTTTATGCTGCAGGGCGGTCAATGTCGTCTGCATAGATGTCGTTGAGTTGATCCAGCATGGCATCGAGGCTGTGCCAGTTTTCCACCAGTTCACGCCTAGCCCGGCACATCCGCTGTGTTTTGTTCCTGCTCATCGGGTGCAGCCGTGAGGCCATTCCCGCCAGCCAGCCATCACGTGAACTGTGCGTGTTGACGATCTGAATTCGCTCACGACTCAAAGTGAACGCCAGTCGCAGCAGCTCGAACGGCAGCAGCCTGCGGTCAAAGGTTCAGGCGTGCGTTTCAATGCCTGCCACCCGTGCACGCTCGAAGATACGGCTTCGCGGATGCGTCAGCGTTCAGATTGGGTTGTGGTCATGTTCGTAAAGTGTTGAAAAACAGTTTATTGCGATGAATTGTTGGCGACGGATTCGCGCAAATTGAAACTTAAAAACGGGTGTTTATTAGTGACGTGCTTGAGTTGAAAGACTATTAAAGTGTGATGGATTAAGGCATCTGGATTTTAATGGTGCTTTTTCCATGTGCTATCCATACGATTATAACACTGGATGTTCAATTTATGCAGATGTCACAGGTGACGCCTGAGGCATACGGGGCACTTCCTTTTTGCAAAAAAGTTCTCGCAAGCCTCCTCCCTTGCCTTCATATCCACTTTTCACATTTCTGATTTCTACATGACGTCATCCACTATAGGTATCATCGGCTTGGGCTACGTGGGCCTGCCATTGAGCCTTCAATTTGCCCGGACAGGCAGTACAGTGCTTGGATTCGACATTGATCCCGCCAAAATCAAAGCCTTGGAGGCAGGTGAGACCTACATATTGCACATCTCCTCCGAAACCGTCCGTGCGCAGTGTGATGCAGGGCGCTTTTCCGCCACCACGGATTTTTCACGAGTCTGCGAATGTGAAGCCATCATTATCTGCGTCCCCACACCGCTGGCGAAACACCGCGAACCTGACCTCACCTATGTGCTGGAAACCGGTCGCGCCATTGCCCCCCACCTGCAGTCTGGCCAGTTGGTGGTCTTGGAATCCACAACTTATCCCGGGACCACGGACACCGAATTGCGCGAGGTGCTGGAAGCAGGCTCTAATCTAAAAGCAGGGGTGGATTTCCACCTCGCCTTCTCTCCAGAGCGTGAAGACCCCGGCAATCCTCAGAGCGATGTCGCGGTGATTCCAAAAATTGTCGGTGGTTTTACTCCTGAATGCCAGAAGCATGCACTGAGTGTCTATGGCCGGGCGATCAAGACACTCGTGCCGGTGGAGTCCTGCCGCGTGGCGGAAGCCGTGAAACTCACGGAAAACATCTTCCGCGCCGTGAACATCGCCATGGTGAACGAACTCAAAGTCGTCTATGCCGCGATGGGCATCGACGTCTGGGATGTCATCGATGCGGCCAAGACGAAACCCTTTGGTTTCATGCCCTTTTATCCCGGGCCTGGACTTGGCGGGCACTGCATTCCCATTGATCCCTTCTACCTCACTTGGAAGGCCCGTGAATATGGTCAGGAGACGCGCTTCATTGAGCTGGCGGGCGAGGTCAACACCGCCATGCCTGCCTATGTCATTCAGCGTGTGGGAGAGGCGCTGGCCTCGCTGCACCTGACCATCCGTGACAGCCGCATCCTCATGATTGGCATCGCCTACAAGTCCAACGTTGATGATGACCGCGAAAGCCCGGCCTATGTGCTGTGGGATCTCCTGGAACAGCAGGGGGCGGAAGTCGATTATCACGACCCGCATGTGCCGGTGATCCGTCCTTCACGGGAGCACGCGCATTTCGCCGGGCGTAAGAGTGTGGCGCTGGCGGCAGGTACGCTGGCAGACTACGATTTGGTCCTCGTGGCCACCAACCACAAGGCCGTTGATGTTGCCCTCATCGCAGAGCACGCACGCCTGGTGGTAGATTCGCGCAATGCGCTCAGCGCCTTGATGAAAGGCAAATCCAATTATTTTAAAGCATGAAAGCTCTTGTTACAGGTGGTGCAGGTTTTATCGGCTCTCACATCTCCGAGGCACTCTGCCGCAGAGGCGCTGAGGTCATTGTGTTGGACAATCTTTCTCTCGGCAATCCCGCCAATCTCCATTGGAAGCAGCCCGGAGACAAGATCGACCTCGTGGAGGGGGATATTCGCGATCAAGCCCTGCTGGCAAAACTGATGCCGGGTGTTGACTGGGTTTTTCATCAAGGCGCTCTTCCTTCGGTGCCGCGGTCAGTCGCTGAACCGCTTGAGAGCAATGCGCAAAACTTGGACGGCACGCTCAACGTCCTGCTGGCCGCGCGCGATGCCGGCGTGAAGCGCCTGATGTTTGCCTCTTCATCCTCCATCTACGGCAACGCAGATGTTCCCGAAAAACACGAAGGGCTTCCTGTTCAGCCGCTTTCGCCCTACGCGCTGCAAAAGTACGGCGGTGAGCGTTACTGCCAGCTCTTTTATCAGCTCTATGGTTTTGAAGCCGTCGCGCTGCGCTACTTCAATATCTTTGGACCCCGCCAGGCTTTCGATTCTCCTTATTCAGGTGTTATTGCAAAATTCTGCACCTTCATGCTGGAAGGCAAGCCCCCCGTGATTTTTGGTGACGGCAGTCAGGCGCGTGATTTCACCTTTGTGGACAACGCCGTCTCCGCGAACCTGCTCGCCGCCGAGGCGCCTGCAGAGAAGGCCGCAGGCAGGGTCTTCAATGTGGCAGCCGGCCATTCCATCGATCTGATCCGGCTCGTCAAAGACATCAACCAGCTGACTGGCCAGCAGCTGCAGCCAAAATTCGAACCCGCACGCGCGGGAGACGTTCTCCATTCTTTGGCGGACATTAGCGCTGCTCGTTCGGGCTTGGGCTACGATGTGAAAGTCGGCTGGGAAGAAGGCCTGCGCCAGACTCTGGAGTTTTACCGGCAGGAAGCAAAAAAAGTCTAGCCACGCACGCCTGATTTTGCGTCAATTGGACTCATAAACATATGAAGGTCGTTATCTTATGCGGTGGTAAAGGAACCCGTCTTCGGGAGGAAACCGAGTTCCGCCCGAAGCCGATGGCCCCGATCGGTGGCCAGCCCATCCTCTGGCACATCATGAAGACCTACGCGCACTACGGGCACAAGGAATTCATCATCTGCCTGGGCTACAAGGGGGAGTGCATCAAGGAGTACTTCCGTAACTACCTTTGGAACACTTCAGACGTGACTTTGTCCCTCGGGCAAAATGCGTCGCTGCAGTTTCATGATAAAAATGATGGAAGTGACTGGTCCGTGACCCTGGCTGAAACCGGTGAGCACACGATGACCTCCGCCCGTGTGAAGCGCATCCAGCGCTACATCCCGGCTGGTGAGCCCTTCCTCCTCACCTACGGGGATGGCCTCTCCAACATCGACATTAATGCCTCCATTGCAGCGCATCACGCATCGGGCAAAGTTTGCACTCTCTCCGCCGTGCATCCCGCCGGACGCTTCGGTTCCTTGCGCATCGAGAACGACAACACCATTCATGTCTTCAACGAAAAGCCTCAGTATGAAGAGGCTTACGTCAATGGTGGGTACATGGTGTGCAGCCACCAGATGTTTGACTATCTCAGCCCTGACCCTCAGGTCATGCTCGAGCGCAAGCCGATCGACGACCTCGTTCGTGCCGGTCAGCTCAATGCCTATCGCCATGAAGACTTCTGGCAGCCCATGGACACTTACCAGGAGATGCAGCACCTCAACGAACTCTGGGCGCAAGGCAAGGCTCCTTGGAAAATCTGGTAGGCCCTATGCAATTCGCTGACACCTATCGCGGAAAGCGTGTCCTGCTCACTGGCCATACAGGCTTCAAAGGCAGCTGGCTCGCTGAATGGCTGCTCTCATTAGGGGCCGAGGTGACAGGTCTCGCGCTGGAGCCCAATACTCAGCCTGCGCTCTTTGATGAACTGAAACTCGCGGGACGTCTCGATCATCACGTCGGCGACATTCGCGATCTGGGGCTCGTCTCCCGCCTGGTGGAAAAAACGCAGCCCCATTTTGTCTTTCACCTCGCTGCGCAGCCTCTCGTCCGCTTTTCCTATGCCCAGCCTGTGGACACCTTTGCCACCAATGTGATGGGCACAGTGCACGTCATGGATGCCGTTCGCAGCGCCGCCCGGCCCTGCACCCTGCTGTGCATTTCCACGGACAAGTGTTACGACAATCGCGAGTGGGTGCACAGCTATCGGGAGGTGGACGCACTCGGCGGGCATGATCCCTACAGCGCGTCCAAAGGCGCTGCCGAAATCGCCATCAGCTCTTATCGCCGCTCGTTCTTCTCGGGTGCGGACTCCATGGTCCACCTCGCTTCCGCACGCGCTGGCAATGTCATCGGCGGTGGCGATTGGGCGCTGGACCGCATCATGCCTGACTGCATTCGTGCCCTCGCACGAGGGGAGTCTGTCGCAGTGCGCAATAAAGTGGCCACACGTCCATGGCAGCATGTGCTGGAGCCCCTCAGCGGCTACCTGCACCTCGCTGCCTCCATTCACCGGGCCGCAGAAAAGAAAGCGCCAGGACTCAATCCACTTTGCAGCGCCTTTAATTTTGGCCCCGCGCTCAGTTCCAACCGCAGCGTCGCTGACGTCGTCAACGAAGCCCTCAAACATTGGCCCGGCGCCTGGGAAGACAAGTCAGACCCAAATGCCGTGCATGAGGCCACTTTGCTCAACCTCGCCACCGACAAAGCCAGGCACCTCCTCCAGTGGCAGCCCATTTGGAATTTTGAGCAGACCATCGCGCGTACGGTAGAGTGGTATCATCAGACTCATCTCAATTCCTCCAGTGCCCCCGCTCTGACTGCCCGGCAGATCACTGACTACACAGCCGCCGCCGCTGCCGCCCGCCTGCCATGGGCCACCTGATTCATTTTTTTGTGTGAAACGTTCCCCCTCTGACCTCAAACAAGAAATCCTCCGTCTGACACGCGAGTACTCGGCGCTCATGCACACGGCCAATCGTCCTGGTGCCGACTCTGCGCGGCCGGCATTTGTGCCCGGGGAAACCATCCCCTATGCTGGACGCGTCTTTACTGAGGATGAGGTGGAGGCTGCGGTAAGTTCCACCTTGGACTTCTGGCTCACCCTGGGACCTGAGGGAACCGCCTTTGAAAAGGAACTGGCCGGTCTGTTGGGCGTAAAGCACAGCCTGCTGGTGAATTCAGGATCCTCGGCCAACCTCGTCGCGCTTTCCGCGCTAACCACCCACAAACTGCCCGCCCACAAGCGAATCCAGCCAGGAGACGAGGTGATCACAGTGGCGGCAGGTTTCCCCACCACCGTGGCACCGATTCTGCAAAACGGTGCCATTCCCGTGTTCATCGACAACAACCCGATCACCGGCAATGTCCAAGTCGACCAACTCGAGGCGGCCCACTCACCCGGCAAAACCAAGGCTGTCATGCTGGCTCATGCGCTGGGCAATCCGTTCGATATTGCCGCCGTTCTCACATTCTGCCGGAAGTACGACCTGTGGCTGATTGAGGATAATTGCGATGCCCTCGGCTGCACTTACACCATGCCGGTGGAAAAGGCCCGTGCCCTGGGTCTCGACTATCTGCTGCGCACCGCTGAGTCCGGCACCCATCCGCTCATCCAGATCACCCATTCAGCAGCAGGCATTCCTGTGCTCACTGCACCCACGGGAGCCTGGGGAGATATTTCCACTCAGTCCTTCTACCCCCCGCATCATCTAACGATGGGGGAGGGCGGCGCGGTGAACATCGTCTCCCGGGCTCCTTTGAAAAGCTATGCCGAAAGCTTCCGCGACTGGGGACGCGACTGCTGGTGTGCCAGCGGCATCGACAACACCTGCGGCAAGCGCTTCCAATGGCAGCTCGGTGAACTGCCTGAAGGCTATGACCACAAATATATCTACAGCCATCTGGGCTATAATTTGAAGCCGCTTGACCCCCAGGCCGCCATCGGCAGACAGCAGCTCAAAAAGCTCCCCGCCTTCATCGAAGCGCGGAAACAAAACTGGCAGTACCTGAGACAGGGGCTGGAAGACCTCGCCGATTTTTTTGATTTCAGCCTGCCTACGCACGCCACCGCATGGGTGCCAGGGGCATCCACTTCTGCATCCAGTTTCACTTGGGATGACACCTCCTGCCGTGTGGATACGAGCTGGTTCGGTTTCATGCTCCGCGTGCGGCCTGGCGCACCCTTCAGCCATACCGAGCTCGCCCGCCACCTCAACACCCACCAGATCGGAAATCGCATGTTCTTTGGTGGGAATTTGCTCAAGCAGCCCGTGTTTGTGCAACTGCGCAAAGACCGTCCGGAATCCTTTCGCGTCGTCGGACAAATGGACGGCGCCGACGCCATCATGAATCAGGCGGTCTTTCTCGGCACCTATCCAGGCCTCACTCAGGCGATGCTCGACCATGAGATCGCCGTCCTCCACTCCTTCACCCAACAATACTGATGCAGAGCATGTCCCCCGTCCTCCAGGCTTACGCCTCAGGTGAAATCTCGAAGCACGATTTCATCACCGCCATGTATTCGAGCCATCAGCTCCTCTTCAGCTATGCCCAGCGGCTGGCGGAGGTGAATCTCGCTGAGATCAGCATCCGTGCGGATGGCATCGTCATGGAGTTCAGGGACCCGCCTGTGCGCATCCTCTGCCCGCAGGGTGACACCCGCATCGCCCCCATCGAAACGCTGAATTTCGGCGATTATGAAAGAGCAGAGCTGCAAGCCGTTCGGCGGGTCATTTCGCGCGTCGGCGCAGAGAAAGCTCGCTGCATCGACATTGGTGCCAACGTAGGCTTTTACAGCCTGGCCATGGCCAGTTGGTTTCCCGGGTTGCAGTGCGATGCTTTCGAGCCCATTCCCACCACCTTTGCCACTCTCCAGAAAAACCTGGCCCTCAACCATCAGGATCAGGTGCGTGCCCACAACCTCGGACTATCGGACAAAGACGGAGAACTCGTCTTTTTCACCTACCCCAGCCATTCCGAGGCCGCCTCCATGACCCGAAATCTGGACTCTCCAGATGCATGCGAAGTCCGCTGCTCCGTCCGCAGGCTCGATGACCTGAACATGACCGCCGACTTCATCAAATGCGATGTCGAAGGCGCTGAGCTCTTCGTCTTCAAAGGCGCGGAAAAACTCATCTCCAAAGACCGCCCTGCCATCTTCACTGAAATGCTGCGCAAGTGGTGCGCGCAGTTCGACTACCACCCCAATGACATCATCCACCTCCTCGGCAGTCATGGCTACGACTGTCTGGCGGTGAGCGCCGCCGGGCTGCGCCCCTGCCCGGCAGTCAACGAAGACACCCTCGAGACAAACTATCTCTTCCTTCACCGGGAGAAACACAGCAGCCTGCTCACCGAGCTTGCAGCCTAGACTGCCGCCCTCGCATGCACTCTGTTGTCGCAGAAGATCTCGCCCACATCACCGCTCAAGATCTGGACTGGGAGCGCTTTCGCGGCAAAACCGTGCTCATCACCGGTGCCGGCGGCATGCTTCCAGCCTATATGGTGGAAACGCTGCTGCTGCTGAACCGCACCCGCAGGCTGGATTGTCAGGTCATTGGGCTCGTTCGGAACCAGGCTAAAGCCAGCGAACGCTTCAGAGACTACCTTCAGGACCCCATGTTAGTGCTGGTGGAGGCAGATGTTTCAAAAGGCATTCCTGTGGAAAAAGCCTGTGACTTCGTCATCCACGCCGCGAGCCAGGCCAGCCCCAAATACTTCGGCACTGATCCTGTGGGCACCATGGCGGCCAATCTCAACGGCACATGGCACGCTCTCTGCCGCGCTCAGGAGTGGCGGAGCGAGCGCTTCTTGCTCTTCAGCAGCAGCGAAGTTTACGGTCAGGTGCCCGCAGAAAAAATACCCACGGCGGAGAGCGACTACGGCTATCTGGACATTTTGAATTCTCGTGCTTGTTATGCTGAGAGCAAACGGGCCGCTGAAACATTGGCCGTCAGTTTTGCCGCTCAATTCCAAGTGCCCGCCGTCATCGTCCGCCCCTTTCACACCTATGGTCCAGGCATGTCCCTGGATGACGGGCGCATCTTTGCCGATCTTGTTCGAGACGTTATCGAGGGCAGGAATCTAGTCCTCATGAGTGATGGCAGCGCCATGCGTGCCTTTTGCTATCTCAGCGATGCTGTCAGCGGCTTTTTCACCGCTCTTTTGCAGGGAGAGAGAGGCCGCGCCTACAATGTCGGCAATCCCGCTGGCATGCTCAGCATTCGCGAGCTCGCTGAACTTCTCACCGGCATTTTCCCTGAACGTGGCCTCAAGGTGGAATACAAGAACCGCGCCCAGGACGGCTATCTGCCCAGCACCGTCAGCGTGCACTGCCCGGACATTAGTCTCATTTCCCAGCTCGGCTGGAAGCCCGCCCGCACCCCGGCGGAAGGCTTTGAACGCACCCTTCGTACCTTCCTTTGATGAAAGCATCTGACTACATAGCTCTGTATCTTGAGCGGCGCGGCGTGACTCATGTGTTCGAGTTGATCGGCGGCATGATCACCTTCCTGCTCGACTCCCTCCATCAGCGCACCGGCGTGAAGATCGTCAGCATGCATCATGAGCAGGGGGCCGGTTTTGCGGCAGAGGGTTACGGCCGCATGTCAGGCATCCCCGGAGTCGCCATGGCCACCAGCGGACCAGGTGCCACCAATCTCCTGACCGCCATCGGCAGTTGCTACTTCGACTCAACACCGGCAGTTTTCATCACCGGTCAGGTCAATACCCATGAGCAAAAAGGCCAGCTCGCCGTCCGGCAGCTTGGCTTCCAGGAGACCGACATCGTCTCCATGGCTCGTCCCATCACCAAAGCAGCATGGCTCATCAACAACGTTGCCGACCTTCCTGCACGCCTTGAAGAAGCCTTCCAGCTTGCCACGGAGGGAAGGCCAGGGCCCGTGCTCATAGACATTCCCATGGACATCCAGCGGGCTGTCGTCACAGACCTCAGCCGACTTTCTGCGGAAGCCCCCCCAGCACCAGCACAGGTTCCAAGTCAGGCATCGGCCGCTTTTTGGGAGCAGTTGCTCAAAAGCCTGGACCAGGCACAGCGTCCGCTCATTCTGGCAGGCGGCGGCATCCGCTCTGGCGCAGCCACGGAACAGTTTCGTGATCTCGTCCATGCGCTGGGCGTCCCCGTCGTCCACTCACTCATGGCAGTGGATGTTTTGCCCGCCGCAGATCCCTTGCGGGTGGGCATGATCGGAAGCTATGGAAACCGCTGGGCAAACATCGCTGTAAGCGAGTGTGATTTCATGCTCATTCTTGGAAGCCGTCTGGATGTGCGCCAGACCGGTGCAGATACCGAAAGCTTCAAAGGTCAGCGCACCATCTACCACATCGATTGTGAAGCCGGGGAAATGAACAATCGCGTCAAAGGCTGCCATGCTCACGTCAGCGAGCTCCGCCCCTTTTTGGCTGCCGCAATTGAAAAAACAGGCCGGCGCATTCAGCCGCAGTCGTGGGTGGAGCAGATCAAGGCCTCCAAGTCCGCCTGGCCAGACACGGAAGAGCTCAAAGAATTGAAGGGCATCAATCCCAACATCCTCATGCATCTCCTCTCCGCCCGCTCAGCCCAGGCCGCTGCCTATGTGGTGGATGTCGGTCAGCATCAGATGTGGGCGGCGCAATCACTCCAGCTTGAGGCCCACCAGCGCTTTCTCACCTCAGGCGGTATGGGAGCCATGGGATTCGCTCTGCCGACGGCCATCGGGGCATCTCTCGCCACTGATGGGAAGCCCGTCGTCGTTATCGCCGGAGATGGGGGGATCCAGTTAAACATTCAGGAACTTCAGACAATCCGTCGCATGAACTTGCCCGTGAAAGTAATCGTCCTGAACAACCTTTGCCACGGCATGGTGCGGCAGTTCCAGCAATCCTACTTCGACGAGCGTTATCAATCCACGCTCTGGGGCTATTCCGCGCCAGCCTTTCACCAGGTCGCGACAGCCTATGGCATCCCCTCCCGCCAGGTCGCTGACCCCGCCATGCTCGACTCCGCACTCGATGAATGCTGGCAGAACGCTGACGGCCCCTTTCTCCTGGAAGTCATGATCGACACTTCTGCCAACGCCTACCCGAAAATGGCCTTCGGTCGGCCCATCTCTGAAATGGAGCCTATGGCCACACCCACGGCCATGGAGAGCACCTAAAACCCGGCTTACCACCAACCCTCAATAAATGCGCCACCACCCATGAGCACGAACACACTGCAGGAATGCGATAAAAATGGTTACGACCTCGTCCGAGGTTTCCTCACTCCTGAAAACCTGCTCAACATCCATGCCGAACTTCGGCTTCTGGCCGATGCCGTCGGGGCAAGAATCGGCGTCAGTTCCGCAGGAATCCCAGACTCAGAGATTGACCGTCCCTTTGTAGAAATTGTGAAGCGCCGCCCCGACTGGCAGTCCATCCTCTATCAGCGTCTCCAGCAGTTGCCGAGCATCATCTCAGCCTGCTCTCTTCCCCAGGTTCGTGAGATGTCCCAGAGCCTCTTGAAAACAACAGCCATCAGCGTCTGGCCTCGAGTCCAGGTCCGGCTTGATCTCTTTGAAGATTCCAAAAATCACATCCGCTGGCACCATGATTACCTCTACAATCGCGGCACCCAGGACTCCTTCACCTTTTGGATTCCTCTTTCCAATGTAGACGCTTCCATGGGGCTCCTGCAGATCGCTAAAGGCTCCCACATCACGGCAGACAGCTTCCACTTTGAAAAGAGTTCCGACGTCAATAAATTCGACTACACTCTCAGCCAGGATCAGGTGGATCGCCTTGATATCGTCGTGCCGCAGTCCTATCAGGCAGGTGATCTCGCTGTCTTCCACAGCAAGACCATCCATTCCGGAGCCTTGAATCAAAATCCTGACCGTGCTCGCCTGACCCTGCTGTTCCGCCTGCAGAATCTGCACACACTCGAAGACCTCTAGAAATCCCGCCCACAACTCAAGCCGATAAATCTATGAACCAGCATAAAAATGACGAATCCATCATGGCTGAATGGAATCGCCAGTCCCAGCGCGACCTTCAGGCCATCGACCATTACAGCACGCTTTTCGATCAGTCGCCGGGCACCTCTTTCGGCAAGTTGGAATGCTTCAGCCGTTTCGTTCGTCGGCAGCGGCTCTCCAAGTTCCTTGCTCATGCAGACATCTTCCGTCGCATTGTCGATGTGCATGGCTCCGTCCTCGATCTCGGAGTCAATTCCGGCCAGAGCCTCTTCACCTGGGCGCATCTCTCCTCAATCCTCGAGCCTGTCAATTACACCCGGGAGATCATCGGTTTTGACACCTTTGAAGGCATCCCCGAAGTCACAGCAGAAGACGTCACCGGCGACAGTCCTTCCCTCCATTTGAAGAAGGGTGGCTTTGCCTACAACCACGTGGAATCCTTCAAGGAATCCATCGATGCCTTTGATTCCAACCGCTTCATCGGCCAAATCCAAAAGATCAAACTGGTCAAAGGCGACATTACTGAAACTCTGCCGAAATTCATCGCCGAAAACCAGCATCTCGTCGTGAGTCTTCTACATCTGGACATGGATGTTTACAAACCCACGCGCGTGGCGCTGGAGCATGTCGTGCCGAGGATGCCCAAAGGCGCGGTCATTGTTTTTGATCAGGTCAATCAAGTTCCCTACCCCGGAGAAACAAAAGCCCTGGCGGATGTTCTGGGCATCTCCAACGTCAGATTGCAGCGGGTGCAATGGGACACAGGGCTGTCTTTTGCGGTGGTTGAGTGAGGAATCCCTTCACGCATTTTCATCCAGATGACGCATGAGTAATTCGGCCCTTTTCAGCATCCTTCTGCCAGCCAAAAACCACTGCTTTTGGCTCCAGGAAACGATCACCTGTCCTGAAATGACAGCCGGTCTGCTGATCTCTCAGATGGAGCCTTTCGCCAGGCCGGCGGGAATGGAAGTCACCTAGTCGCTATTGCCAGTCTCATACCATGGAAGCCTCAGCCTCGCCCAAAATCAGTTTTCTCCTCTTGGTTTACAATGAGGAGCAGCGCATCCGTGCCGTCTTGGATCAAGCCGTTGCCTGGGCGGATGAGGTGGTTGTTGTCGATAAATCATCGACCGATGGCACAAGCATCATCTGCAAGGAATACGGAGCAAAGGTCAAGCATGTGATCTTTCCTTTTGCACCGCAGGGGCAGGATGATCTGCACGCCATGGTGGCTGCCGCCAGTTGTGAATGGATCTATTTTTCAACGGCATCAGAAATGACGACAAAGCGCCTCGTTGAGCGTTGTCGGAATCTTCTTCAGGAGCGCGGGCAGGATCTGGATTTGATCTTCGTTCCCCGCAAGCGCTACATGTATGGCGTCCACACGCCGTACGGAAAACTGGCCGATGTCACAGAGTACCCGTTTCTCGTTCATCGCACTCGCGCAAAAGTACAGGACCGGATTCACGCCAATTTTTCCGCCAGTGACAAATCTCGCGTGGGGCGCATCGAATACGCGGATGACTGCTGTGTTCACCATCTTTCCTACCCAACCGTGGCGGGTTTCATGCACAGCCACAGCCAGTACATGTTGGTGGAGGCCCAGCAGACGCCGGATAAAGAGATCGATTTTTTGACTCAGCGGATGTTCCGCGAAGGCGCAGAACTTCTCGAAGAGATCAGCGTGTTGCAAGATGCCAGATCCTCCGTGGGTGAAGCCTGGCTCGGTCACTACTGCACTCTGCTCATCCAGCGCTTTGGTCTTTGCCTGCATTTCTGGGAGAAGCGACGCTCTGCAGACGTGAAGAAGTACTATCAAGAACTGACAGCTGCTCTGCTGAACAATGAATGGACTTCCCAGCCCGCGGTGCCGCTTCCTCAATTGCAGGTGGCATCACATGAGAAGCCCACAGTTGCAAAGAGAACGACCATGAACCGCTTCGTGAGAGCAGTGCTGCCAGGGAAACTGCGCAACACCATCCGCAAGCGCCTGCAGTCACTGGTGACTTGGTTCAAGTGAGTGAAAACTGCTTCGCCACTTTTTCGAATATGCGCGAGGCCATCCCCTCATAGTCATGCTCCTGGCCGGCCTCGCTCTCCAAATAGGCTCTTCCCGCCCGGATGATCTCCTGCGCCTGCTCTTCCGTCATCTCATTCAGATGCTTCTCCAGTTCGGCCAGCGTTTTAAAGCACCGCAGGTCCACAAAGCTTCCTTCAGGAATGTGTGAAGTCACATCCGGATCACCCAGGTACAACGGCACCACTCCCGCCACAAAACAGTCGATGATCTTCTCCGTCAGGTAACCCGGCGCGGCAATATTCTCCAGAGCGATGCAAAACTTATACTGGGAGATGGTTTCGTGTTTGTCCGCGCATTGCTTCGCACTCAGCTTGCTGAGCACGGGCCCAAGTCGCCGGCGCCAGACGAGCGGCAGGTTCTTGACTTGATCCCAGCCTCTTCCATAGAGGTCGAGTCCCTTGCCTGCAAAGTGATGGATCAAACTCAGCCGGTAGTCGTGCAGCTGGTGCTTCATCGTGTGACGGTTGATTGGCGAATTGCTCAGGCATAACTTGCTGCGGATCCAGCCAAAAATGCTGCCCGGCTTTTTGAGCAGCCTCTTGAGTTCCAGAGGGTGCCTCCAGTACTTGTTGCCCGCCACCATGGCTATGGGCTTGCGCTCAGACCACCGCAGGCTTGGCAAGAACCCGTCACTCCTGCGGTAAATGGCAAATCGTGTGCGGTGCGCCAGAGCGTCGTTGGGGTAGAACTGGTTGATCGTGCCCTGGAAAAGAATTTTGATCGGATAAGGATCACAGTAAAAACGGATCCTCTCATAAAACTTGCGGGCAAACATCGGCGACTCCGCACAGATCATGACGCCAGGCTGGCATCCCTGCTTGATCAATTCCAGACCATGCTTCGCATGTTCACCGCTGATCAAAATCGTGCGCTCAGGCGCCAGCTTTCCTTCCGCAATCTCCTGCAGGGCTAGATCACTCGTCAAAAAGGTGTGTCCGGCTTGCTTCACTTTCTCGGCAAAATAGGGAATCCATCCCGCACCAGGGAACTGCAGCGCGTAGTCATGGCTACAAATGCGGTTTTCCCAAAAAGGCTTGATTTCAGAGCACAAAACAATTGTCCAAGACATCACAGGAGTGTAGTTATTCGTTTTTTTTCCAGCAAGTTGATTCTTTGCGTGCCGCTGCAAGCGCGAGGATGAGCCCGCAGCGCATAGTCAGTCATATTTCATCATCACCGCTGTCATTTCATTTCACGATGGGCCTGTTAAAACGAATTGCACGAAAAATCCTGGAGTCTGACCAGAGGATGGTCACTGCTCAAACCAGTGTTGGGCAGATGCAGAGTCTTATCGCTGCTTTGCGTCCGCGTGCCTCTGGTCATCAATTGATCCGCATGGGACCCGATGGTGATGGCGGCTATCTGGTTCCTGACGATCTGTCTGGCATCTCCGCCTGCCTCTCTCCCGGTGTGTGCAGCGTTTCTGATTTTGAAAAATCCTGTGCCGATCTAGGCATGCAGGTCTTCATGGCCGACAAATCCGTGGAAGGTCCGGCATCCACCCATGAAAAGTTCCATTTCATCAAAAAGTTTGTTGGGTCTTATTCAACAAATGACTTCATAACGATGGATGAATGGGTGGCGTCATCGAATCTGGAACCAAACTCCGATTTGCTGCTGCAGATGGACATCGAGGGTTTTGAATACGAAACGCTTTTGAATGTTTCCGATCACCTGATGCACAGGTTCAGGATCATCATCATCGAATTTCACACCTTGGATGCCCTGTGGAACCAGGGATTTTTCAAACTTGCCGGACGTGCCTTTGAAAAGTTGCTGCACACACATGCTTGTGTGCACATACACCCCAACAACTGCCGCGGCCCCGTCGTGAAGCACGGCCTCTCCATTCCGCCAGTAATGGAGTTTACCTTTCTGCGAAAGGATCGTATGAGGGAGTCATCTCAAAAACTGGTTTTCCCCCATCCATTGGATTTCGACAACACACCAAACCCGACCCTGAAATTGCCTGACTGCTGGTCACGGTAGCAGCGGGCTTCATAGCAACACAGAGGAGAATACTATGGGCATGTTCAGCAATGTTAAGCGGAAACTCAGGCGTCGCCTGCATGAAATGTTTGGCTCGGACAAATACTCTCATCCAGGTCTCGGGGGGATTGATCGTGAGCTGGAAAAATACCTGAATTTCACCAACGGATTCTTTATCGAGGCCGGCGCCAATGACGGCTACTCACAGAGCAACACCTACTTCCTGGAGAGGTTCAGAGGCTGGCGCGGCGTGCTTGTGGAAGGGATGCCCGAGCTTTTTCAAAAATGCAAAAAAGAGCGGCCTAAATCCAATGTCTATAACTGCGCGCTCGTTTCCAACACTTGCACGGACAAGTTCATTGAAATGCGTTACGCCAACCTGATGTCCCTTGTGAAGGGGGCCATGAAGACTCAGGAGATGGAGGACCAGCACATTGCAGACGGCATTCGCGTCAAAAGGCTCGCGGGTTCTTACACCGTTCAAGTGCCGGCCCGGACTTTGGAGTCCATTTTGGATGAGCAGACAGGACTGAAGCAAATCGATCTGCTCTCCCTGGATGTGGAGGGCTACGAATTGGAGGTCCTCAAAGGCATGAATCTCGCCAAGTATAAGCCGCGCTACATTCTGGTGGAGGCGCGCTTTTTTGACGACATCAACGCGTTCCTGTCCCCTGAATACGACATGGTTGCCAAGATGAGCCACCACGACTTTCTTTATCATCTCAAGTCGGATTCGAGCCCTTCAAAATAAGCGTCGAGCGATTGATCGGCGGAATCTGATTGTTCAAAAAGCAGCGGATTTTTTGAGCCACCGCGAAATCGGAGACCCGGTTGAACCTGCGCATGTAGCGCTTGCTGGCACCCTTGTAATGCAGCGCCAGAGCGCGCACCTGGCTGCCGTCTACCACCCGGGTGAGATAGGGGACAAGCTTGTCATGCTCGATCCGCCACTGCACGCGCTTCATTTTTTTGCGCCCGGGCCACAGGGCATAACCATGGGCTACGGACATGGTCTGCTCCACGATGGCATCAGGCCATTCGGTTTGATCAAACACCGCACCCGGATTTTGCTGCACATAATAATCCAGCCCCGCCATGTCGCAGAAGAAGCGCCGCATTTCTCTCCAGTTCATCTGGGCCCAGTCCCGATAATAATCCGTCTGGAAAAGCGTGCGCAAGGTGGCCGCCATTCCGGAAATACCTTCCGGTCGAAAGAGCGCCAGATGCGGGTTCCCATCCGGACCGAAATAGCACAGGGCCTTTTCAGGCAGGAGCCTTTGCGCCAGCGCATCGGCCGAATCAAAAATCAGGCAGTCGCTGTCAAGATGGATGGCGATCTCTGTTCCATTGGCCCGGACTGCCTCATGCAGATAAAACCACCGGGCAAAACAAAAGCGCTCAAATGCCTCCGGATTGCCCGAGGTGTGCCGGTAGGAAGCCTGAAAAAAATCGAGATCTTCGTGAGGCAGCGTGTCGAAGGGGATCAAGGTGACACCCAGTCGATTGAAACGGGGGTGTGAGGCGTCACCCAGAAGAAAGATGCGCGCATCGGGATTGAAGACACGCGTGTTCTCCATCGAACAAAGCAGGTAACGGGGGATTTTACCGCGATGGATGTAATAGATGTCGGGCGTCATAAGCCATATTTCTTCAGCCCGCGCATTCGAGCCAGTTCGTAATTTAGACGTTTGCGAATTTGGTCCCAATAGCCGCGCGACTTATTGGTGAAGTACGCGCGGATTTTTTCATCCATGGCTTCAGTTGGCGAGAGTTTTTTTGGAAACTCCCAGACGGCCCCATCGACGGAATTCGCGCTTTTAAAGAGCCGTTGAGCGGGGTCATCCGCCGTGCAGTTTTCTCCCGAGCCATCGAGTCCAATGTTCGCCGTCAAACGGGTGCTTGGGCAGAGGTGGAGCAAGTCATGCTTCAAAGTCCACAATGCGAGGAGACGGTCCCAGGTCATCGCTTTGCGTCCCATTCGATGCTGACGGTGTGCCCACTGGCAGTCGGTGCCCATACAGGACGGTATCTGCCAGTAGTGCTCATAGGGCCATGTGGTCCCCTTCAGCCGCGGCAGCATGGATTGCCAGCGGTCTGCCCAGGTGGCCCAGCCCCAGCAGAAGAAGCGCCGGGAAAAAAACGTGGTCAGCGGTCCCTCGTCGTTAACGATGGGATGGAACGCTGCGATTGAAAAAACTCTGGCCTCGTTGCGATACGCGGCCTCGGCCTGCGCCAGATATTCAAACAGGCCAGGCTGTGGTATGACATCCTCTTCCAAAACGACGGTGAAGGGGACCGCGGTCAGGGCGGTCGTGATGCCCTGCACAATGTTTTGATTCAGTCCCAGATTGCGCTCACGCACCACAATCTTGGCTGTGGGATGATCCTCCAGAAATCGTCTTGCCACTTGTTGCGTCTCCTTGCATGCCTCTGCATCCGATTCGCCCCGTGCTCCGTCGCAAAACACAAACAATTCGGCGGTGGGAAAGCTGCGCAGGGCCAGACGCAGCTGCTCCAGCTTTTCTGCCCGGCGATAGGCAAGAATGGTCACGGCTATTCGCGAAAGTGGCTGCGTCGTGTTCATGCTTGGAGCAGGCGTTGGTAAATCTTCGTGTATTGAAGGGTTTGAGTTTCGCTGCATGTCCGATCTGTTCCAAAGGCTGCTGCCTGCTGCGCAGCTTTTCAATCAGCGCCGCCAGCGCCGCAGCATCTTGGCTGGGGAACAAATACCCACGCTCTTCATGTTTCACTCGTTCCGGAATGCCCCCGACGCTGCTGGCCACTGGCACTGTGCCGACTGCCATCGCTTCTAAAACGCTCAGCGGCCCGGTGTCACCTTTCGTGGGACACACAAACGCATCAACGGCTGCATAGAGGGTCGCCAGCGTCTCCGCAGAATCTACGGATCCCGCGATTTTTACCGTCAATCCGCTCAACTCTGGAATCGTCGGCGGCTGCCCCCACACAAGAAGTCCCAATCCCTTGCAGTCGATCTGTGACAGTGCATTCCAGAGCACATCCATGCCCTTGCGGTTGTTGTTCCAGGTGGCCCCTACGCCGAGCCAGAAGACATCGTCCGTAAGATTCCATTTGGCTCTGCTGGCTGCAGAGTCTTGCGGCACCAGGAACTCTTTCCGGACCACATGCGGCACCATTTCATTGTGCATGCGGTAGCGCCGGGTGAGCGGACGCATCACCCGAGCCACGTAGGCTGAGGGAGCCACTAGCGTTAAATTGCCACGCTGTAGCAGGCGGTTTCTTGTCTCAAGCAGCTCAAAGCGGCTCCAAGGTCCGATTTCATAACGATATCGTTCTCCCGTATCACATTCCAGCCAGGAGCAGGCATGCGCCTTGAGCGGCCATAAATCATGGATTGTCCAGATGAGTGGAATGTGCGCAGGGAGTTTCAGCAGTGTGCCGTGATTCAGATCTGCGGAATGAATGTTATGAATGTGAATCAGGTCGGGCTTGGCGATTTCAACTGCACGCAGCAGCGCGCTTTCATGGCGCTGACTGCGCCAGCGAGCTGCGAGTTTGCGTGAGAAATTCTTCACCACGCGTTCCCAAACGGGTCGTTTGCGGTTTGGGCTGAGCGAAAGTTCGCGCAGATTTGCAGGAAAAAAGCCGCTCCGTGCCGGCGGTGAAAAATGCCAGCGCTCCACATCGAACTCCGCACGCTCTGCAAGATCGCTGGCGAGAAGATTCGCCAGCGTCGCTGCTCCGCCGCTGATTTGATCGGACAACACGATGACACTGGGCTTCTTCATGTTCCGAGGAGGAAGTCCTTCCAGCGTGAATAGGTTCGCGTGGAGGAGAAGCGCTCTTCAAAGGCCGCACGAGCGTTCGCGCCCATCTTTCCACGCATTTCAGAATCCTGGATCAATTGACGCAGCCTTTCACTCCACTGCTGCGGATTCTCAGCGAATAACATGCTGTCCGATCCTTCTCCGATCTCCAGAGAGCCCGCCTGCGGTGTTGCAATCGTGGGAATGCCGGCCGCCATGTACTGCAGCGCTTTGATGGGGGATTTGCCTTGTGAGAAATCATCCGTCGGCAGCGGCAGAAGACCGATGTGAAAGCTTTGAACCGCTTCACGCTCACCGCCTTGGCGCCAGGGGAGGTGCAGATAGGGGAGTGAACTGGCAAAAGAGGGCTGTTTGCCGCAAAATACCGCAAGTTCCACCTCGGGGTGTTCACGCATGATTTGCGTCAGCACGGGTTCCAGAGCTTCCAGATAGTGCAAATTGACTGGGGCTCCTGACCAACCCAGTCTGATTCGCGTGCTTTCAGCTGCCTTGGAAGGCGGCCAATCTGCGGCTTTCAAGGCCATGGGCAGTACTCGGGCGTTGCCACCCAATGCGTTGAGATGCCCTGCGATGTATTGATTTGCTACGAGAGACACGTCTGCCGCCCGCACAATGCTTTCCAACCGGCGGTTGGTGCGCCAGCGCGTCCACCAGCTGTGTTTCCGGCCATGGGGATGCCAGGTGGCGTCATCGATGTCAAACAGCAGCCGCTTCGCGTGCTTCCTGAGTGTTCGCACCTGACGAGATGAGAACAGCTTTTTTTGCACCAAGACTGTGTCGGATTCCGCAATTTTTGCCGGCGAGGGCATGGTTCCGGGGGCCAGAACTTCACACTCGATGCCATCCTTTTTCAACATGTCCAGATACTGGAGCACCCGATAATGGGTGCTGGCGCAAGCCGCATCACCAAAGGGTAAAACGAGAAGCTTCATGAATTGAGGGGGCGGGGGGCGAGAAAGCCGGCGGCGGCGGCCATGACCTCCGGGAGTGTGCTGGCTTCATCTGAATTGAAATGAATGAGCCTGTGGGGTGTTTTCCAGGGGGACCAGTTTCGGGCGTCCGAATCAGGACCGAAGAGAGCCACGGTAGGAGTTCCGGTGGCTGCGGCAAGATGCATGGCCGCAGTGTCCACCCCTACAAACAGCCGGGCCTGGTAGAGCAGCCATGCCAGATGATTCCATTGGGTTTTTCCTTCGGTGCTGATGCATCCCGGTCCGATGGCCTGGACCAGCCGCTGACCCAGGGCGATCTCCTCCGGGTCAGGGCCGACGCTGATGACGATTTGATGATTTTGCGCGATCAGAGCCGTCCCCAGACTGATCCAGTGGTTCTCATTCCAGCGCTTGCGCTGCCAGCGTGTGCCAGGGTGGAAGATGACCAGCGGCTTGCCGGGTGCGAGAGGGAATGGCGGTGCCGTGGTGGCGCTTCTTTCGAATATCAGCGGGCCGGGCTCCTGCTGCGGCAGTTCCAGGAAGTCTTTTACATTCAAAAAATCGGCCTGTGCGCGGTGGATGATTGACCACTCGCTGCTGCCCAGGTGGGTCATGAGCCATTTCCATGGCCAGGCGATCTGATAGACGTGGGTGTTGGCACAGCGTTTTTTGGCACCGCTCAATCCGACGATGGTGCGTCCGCGGTCGTTGTTGCCCATCTCCACGGCCAGATCGTATTTTTCACCGCGGATTGCTGCAAGCAGCCGCAGATCATTCAAGAAGCTCGCGCCGGAGCGTTTGCTTTTTTCGGGCGAGGCCGTGGTGTAGATTTTGTGGATGCTGGGGCAGCCTTTCAAAATGCTTTCCGTTCCTGCGCGCACGACGACGTCGATCTGCGCATCGGGATAGGCATCTTGCACAGCCTTGACCGTGGGAGTCAGCAGCAGGGAGTCCCCGATGTGGCGGAGTTTAACGAGGAGTATGCGCATCCTACTGAGTGAGCTTTTTCACTTTCTCAAGCATCTGGTTGAGATCGTGCGGTGGAAATGTGAAGGAGCCGTCCTGGGTCCTGGAGGAGCCGGAGTACAACGAGATGGCCTGATTGCCGCAGATGTTGGCCACGTCGCGGAAGGCGTCGCCCCATGCGTCGGGGCCAGTGCCGCCATCCAGGTTGATGATGACTGAATTTTTTGCGAAGAGTGAAACTGCGAGGGCCTGTCCCAACGGAGAGACAATGACCGGAGCTTTGGACACCAGGTCGATCTGTTCGTCCAAAGGAGTCTTGGAGAGCTCAATCACACGAACGCTGCCGAACACTTTTTCCACTTCGGCGATGGCGGCGGGTTCATCGAGCAGATACCGGTTGGGAGCATCTTTTCTGGACAAGAACAGGGACGGCCCGGTTTTGGCATGAGGACGATGGAAGTATTCGTTCATGGCCCGGTAGTCCTGCGGCCGGGAGAGGCAGTCTTGGACTCCCCGAAGCTGTGGGACATAAAAGAGATCATTGCAGCGGGTGGTGCCGTCGCTGCATTCGATGATCTGGTCCTGGGTGAGGCCGGTTTTTACCAGGTAGCGGGACTGCCATTTCAGATGGCCTTTGGCGACCAGAACTTTAAAATGAGGGTTCAACTCCTGCATTTTCTTTTGCGCCGCCATCCAGCGGGGCATGTGCTGAAAGAGAAAGTGGCCGTGGTTTTCGTGGTCCCTGCCTGAGAGGTGAAACAACGGCGTGGTCACCTTGCTTGCTCCGATGCTGATGGGCTGCCGCACCTTGCTCAGAGGCAGCAAGTCAAAGCTGGGGCAGACACGCAGCCACCTGCCCTCAGGCGTGAAAATGCTGGCCTGATCACCCACGACCGTGGCGTTGCGTATGTGGTGGAAATTGACTGCGGGCCACCGTATCACAGAAGTGGCTGCGGTTTGATTGAAAAACCGCGCCTCCAATTCGCAGGGGACCTCCTCCGAGCCGGCTTCGATCAACGGGATGACCGTGAGGCTGGCCGAATTCGGTGGGGAAGACTCAATTTTCGGGTAAAGCCGAACTGCAGACCGCAGATTCGCATAAAGATCATGTATGCGGCGGCTGAAGGATTTCATGGAATGGATTGAATGGCATCAAATGAGGAGGCGGGCCACTCTACTTTTGCATCAGGGGCAAAAGTTGAATTGATGCGGCTGAGGTCACCATTTTATGTATGAATATTACAGGAATTAATAAAATCAGTATTCTACAAAGCAGACAATCAACACGCTGCAACCAAATTAGCTCATCTTAAAAGGGCACTTCTCTCAGCCTCAATGTGATTCCCCGCACATCTGTGTCCCTTGATCGTTTTGCCGGACATGCCCCAATGCCCCTGCCGCCGAGGTCCGATCACCATTTAAAGTGAGCTAACAGATTGCGGATTGTGCGTCAGCGTACTAAATTCTCCATTCAGCTTCATGCCACTCAATCTCAACACGCAGAATGCCGCCACTGTCATCTCTTCCTGCGACGGTTATTCGGATTTATGGCCTATTTTTTTCCATTTTTTCTTCAAGCACTGGGAGGCCTCTCCGTTTCCAGTTTATCTCATTTCAAACCATCGCACCTTTGAAGATCCCAGGGTGGTCACGATTCCTGTGGGGGAGGATAAAAGCTGGTCAGACAACCTCATCGGTGCCCTGAAATCCATCAAGGAGGAGAACCTCTTTGTGTGGCTTGATGATTTCCTGGTGGATCGCGACATTCAAAGTTCCGCGATGACCGCATGCATTGAGCAATTGGATCAAGCCGGTGGCAGGTATCTGGCGGTGGACCAGCATGGCGATCTGGGTGAAGCGATGCATAACACTTCGTTGCGCCGGATCGAGAAAGGGAATCTGCGCGCAGGACTCAATTTGTCCTTGTGGAAGAAAACCTTTTTGAATCAGATATTGGAGCCTGGTTGTTCCATCTGGGCAGCTGAGAGCCGTTTACGGAAGCTCAACATTGAAGGTGAACCCGGACTTTTCTACATGAACGACGAATCCCCCAAGGTCGTGTCTTATGTCGAGTCGGTTAAAGGCCAGTTTTGGAAGCCCCAGGCCATCAAGTTTCTGCGCGACCAAGGCATCAAGGCCAACTTGAAAAGGCGGCCGTTTCCGCCGCAGGGCAATGATTTCATCTCCAAGTTTTTCAGAAGCTGCTACAAGCGCAGGCTGAAAGCGCAGTCCGCCAAGGAGGCGCGGGCGGCCTTGGAAGGGAAGGGGCTTGCCGTGCTTCCTTTGTGAAGCAAGGCGCGTCATGATCCCGGTCAAAAGAACAAGCACTGAGCAACAGCATCGTCATGGAAGGTGAAGCAGAAAATCAATCATTTGAGCTCCTCGACAGCGGCGGAGGCCGCGTGCTCGAAAAGCTGGGCGCGCTTGTTTCTTCGCGTGCCTCCCATGCAGCCTGGTGGCGGCGCAAACTTCCGGGGGCAGAATGGCGCAAGGCCGTGGAGCTGAAGCGTGAGGTGAAGGAGCCGCTGAAGCTGCGCATCGGAACGTTGCGCTTTTTGCTTTCTCCTCAAGGCGGCGTGCGCGGCCTGGCTCCTGAATTGCAGGAACTGTGGGGCAAGGTTGGCGCGCAGTGTTCCGCCTTTGCCGAGCAGCAGCGCCGTCCGGCGCGTGTGCTGCACCTCTTTGGCGGGGCTGGCGGTTTCACGCTCGCAGCCGCGCAGGCGGGGGCCGCTGTGGCCCACGTGGATGTTTCGGCAGACGCGATCAAACGCGCACGTGAACATGCTGCGCTCAATACGCTGGCCAACCGGGACATCCGCTGGGTCGTGGATGATCCGGTAAAATTTGCCCAGCGTGAACGCACACAAACGACCCGCTATGATTTGATCGTGATCGATCCGCACACTCCCAAGGATGCCAAGCGTGGCGGATTTGAGCTCGAGCGTGATCTCGGTGCGTTGCTGAGCACAGTCAGCGGCCTGCTGTCCGACAAGCCCATTGGCGTCTTGCTCTGCTGCCGTCAGGGGGCGGTTTTGCCCACGACGTTGCAGAATCTTATGCGGCAGGAATTCAGCGTTTTTGGCGGTGCCGTGGAGAGCGGGGAGATCTTGCTCAAGGGTGCCGAGGGGGTGTCTGCGGTGCCGAGTGGCGTGTTTGCCAACTGGCTCAAAGCGGGGTGAAGGAAGTCCAAGGGCGGACTCTCCAGAACATCAGGCATGGTTGACACCGCTGGATGCGCGATGTTCAGTCTGGCTTGAGCGCATTTGAGTAGAGACGCAACAGAGGGGCGTGGGTTCGAGGGAAGCTGAGCTGACCGGAGAAATCAAACAGACGGCAACTCGCGGTTAAAAACCGCGCAGGGCGGCGTTTAATCTTCTCCATGAAATGTTTTCTTTTTCTCTCCCTGTGGGTGGTGGCTGCTCAGGCACAGCTCAGTCCCACGGGTGCCACGGCCTCTTTCAAAGGCAGTCTGCCACCGAAACCGACCGCAGCGCTTTCAGCCGAGCAGGAGGCGGGCATTGCCAAAGAACTGGCGGCAGTGACTCAGTCCTTCCAAGCGGTGAAGAAGCACCCGCGTGCGGCGGATGCGGACATTTTTCTCAAAGCCGTGCGCTACGCACTGGAGTTTGACGAGTGGTATGACAAGAAGCCGGAGGACGGGGTGAAGAAGGCGATGGCGCTGCTCGATGAGGCTAAGAAGCGCATCGTGTCGCTGGGAAAAAAAGAGACGCCCTGGATGAACGGCAGCGGGCAGAAGGTGCTGGGCTACTATTCGAAAATTGACGATTCACCACAGCCGTACGGGGTGGAGGTGCCGGAAGGCCTGGAGTTTGGCGCGGGTCAAAAGCCGGTGCCCATGTGGATCTGGCTCCACGGACGGGGAGACACCGCCACGGATCTGCCGTTTGTGTATTCGAAGCTGATGGCGAAGAAGCCGGGACAGTTTCAGCCGGCGGGCACGATCGTGATCCATCCCTTCGGACGTTACTGCAATGGCTGGAAGAGCGCCGGTGAGACGGATGTGTTTGAGTGCCGTGATGATGCGATGAAGCGGTTCAATGTGGACACGAACCGAGTGGCGCTGGCGGGCTTCAGCATGGGCGGCGCGGGTGCATGGCACATGGGCGCGCATTATCCGGACCAGTGGGCCTGCGTGCATACGGGCGCGGGCTTTGCGGATGTGAAGCGTTATCAAAAACTCACGCCGGAAAAGTATCCGGCCTGGTATGAGCAGACGCTGTGGGGTGTGTATGATGTGCCGGACTATGCGCGGAATTTTTTCAATGTGCCTCTGATCAGCTACAGCGGCGAGGTGGATGCGCAGCGTGATTCAGCGGAGTACATGATGGAGGTGCTGGCGAAGCAGGACCTGCACCCGCCTCATCTCATCGGCCCCGGCATGCCGCACAAGTACCATCCCGAAACGATCAAGGAGGTGCAGGCATGGATTGAGAAAGAGGTCGCCAAGGGGCGAAACCTGTTTCCAGACGAAATCCATATCCAGACGAAGACACCGTTTTACGGCCGCGTGAAGTGGCTCAACCTGCACGGCATGGAGGAGAGCTGGAAGGAGGCACGGCTCGAAGCCAAGGTCACGGACGGGCAGACGATCGAGATGAAGACGCAGAATGTGACGCGCATCGTGTTCTATCCACCGCCGCAGGCACGGAAGGGCGGGGGATCGCTGCAAGTGAACATTGATGGCACCACGCTGAAGCTCAAGGCGGGTCCGGTGGCACCGCAGTTCGAGACCTTCCTGAGTCCTGGGCCCAAAGTGGCGGGGGCTTTCTGCCGGCTGATCAAGGAGAATGGAGTGTGGCGTGACTTTGGCAATGCAGAGCCGTTTCAGCACGACACTCCAGCCGGGGGCAAGGCGGGCGCGCATCCAGGGCCGATGGATGCGAGCTTCATGAAGCGCTTTCTGGTGGTGCTGCCAGATGGAAAATCATCTTCGCCTGCGGTGGATGCCTGGGTGAACGCAGAAGCGGCGCATTTCCTCAAGCGCTGGAAGGGCCTCATGCGTGGCGATGCCCGTGTGGTGAAGGCATCGGATGTGGGGGACATTTACGAAGCCGGCAAAACGCAAAGCCTCATCTTCTGGGGCACGCCGGAATCCAATTCCTGCCTCAGGCAGCTGGCCAAATCGCTGCCAGTGCAATGGGACGCGAAGAAGGTGGAGATGGGCGGGCAGTCGTTTGACGCCAAGACCCATGTGCCGCTCCTGGTTTATCCCTGTCTGAAATCGCCGGGCTTTGAAGTGGTGATCAACTCCGGCCTCACTTTCCGTGAGGCGCATGACAGGACCAACTCACTGCAAAACCCCAAGCTCCCTGACTGGGCCATTCTGGACATCACCCAGCCACCGAGCGCCGAGTCTGCCGGCAAGGTGGTGGCGGCTGATTTCTTTGATGACCAGTGGCAGGTGAAGAAGAAATAAGACCTGCGCACATCATGCCGAGCGATTGCGCGGCATGCAGGGCGGCAGCGGCGGGTAGAGCATGTCGAGGGTCGATTCACGCAGCCAGCCGCTGAGGGAGGGCTGATTCACGCCCAGCCGCCGGGCAATTTCTTTGCAGCTTTCTCCCTGGCGAATCCGGGAACGTGCGGCGGCCACGATGGCGGCCTTTTCAGCAGGGGAGTAACGAGAGGGGCGTGGCATGGTGTTGTCGTGTGTGAGGGTGATTGAGCGCCCTTCCTCCTAGCAAATCCGAGCCCAGCACCCCCACCCTTGCAGTCCCCAAATCGCGCAAAGCAGACGCAATTTGTGCATGCCGGCTAGGCGCTGGCATGCAAGGCAGCGGGCCTGCCTTCCAGCATTACCACGCCGGTGAGATCTGCGCCGCCGAGGTCAGCACCCAAAAGGTTTGCCCGGATCAGACGTGTGCCGCTGAGGTCTGCTCCGCATAGATTGGCGTTGGCAAAATTGGCGCGCCGCAGGTCGGTGTCGTGGAAGTTCGCACGACGGAGGTCCGCCCCCAGAAGCTGCACGCCGGTGCATTTGGCCCCGCGCATGTCCGCACCTTCGAGATTGGCCAGACTGAGATCTGCGCCGTTGAGATTCGCACCTCTGAGGTCGGCCAGGCTGAGGTCTGCGCCGCGCAGATTGGCCAGGCTGAGGTCGGCGCCGTTGAGGTTCGCGAGGTGCAGATCTGCTTGGGCGAGATTCACGCGGCGCAGATCCGCGCCGCCGAGGTTTGCCTCGCTCAAGCAGGCCGATTGGAGGCCTTCATCCAGGAGAAAGCTGTTCCAAGCATAGGGTCCTTGTTTCAGAACTTCCAGACAGGTTGTTTTTTCCATGAACCAACGTCCACACAGCCTGTGTGCCGGTAAAGGTGCGCATTGTAATGTGTTTGTGCACTGTTTACGTTTTTGTCACACTTGAGCCGCCCCGGAAAGCGACTACAAAAACAGGCGCGTTTCGCAGGTGCACGGCACGTATCCATGGATCATGATCCCGCCGTATTCTTCTCCCGCCATGAACACACTCACACGCCGTTTATTCCTCCCCGCTCTCGCTGCCACGCTTCTGCTCGGCACCGCTGGTGCACGCGCTGCCGCCGGTGGAATTCAAGATGACGGAGCCTTCTTTTCTGAATTCGCCAAGGTGAACGCCGCCGGCACGATCAACGACGTCTCCACCCGGCTGCACAAGGACATCGCCGTGCAGACCTTCGCCGCGGTGCCTGAAGAGATGAAGGCCACCGTGATCCATCCGGACAAGGCCGCCACGAACCGTGGTTTTTCGCAGTGGGCGGAGCAGCTTGCGCGCTCGAAGAAAGTGAACGGCGTCTTCATCCTGCTCGTGAAACAGCCTGCGCATCTGCAGGTCGTCCTGGGCACGGATACTCAGCGCCAGGCTTTCACACTGGCGGACCGCACGACGCTGATTCAGCGCATGCTCGAACAGCTGCGGAACAAGAAGAATGATGACGCGCTGATTGATGCCGTGAATTTCATTTCCACGACCATGAGCGCGCACCGCAACGGCGCTGCCGGACCTGTCAGTTCCAAAGCGCACGCCTTTCAAAAGGAGGGTGGCTCATCCTGGCTGCCGACGATCGGCATCGTGCTGCTGATCTGGGTGGGCTTCAGCCTCATCCGCGGGCTGTTCCGCTCCATGTCCGGTGGAGGCGGTGGCGTCGGTGGCGGCGGCGGCATGGGCCAGCCAGGCTATGGTGGTGGCGGCTTTTTCCAAAACATGATGGGCAGCATGTTCGGCGCTGCTGCCGGCATGTGGATGTATGATCAATTCTTTGGCTCCCACAGTTCCGCTTCCTCCTTTGGGGCTGACTCCATGGACACGTCCCACAGTGATGGCGGCTTCTCCGGCACCGATACGGACTACACCAGCTCAGGCGGTGGTTTTGGCGATGACTCAGGCGGCTTCGACAGCGGTGGTGATTCGGGTGGCGGCGACTTCGGCGGTGGTGGGGACTTTTAATCTGCCACCTTGCAGCCATGAGCCGTTACGCCAGCAATCAGGACGTGGTGCGCTTCTTTGCCGCCCACAACATCGAGGTGACCCATGTCCGCCGTGAAGGGGCTGTGCGGCATCTGCGCGTTCAGTCACAGCCGCTGACGCTGCCGATGGATGCCAGCCCGGACGAGTGCCTGCGCCGGGTGCGCGAGGGCATGGCTGAGCCAGTGCCTGCGGAAGGCAAACAGGGCTCACATTAAACTCAGCAAAGCCTCGCGCACCTGGGCCTGCCATTTGCTGAAATAGGCCAGACGTGCCTGGAGGATTTGCAGGTCGGCGAGGGCGGTGGTGTCCCCCGCGCTGAGGCGGGAGTCATAGGCGGGCAGGTCTGCCAGCAGGGTGGTGCGCCGGGCATCGAGCGTGGTGCCGAGAGTCTCAAGGTGTTCACGCAGCCGCATTTCATCGGGGGCGAGCAGGGCCCTGGCGAGGGCGGATGTGGCAGTCTGTTTGCGCTTGAGAAAAGTGGCGACGCTCTGCAGTGCGGGGCCCAACTGGCCAAAGAGCGACATCATCGCATCGTCGATGGGAACCGCGCGCCAAGGCACGGCATGCAAATCCAGCAAATGCTTGATGCGTTTTTCGGGGGCCTGAAGGGTCTCGTAGGCGTTGTTGATCTCTGCTGCGCGGGTGGCATCTCCCCCGGGCTGATCGGGATGCGCGCTGCGGCTGGCCGCCAGCCAGGCCTGCTGGAGCGCCTCGGCATCGAGTGCGGCGATGCGCGGCAGGCCGAGGAGGGCAAAGGCGTTCGACATGGGGCTCAGGCGGAGAAGCTTTCACCACAGGAGCAGGTGACGACGGCGTTGGGGTTCTTCACTTTGAACCCGCCGCTCTGGATGTCATCGCTGTAATCGAGCTCGGAGCCTGAGACGAAGAGGGCGCTCTTGGGATCGATGACGACACGTACCTCGCTGGAGGTGACCATGATGTCGCGGTTGGCCGGGCCATCGACGAGATCCATTTTGTACTGCAGGCCGGAGCAGCCGCCGCCGACAACGGCCACGCGCAGGGCGCCGTTTTCAGCGCGGCCCTGCTTTTTGAGCAGGCCAAGGAGACGGTTGGCGGCGTTTGGCAGCACCTTGATGAGCTTTTCATTGCCAATTTTGAAACTGGGGGCGACGGCGGTCATGGGGAGGTAGAGATAGCGCAGAGATGGACGAAAGAAAGCGAAGGGTCGCAGTGTCAATCGGGCAGGGGATTTCTATTTTGTCTCATCCGTGGATTATGCTTGCCTCATCAGCGGATTTTTGAGACGTAAGAGGGACAACTTGAATATCCCCATGAGCGCACCCGAGGCAACCCCTCTCCCCCTGCAACTCTTCACCCTGAAAGATGGGCTTGTCTCCAGTGACAGCGGTCAGGAAGCCGTGAACAACTACGCTGCTGATTTCCAAGGGCTGCGGCACTTTGGACTGAAAGTGGGTGAGTGCCTGGAACTGGGAGCGCCCTGGATGGGGACGCTGCAGGAGGAGGATTTCACTTTGAATTTTGCTTATTTCGACGCCGGCACGGATGCCCAAGATCCCGGTGCTGGCGCCCACATCGGCGAACGCATGCCGATGTTTGAACTTCTCACCCGTGCCAATTCCCTGGAGGCATAAACCCATGGCTGCATCTATCACACCCTCCCTGAGGTCTGCCCTCGAACGACTGAAGCATGCTGGTTCGGTGAATGGTCTGCTGCTGTGCTGGCGGCGGCAAATTTTGATCAACCTGCTCCCATTTGAGGAGTTTCGTGCCGAGCGTCTCCTGCAGGCCCTGCATGATGCCCGCGCGCACTTTGGCAGTGGTGGCGACCGTGACGTGAACACGTTTTGGTTCGGCTATGAGGGCGTCTTTGTGCTGGCCTTGTTTCAGGGGGAGTGCCTGCTGATCACGCTGCACACGCATGCCTCGGAGGTGGACTTTTTGCGCCGCGCCGGGCTGACCTTTCTGGAAGACACGCAGCTCCTGGTGGATGCGCTGCTCCAGCCTTCGCCCGATGACGAAATCAGCCGGGTGGAAACGCAGCCGCTGAGCAATTTCGACAACGATGGACATCCGCCCCAGTCATCCGGCCTGACAAAGATCATCCCACGGCATGTCTGAGGGTGCTGTGCACCCTTGCGGGCGATGTCTTTTCAGTGCTCGGTTTCATTCATTAGGGGCTTCCTAATGGCCTGCTGACGGGCTGGGCAATATGCCCTTTCGCTGAAAGGTTTGCCTTTCCCATACCGAAATCTCAACTCTGTTTGCAACCAATCTCTGTACCCATGTCTGACCCAGCCGTTTCCGCTTTTTCACGTCGTCGTTTTCTCAATGCCAGTGGTGGAGCCTTGCTTGCTCCGGCCATTTTCACCTCCGCAGGCAGCTTGCTCGCGCAGCAGAAGGCGGACTCGAATGAGACATTGAAGATCGGCCTCATCGGGTGCGGTGGCCGTGGGACAGGGGCTGCAGCGCAGGCGCTGGGCGCGGATTACAATTCCAAAATCGTGGCGATGGCGGATGCGTTCGACACGCAGATCGAGAACAGCATCAAGAATCTCTCCGCGAGTTTTCCAGATCGCGTCGATGTGAAGCCGGACAAGAAATTTACGGGGCTGGATGCGTATCAAAAGCTCATCGACTGCGGCGTGGATGTGGTGCTGCTGGCCACTCCTCCTGGGTTCCGCCCGCTGCACCTCACGGCGGCGGTCGAGGCAGGGAAGCACATTTTCTGCGAGAAGCCGATGGCGGTGGATGCGGCAGGCTATCGTGTGGCCCAGGCGGCGGTCGAAAAAGCGAAGCAGAAGAAGCTGAACCTCGTGGCGGGCTTCTGCTGGCGCTACTCCACCAGCCGCATCGAATGCTACAAGCGGCTGCATGAAGGTCAGATCGGCGACATCACCAGCATTCTGGCGACCTATTATGCCGGCCCGGTCAAAGTCATGCCGCCTGCGGCAGGACGCCCCGCCGGGATGGGCGATGTGGAGTGGCAGGTGCGCAACTGGTACAATTTCTCCTGGCTCAGCGGTGACAGCCTCGTGGAGCAGGCGGTGCACAGCCTCGACAAAATTTGCTGGGCCATGAAGGACACTCCTCCTGTCAGCGTCATCGCCACTGGCGGGCGCCAGCGTCAGGCAGAAGGCGGCAACATCTTTGACCACTTCCACTGCGCCTTTGAATGGGATGGCGGCATTCTTTGCCACATCACCAACCGTCAGATCAACGGCTGCCACAACGAAGTCATCGACAACATCCAGGGCACCAAAGGCAAGCTGGTCATCGGCAAAGGTTCTGCGCCGTTCATCGACGGTGAGAAGCGCTGGCGCTGGCGCGGTGAGGAGAAGAACATGTATGACCTGGAGCATCAGGCGCTCTTCAATGCCATCCGCAAAGGCGAGGTGATCAATGACGGAGACCGCATGATGAGCAGCACGCTCATTGCCATCATGGGACGTGAAGCCGCCTACACGGGGCAGAAGATTCTCTGGAAGGAAGAGGCTGCACCTGCAGGAGAGAAGGATAAAAAATCCACGCGTGTGGCGCTGGCGATGCTGTCCTCCAAGCAGGATCTCGCGCCTGACAATCTGCAGTTTGGCGACAAATTTGAGCCAACGCCGATGCCGGTGCCCGGGGTGACGCAGTTCACGTAAGATCTCAGCGTCTGATGCGCAGTTCCTGGCGCAGCTGCTCGACTTCATCGAGCAGTTGCGTGAGCAGCTTGATGCCGTTGAGGTTCATCTCGCAGGCTTCGCGCAGCGCCTCAATGCGGCGCAGGGTGCGTATGGTTTCGTCATCGAAGTCCGGATGGATGATGCCGTGTTCCTGATACTGCACGATCATCTGCGTGGAGACACCGGTCGTCTCGGCGAGGATTTCCAGCGAGTAGGTTTGAGGTGTGAAGTCGCTCATATCAGGCGCGTGGGTTGAAGGTGGAGGTGCTGCGCAGCTGCTCCCAGAGCGTGCGCTCGGCATCGCCGAGCTTGGTCGGCAGCACGATCTGGAGTTTGACGAAGAAGTCGCCGCGTTCGGCGGACTTGCCTTTGGGCAGGCCGCGCCCGCGCACGCGCAGGCTCTGGCCGTTTTCGCTGCCGGCGGGGACGCGCAGTTTGATGGAGCCGTCGAGGGTGGGCACGATCACCTCCGCGCCCAGCACCGCCTCCCAAGGAGCGAGGTCGAGATCATGGTGCACATCGGCTTCTTCGGTGGTGAATTCGGGATGGGCGGCATGGCGCACGCGCAGATAGAGGTCTCCCGCCTGGCCGCCATTGTGGCCGGGTTCGCCCTGGCCGGGCACGCGAATGCGGCGTCCATCGGTGGCACCGGGCGGGATGCGCACCTCGAAGCTGTGCGTCTGCACCGCACCGGTCTGGCGGTTCACAGTTTGCAGCGAAATGGGCCGCTGCGTGCCGTGCATGGCCTCCTCCAGCGTGACGAGGATGTCGCCCTCGATGTCATGGCCTCGCCGTGCGCGGCCTTTCTTTGCGGCACCGGTGGGGACTTCTTCTTCAAAGCCCTGCGGGAAGCCATAGCGGCTGCCGCCACTGAAATATTGCTCGAAGAAATCGCTGAAGCCGGTGCCGCCAAAGTGGAACTCCTGTTCATGGCCGCCCGCTCCGCGCGGTGGGGGCTGGAAGTTTCCTTCGTCCTGCCAGTTGGCTCCCAGGGTGTCATACTTCCTGCGCTTCTCCGGATCACTGAGCACCTCGTTGGCCTCGTTGATCTCCTTGAACTTGGCTTCGGCGGTCTTTTTGTCCTTGGCGGTGTCGGGATGGTAGAGGCGGGCGAGTTTCCGGAAGGCTTTCTTGATCTCGTCCGCGCTGGCGTCGCGAGCGACGCCGAGCGTGGCGTAGTAGTCTTTAAATTCGGCGGGCATGATGGTTAATATTTACGTCGTGCAGCAGCATGTCGTTGTGATTCATCCTGCATTCTTTGAGCGGATGGCCAGACTTCAGGGCCAGAACGCCAGAATAGCCCCGGCTCCTGCGACCGACAGCAGCAGACCGAGCAATGCAGGCTTGATGTAGGCACGTGAACCGAGGGCGATCACAAAAAACATTTTGAAACACAGATTGGCCATGCCGCCGACGAGAATCATGCGCCAGGCGACGGATGTTTCGAGGTGCCCCGTGTTGACCAGCCGTGAGGTGGAGAGCGTGATGGCCGACATGTCCGGGAGGCCGGCAAGAAATGCAGCCACGTACATGCCGGCGGAACTGCTGTGCTGGCGGGTGTAGGCCAGGATGACCAGCACCAGCGCATAGAGCAGACCGAGGACGACTGCATTTTTCAGTTCGGACGGTGGGGGCTCATCCACCGGTTCTGAGTCGGCATGTGCTGCCAGCCGATGCGCCACGGCGGCGATCAGCCCGACCCATAACATCATGGCGATGAGCGGTGGCAGAAGTTCGCGGATGTGATCGGAAGCGACGATCACCACCTCCCCGAGCAGGCGTACAAACGCCACGGCGGAGGCAATCAAGGCCATGGAGGCGAGCGACAGGCTGCCGGCAGTGGAAATTTTGCTGCGACGTGCGCTGCTGGCCGTCGTTGCGGTGCTGGAGATGAGCCCGCCCAGGATGCCCGCCAAGGCGGCTCCTTCGGAGCCGCCGAGGTATTTTTCCGCCATGTAGGCTGCAAGGCTGATGCCCACGATGAGCACCACGATGAGCCAGATTGCAAAAGGGTTGAGCACGCCGAGATAGCCCATCTCGCGGTTCGGCAGCGCGGGCAGAATCACGAGGCCCAGCAGCACCAGACGCACAATGGCGCGCAGATCATCCTCACCAAAGCGCCGCACCATCGCATGCAGCGCCTTCTTGCTCTGCAGGAGCGCCATGACGCCACCGGCAATCATGACGGCGATGAGCCGCTCCCCGAGCATGGTGATGATGCCCGCGACGAACATCACCAGCATCGCCATTTCCGTGGTGAGACCGGAGTCCGGCTCACGCGAGGCCAGGCTGAGCCAGGTGCCAAACACCACGATGCAGGCAAAGGCGAGCAGCCCGGCCGCGATCACCCAGCTGCCGTAGGCATTGCCAAGCAGGCCGGTCAGCGCGCCGAGGAGCGTCAGCAGGGCAAAGGTGCGGATGCCCGCGACGCGGTTTTGCACCCACTCGCGCTGCAAGCCGACGAGCAGCCCCAGACCGGTGGCGGTGCCGAGGGATTGGAGGAGTTCCGTGGTGTCGGGAAGCTGGATTGGCATGGGTGATTAAACGAAGTCTCATGAAGACTTTACACGGACTTGCCTTCGCCGCCATCCCAGTCCAAGAAAAGGATCTCCAAGCCACCCACCATGTCCATCTGGAACTACGCCAACCCACAGCTCAAAGACCTCGTTGCCTACGAACCCGGCAAGCCCATCGAAGATGTGGCCCGTGAACGCGGCCTGAAGCCGGAGGACATCATCAAGCTCGCCTCCAATGAGAACCCTCTCGGGCCGTCGCCCAAGGCCATTGCGGCGATGCAGGAGGCCGTCAAAGAGGTCAATATCTATCCGGATGGCGCTTCGTGGAAGCTGCGCAACGCGCTGGCGGAAAAATTCGGCTTGGAAATGGGCAACATCATCATGGGCTGCGGCTCGAATGAAGTCATCGAATTCATCGGCCACGCCTTCCTCAAGCCCGGCGACAACATCATCACCGCCGAGCACGCCTTCCTGGTCTACAAGCTCATGGCCAAGGTGTTTGGTGCTGACACCATTGAAGTGCCGGATCCCGGCTACGTGCATGATCTGGATGCGATGGCCGCCGCCATCACGCCGAACACGAAGGAGGTCTTCATTGCCAATCCGAACAATCCGACGGGCACGCTCGTCACCCAGGAGCAGATTGACCGCTTCATGGCCAAGGTCCCTGATCATGTCGTCGTCGTGTTTGACGAGGCCTACTATGAGTTCCTCGACAATCCGCCGGACACGCTCAAGTACGTTCGCGAGGGGCGCAATGTCATCTTGCTGCGCACGTTCTCGAAGATCCAGGGGCTCGCAGGCACGCGTGTCGGTTACGGCATTGCCAACAAGGAGCTCATCGACGTGCTGCAGCGCACGCGGCAGCCGTTCAATCTCAACTCCATCGCCCAGGCGGGTGCGCTGGCCGGACTGCTCGACGAAGAGCACCAGAACAAGACCAAGGCCATCACCGACGAAGGCCGCGCCTACCTGCAGCAGCAGTTTGGCGAGATGGGTCTCGAATACATCCCCAGCTACGCCAACTTCGTCCTCGTCAAAGTCGGCGATGGCAACGCCGTCTTCAAAGCCATGATGGACAAGGGCGTGATCGTCCGCGCCATGGCCGCCTACAAGCTTCCCGAATGGGTGCGCATCAGCATCGGCACCATGCCGCAGAACGAGCGCTGCATCGAGGTGCTGAAGCAGGTGCTGGGGAAATAGGACTCGCGGAGGTTTTCCCCCGCCGGTGTGAACAGAAACTTGTGAATGCAGCAAATGCGGATTGAATGCCGCATGATGCAGAAACTTTTGCCATCGAAGTTCACGAGGGGGCTTCGTGTTGTGCCCGTGCTGGCGGTTTGTCTGCCAGGAATGATGATGGCCCAGGTGGAAACGGTGAAGCCGGCGATTCCCACCATTGAGCCCGGGTTGGAGCTGGCGGTGAAGTGGCCTTGGCTGGTGGAGCCTTCGGATGCCGCTGGCTGGGGCCTGCCGGTGGATGTGCCGGTGGAAGCTTCTGGGGCAAAGCCCGGTGCTCAGTTCACGCCTGGAACTGGGGCCCAAATAACGCCTGCGATCAAGGTCGCCCCCCAAGGTCCTCCAGCGGCGATGATCGAACACGTGGTGGCGAAGGGAGACTCTCTCACCAAGATCGCGCGTGCCAATGGCGTGACGGTGGACCAGCTCAGAATCTTCAATGACATGAAGAATGACCGGATCGTCATCGGTCAGGTGGTGAAAGTTCCCGGGGAGAGTGACATCAAGGCCATGGTCGCTGCCGCAGTGGCCGCCGAAAAAGCGGCGGCCAAGAACCCGCCCAAGGAGAAGCCCAAAAAAGCACCAAGCCCCGTGAAGGAGGAGGCACCGGTTTTGATCGCGACGAAACCTCACCGTGCGCTGCCACCTGCGGCCTGGGGGGCTGCATCCTTGGTGCTCATTCAGGCTTTTCTGGACCGGCAGGGATTCACCATCGGTCCGATTGATGGAACGGCGGGGCCGGTGTATGACGCGGCGTACAAGGCCTTTGAAAAAGCACATCCTGGAGAGTTGCACACTCCGGAAGGCAAGCCCTCCGCCGCGATGAAAGCCATTGGCGGCCCCTATGTCGAGTATGTGCTCACGGCAGCGGACATGCGCTGGATCTCACCTCATCCCGGCAGCGCTTCCGGAGGCAAGAAGAAGGGCAAGGCTGTGGAGCCGCCACCCACTTTTGAAGAGCTGACGCATGAGACTTTCATGTCCTACCGCTCCGGATGGGAGTTTGTGGCCGAGCGGTTTCATGCCGCCGAGTCGTTCCTGCGGCATATCAATCCTGGCGTCAAAAATGCCAATGTGCCCGGTGCGGTGTTTCTAGTGCCGAATGTGATGCCGTTCGAAATTGAAAATGCGCTGGCGGAGCCCCTGCAGCCTGCCGCCGATCCTGCGGCCCCCATCTCCGCCAGCATGCTGGGAGTGAACCGGCTGATCATTCGCCGGGGAGACGTCGTGATTGCCAGCATGCCGGTCTCAGCGGCGCGCCCCGGACTGCGCGGGCGCAAGACGTGGAAGATTCTCGATGTCGTTGCGCGTCCTCGTCTATCGAGCACTGGTGATCCTGCCGCACCGATGACTGTGCCCTACCGGCTCTCTGCCGGACCCAACAATCCGGTGGGCATTGTCTGGATCAATCTGGCCAAGAGCAGTGATCCCAAACCGCTGCCCTACGGTCTGCACGGCACCAGCATCCCCGGCATGATGACGAAGCAGGAAAGCATCGGCGGCTTTCGCATGACGAACTGGGACATCGCCCGTGCTGTGCGCCTGCTGCCTGCGGGCACCGAGTTGAAGTGGGAGTAATACCAAATCGGGGCTGTCCGCATGGTGCAAGCGGGACGCTTGCACTACGAATCAGCGTTTCGCGCGGCGTTTGCGGATAGCGAGAACATCCCGTGCCATGCGGAACGAGTCGCGGATCAAATGCACATGGCCGCCGGGGGTTTCATGCCAGGCGATGGAGGCTTCCTCAAATCCGCAGCCGCTGTCATGCAGGGCGGCGAGCAGCTCGACATCAAAGGCAAAACCATGAATGCGAAGGGTCGGGGCGATGCGCAGATAGGCGGAGCGAGGCACGAATTTGAGCCCGCATTGACTGTCGTGAATGGGGATGCGCAGCAGGGTGGCTACGAGAGTGCCAAAGATACGGCCCATGAGCCGGCGCTTCCACTGCCGCTGAACCTTGGAGCTGGTCTGATCCCAGCGGGAGGCAAACACGGCCGTGAGCGGGGAAGGCTGCAGGCGGACACGATGGATGAGATTGGCGACTTCAGTGGCGGAGCAGGAGCCGTCTGCATCCACGAAAGCGAGCCAGTCCACCGGAGGAGCCTGATCCCAGCCGGCATACACGGCACCGCCTTTGCCCAGATTTTGAGGCAGAAACATGGGGGTGAGCAGATGCCCGTGCTGGAGGCAGAGCGGGGTGACGATGTCACGCATGCGTGCAGCCTCCTCTGCGTCTGAGCCGTCCTCCACGACCTGGATGCTCACGCCTCCGAGTTCATGCGTCACCGCGCACAATTCCGTGAGGAAAGGTCCGATGCGCCCGCTTTCCTGATAGCAGGGAATCACGATATGAACGGTGGCTGGTGGCATGAAAGGACTGATGACCGATGTTCGGCAGAAAGCGTGGGCGGTAAAAGCTAAATCCGTTGAGGCAGGGCATCTTTTGTACGGCTGCAATGGTCTGGTATTGCGGAACAGTGGGGTTCTGTGTCTTTATCGGGGACTCATCCACCATGCGTTTTTCGCACTCCATTTTCGCGCTGCTGCTGGTGCTGCCTGCATGCAGTTCGACGAATCGCATGCTCAAAGCGCAGCCCGTCGGTCTGTCGCCTTTTTTTGAGCAGCCATGGCTGGCGCAGGATGCCCGTGCTCAGCTGGGGTTTCAAAAAATCTGGACCACGCCTGATCCACAGCTGCTCGCGCAGGGAAAGGCGAAGCGAAAGCTCTTCATCGCTCCGGTGACGCTGCGTTATTTGCGTCCGCTGAACCGGGCCTTTTCTTCCGGCGAGGTCGCCTGGGGCGGGGTGCAGCGCCGGGAGGTGGATGTGGCGGTGCGCCTGCGTGAGGAGTTTGTGGCCGCCTTCCGTCACTCGCCGACGCCGCTCTACCGACTCGTGAGCCAGCCCGGCAAAGATACGCTGACGCTGCAACTGGCGATCACTGAACTCAATCCCACCAGCCCCAAGGGAAACGCGGTGGTCACGGTGCTGAAGTTTGTGGTGACGCCCGTGATCGGACTGGCGGCGTATTTCACCAAAGGCAACATGGCGATCGAGGGCAAGGTGGTGGACTCCGTGTCAGGCCGGGCCTTCTTCCAGTTTGCTGACAACGAGAGCGACAAGCTGACGTTCATCAATCTGCGGGATTATCAGCCCTATGGTCATGCCATGAACACCATTCGCTACTGGGCCATGCAGTTTGAGCAGATGACGCGCTCACCGCAGGGGTGGAAGGTCAAGGATTCGGGTTCCATCACGCTGCGGCCCAATTGAGCGTCATCTCTATTTCCTGCCGAACAGTCTGGAGAAGAAGCCGCGCTTGGGTGCGGGTGGTGGCGGAGCAGGGGCCACAGGCAGCGCCTTGGCGATCACGACCGGACGTGGCTCAGGGGCCGGACCTTCAATGATCACCGTCATGCCCTGGGTGATCAGCTTCACCAGCCGCACCACGTCCCAGTTGGCGGTGCGCATGCAGCCATGGCTGGAAGTGCGGCCGATATTCTGCGGCGAGTTCGTGCCGTGAATGCCGATGCCGGGGCGGTTCAAGCCGATCCACATGACTCCCACAGGGTTGTTTGGGCCGATGGGCAGTTCGTAAAAGTTGCCGCTGCGCACGCCGTATTCGAGCACGCTCTTGTCCCAGCGAAAGGTGGGCATCTGTGTGATGCCCAGGATGCGCCAGGTGCCGGGCGGGGTGGCCAGATGGCCGCTGCCGGGCGTGATGGGCAGAGTGGCGAGCAGCTTGTCACCGTCCCAAAGGTCGAGCACCTTTTCCCGCGTGTCGATCTTGATGACGCGAGTGAGAAATTCCGGCACTTCAGGGAGTTTGGGAATTTCCGTGAGTTGTTCGATGAGGAACGGCTGCACCGCAGGGACTTTGACCACATCGCCTGGCTTGAGGGTGTCCAGCTTCAGGGGCTTGTTGATGAACTCCAGCATCTCCGGCGCGCAGTGAAAGCGTTCGGTCAAAAACTCAAGCAGGGAGTCGTAGGGCAGGTACTTCTTCTTGCTCTGTGCGGACGGCTGGCGGGGCAGTTCTCCGACGAACTTGAGATCCTCTTCGCGGATCGTGTAGGTGGTGTAGATCTCCGGCACGCTGGAGAGGTCCAGCGCATGCGTTTCCATGTCCGTCTCAGGCAGCCCATGGGATTTCTGGTAACGCTTCAGCGCCTTCGTGGTGAACTCCCCGGGACGACCGTCCAGCTTGCCCGGTCCGAAGAGCTGCGTGTCCAGGAAGATCTGCAGCCGCAGGATGTCATCAATGGGTTCAGGTGCCTTCGGCAGCGGATCAGGGATCACCGCCGATGCGGAGGCGCAGGCGAGAAGGAACAGGGGGAGAAGACGGGAGAACAGAGGGTTCATAGGGACATGAAAAGCCTGTCGCAACTGCGTGGCCTTGCTGGAAATTAAGCCCTGCAAAGAGAACGGTTACGCACGAGACCGCAAGCAAAGATGCGCGGCGCCGGGCAAATGCGCGCAAGAAAGATGCCATGCCTGGGAAGGGGCAGGCGCTGTCCATGACTGCTGCTTCGGGCGGTTTGGCTCTTTGGGGAGATGGATTGTGGGCTCAGCCCCGCACCTGCCCGCTGCCATCCACGAGGTATTTGTAGCTGCACAGCTCGGCCAGCCCCATGGGGCCTCGCGCATGCAGCTTGTCCGTGGAGATGCCGATCTCGGCGCCGAAGCCGAATTCGCCACCATCGTTGAACCGTGTGCTGGCATTGTGCAGGACGACGGCGCTGTCGACCTCATGCTGGAAGCGTTCGGCGGCGGCGCGGTCCTTGGTGATGATGCTGTCGGTGTGGTGGGAGCCGTAGCGGTTGATGTGCGCGATGGCTTCATCCAATCCGCTGACGGTTTTGACGGCAAGGATGAGGTCGAGGTACTCGGTGCTCCAGTCTTCCTCCCTGGCCGGATGGGCCTCTACGCCGAGGTGCTGCAGTGCCGTGGCATCCGCATGGATTTCGACCCCGGCCTCGTAGAGACGCTGACCCACGAGCGGGTAAAATGTGGCGGCGAGATCCTCATGCACCAGGATGGTTTCGAGGGCATTGCACACGCCGGGTTTCTGGCACTTGCTGTTGACGATGATGTTTGCGGCCATGTCGAGATCCGCATCCACATGGACATACACGTGGCAGACGCCGTCGTAGTGCTTGATGACGGGCATGCGCGCGGTGGCCACGACTTTTTCGATCAGGCCTTTGCCACCGCGTGGGATGATGAGGTCGAGGTATTGATCCATCTGCGCCATGTGCTCGACGCTGGCGCGGTCGGTGAAGGGGATGAGCTGGATGCTGTCGGGCGGGAGTCCGGCGCGTTCGCCTCCGGCCTGGAGTGCGGCGGCAAGCGCGCGGTTGCTGTCGATGGCCTCGCTGCCTCCGCGCAGGATGGTGGCGTTGCCGGTTTTGAAGCAGAGGGAGGCGGCGTCTGTGGTGACGTTTGGGCGTGACTCAAAGATGATGCCGATGACGCCGATGGGGACGCGGACTTTGCGAATGTGCAGGCCGTTGGGGCGGGTCCAGTCGGTGAGCTTTTCACCCACGGGATCGGGCAGAAGGGCGACTTCACGCACGGCATCGGCCACGGCTTTGAGGCGCTTTGGATCAAGCGTGAGGCGGTCGATCATGGCCTTGCTCAGTCCGTTTTGCTCCGCCCGGGCGAGGTCGAGCGCATTGGCGGCGAGAATGGCCTCCTGACGGGCCATGATCTCGTCTGCCATGGCCACGAGGATGGCGTTCTTTTGTTCGGACGTCAGCTTGACGAGGGCATACGAGGCGGCACGGGCACGGCGGCCCATGTCGAGGATGGCGGACTTGATTTCGGTGTCGGTCATTGAAAAAGAGGGGGGCAGCCGGGACGATTGCGCTGGGGGATTACTTGGAAGGAACGGCTCCTTCGGGGATTTGGACGTCTTTGCCGAACAGGTGGCGGGCATTGAAGGCGTACATGCGTTCCAGCAGCGGGCCACTCAAGAAGACGTGGCCGCCTTCTGAGCCAGTGACCAGCGTGGAGGAAATGTGTGCTGCTTTCAGTGCGGTATCAAGCTCCGTGGCCTGCGCGTAGGGGACGAGGGGGTCCTTGTCCCCATGGATGATGAGAAAGGGGGCGTCGTCCGGGGTGATGTAAGTGACGGGTGAGGCCTTGCGGCCCTCTTCCCGGCGGTCCTTCAGCGGCCCGCCGATGAGCTTGGCCAGCGCACCTTTGGGATCGTCAGGGTCGATGACGCTGCCTTTGCCGCCGAAGGTGAGGAAGTCGGACGGGCCGCAGAAGTCGAGCACGCAGGAGACGCGGCTGCTTTGGTCCAAATGTTTGCCCAGTTCTCCTTCGAGCTCCTTCACTCCGCCGGTGACGCCAAGCATGCTGACGAGGTGTCCGCCCGCAGAGATGCCGAACACGGCGATCTTGTCGGGATCGAGATTGTATTCCTTCGCATGGGCGCGCAGCCAGCGGATGGCTGCTTTGCAGTCAAAAATCTGAGCGGGCCATTGGGCTTGGTCAGTGAGGCGGTAGTTGAGGCTGGCCCCGGCATAGGGCGTGCCGCCTTGGATGAGTCCCAGCAGCACATCCGCCTCATTCTTGCTGCCGGCCTCCCAGCCGCCGCCATGGATGTAAACGAGCAGCGGGTGCGGTTTGTCTGCCTTGACCTCAGGCAGGTAGAGATCGAGCATCTGACGCGGATCGCCAGCGCCGACATAGTCCAGATTCCGCAGCGCTCGATACCCAGCCGGGGCGGATGAGACTTTCTGGCACTGGGCCAAGATGGGAAAGGTGAGGGCGAGAAGCAGCAAAAAGCGCATGACGGGGGTCCCATAAACCGGGCGCGGGGGCAAAACAAGGGCCGTGAGGGCGCAGTGAGACTGGCGTGTTGCCACCTTGACGCATGCTTAACTAGAACTTATAACTGAGGCGATGAATTTCTTCCCCCACGCCCGCCTGCCAGTCCTTCTGGCATGTGCCGTTTCATTCCTTGCTTTGACGACTGCATCCTCCGCGCTCTGGCCGTTTTCAGGCAAGAAGGACAAGGTGGTGCCTGTGGACAGCGAGCGTGAATCGCAGGAACTCGCCGCCTCGGCCATGCTGGCGCAGGCCCGTCAGGCTGAGAACGCTGGCAAAGTCGGCAAGGCACAGGGGCTGTATCAGGAGATTGTGAAAAGATACGCCTTCACCCCGAGCGCGGCGGAGGCTTCCTTCCACAATGCCGTCATCATCCGTCACAACGGCAAGATGGACGATGCGTTTGAAGCGTTCCAGACCTTCATTCAATCCTACCGTGACAGCCCGCATTTCAGCGAGGCCATCGAGAAGCAGTATGAGATCGCCGAAGAGGCGAAAGGTGGCAAAAAGCAGCGCGGGATGCTGCTGATCAGCATGAAGATGAACTCGTCTGAGGTGATCAAATTCTACGAGAAGATCATCAAGAACGCTCCCTTTGGCAAATATGCCCCGCTGGCCCAGTTCAGCATCGCTGAAATCCAGCAGGACCTGAAGGAGAAGGACAAGGCCGTCGCCGCCTACAACAAGGTGGTGGAAAACTATCCGCACACATCCCAGGCGGCTGAAGCGCAGTTCCGCATTGGCTCCATCAGCAACATTGCTGCACAGCGCAGTGAAGATGCCTCCAACCTGCTGGCCGCCCGTGATGCCTTGCGCACCTACATCGCCACCAATCCCGGAGGAGATCGCAAACAGGAGACTGAAATGATCCTGCATCAGGTCAACACCGCCGAGGCCAATCAATCGCTCACCGTGGCCAAGTTTTATCAGCGTGTCGGCAAAACCAAGGCTGCGGCCATCTATCTCAATGAAGCGCTCAAGTTTGGCTCTCCCGAAGTTTCCGCCCAGGCGCGCACCATGCTGGCCGAACTCGCCGCCGCTGACCCTGCGGGTGTAGAAGATGCCAAGAAGGGACCGGGTCAGGACTACACCTCATTGACGGCGGAGAACTTGAAGGCGCGTGATGATTATGTCGGTCCGCTGGCTCCGGAGCTGGCCCGCCTCAGCCAGAAGCCGAAAATGCGCACGGGAGACGAAGGTTTCGTGCCGATTCCTTTGCAGGAGCCGACGCTGCCGCTCCGTCCGGGGGCCACCACGCCAGGAGCAGGCTCCTTGCTGCCACCGGTGCCTGAGACTGAAAAACCGGCCTTGCTGCCTGTTCCACCATCTCCAGGTGTGCCCTCCATGCTGCCGCGCGCACCGGGTTCAGCGGTGCCAGCGCCGCCAGTTCCGCCCGTGCCTTCCACGACGAAGCCCGCGTCATAATTCTTGCACGGGCATTGCAGCACTCCATTACTGGGCTGGTCACTTCTTAAATTATTTGGATGAAATCGCTTTTTCTTCTGCTGGCAGCTGGCTGCCTCATGCTCTCCGGTTGCGCGGGCTACACCTTGGGCGCACACAAGCCTGCCCATCTTAGCCACGTCACCAAGCTCGCGGTGCCCACCTTTGAAAATCTCACGCTGGAGCCCCGACTTGCCTCGCTGGTGACGAACGCGGTCATTAAACAGCTGCAAAACCACGGCTCGTATCAGATCGTGGCCAAAAGCGAGGCTGAAGCGGTGCTGCAGGGGAAGGTTGCGAACATCAACCGCACCCAGTTCCGTTCTGACCTTAACAACGTTCTGCGCAGCTCGCAGATCATGGCCACTTTGACCTGCCTGTTCACCGTCACGGACACCGCCTCTGGCAAGGTGCTGCATACGGGCAACGCCACTGCTGATTCTTACATCATCCTTGAAGCCAATCTTCAACTGTCAGAAACTCAGCTCTTGGAAGACGCTGCGCAGCGTCTGGCCAACAATCTTTCGGATCAGATTTCCGAAGGCTGGTAATCATCTGTCCGCACCATGTCGTCGGAACCGGATTCAGCCGCTGAGCAGTTAGACGGTGCAGATGATGAAATGCTGGAGCCCGTGGTCGCCACGGGGCGTTTGGCTCCGGGCCTCCACCTGGTGGCCACGCCCATCGGCAACATGCGCGACATCACGCAGCGCGCGCTCGACACCCTGCGTATCGCCGATCTGGTGGCCTGCGAAGACACCCGTCATTCGGGCATGCTTCTCAAGCATCATGACATTCGTGCGCGGCTCATCAGCCTCAATGAACACAATGAGGCGCATCGCATTCCCCAGTTGCTGGAGCATATCCGCCAGGGGGGCAGCGTGGCGCTGATTTCGGATGCGGGCATGCCCACGGTTTCAGATCCCGGACAGCGCCTCGTCGGGGCAGTGGTCGGGGCTGGTCTGCACGTGGAGAGCATTCCCGGCCCCAGCGCCGTCCTCACGGCGCTGGCGGCGTCAGGCCTGCCCACCACGCCGTTTTATTTTGGTGGTTTTCTTCCTCACAAAAAAGGGGCCCGCACCACCATGCTGACCGCCGCCTTGCAGCGTGACTGCACCAGTATTTTCTTCGAAAGCCCCTACCGTCTGGTCGATACGCTGGCGATTCTGGCGGAGGCTGCGCCGGAGCATCGGGTGGTGGTGGCACGGGAGCTGACGAAAAAGTTTGAGGAATTCAAACGTGGCCCGGCAAGCATCCTGCTATCTTACTACCAAACCAAAACGCCCAAAGGAGAAATCACTCTCCTCATCGCGCCGGTCGATCCTCCCAAGTGGTTGACCTGGTAACTCATTCTCAACTCTGCCTATCCCATGGAAGCCCTCGCCAACTGCGCCGTCCTCAACACCACCGACAGCCTTAAGCTTTCGATCACCAATCACCTGCGTTTCACCCTGGGGGCCTACATTGAAACAGCCAGCGAGAACGACTGGTATGTCGCCACATCGCTCGCCGTGCGGGATCGCGTCATGGAGCGCGCCACGCAGTCACGCCGTCAGCATCGTTCCCAGGGGGTGAGGCGCGTGCATTATCTCTCGCTCGAATACCTCATGGGCCGCCTCCTTGAGAACAATCTGCGCAATGCCGGAATCTACGATGCCACCAAAGTGGCGCTCTCTGAAATGGGCAAAGATCTCGACACCCTGGTGCAGAAGGAGCCTGACATGGGGCTTGGCAACGGCGGCCTGGGGCGTCTCGCCGCCTGCTTCATGGATTCGCTCAGCACCATGGATCTGCCAGCCATCGGTTATGGCATTCACTACGAGTTTGGTTTGTTCCGCCAGGAGTTCGTCAACGGCAAGCAGGTCGAGCATCCCGACGCGTGGATGCGTGATGGCAGCCCCTGGAAAATTGCGCGACCCTCCTACCGCCAGACGGTGCATCTCTACGGCCATACCATCCAAAAATTCGACGAGTTTGGCCGGCCGCACCACGAGTGGGTTGAAACCAAATGCCTGCTGGGTCTGCCGTGGGACATTCCTATCGTCGGCTATGACAGCAACACTGTGAACGTGCTGCGACTCTGGCAGGCGCAGGCGGATGAAGACTTCAACTTCAAAGTCTTCAACGAAGGCAGCTACATCGAGGCCTTGCGTGAAAAGGCCATCGCCGAAACCGTCTCCAAAGTGCTCTACCCCAATGATGCCACCGAGAGCGGCAAGGAGCTGCGTCTGGTGCAGCAGTACTTCTTTGTCGCCTGCTCGCTGGCCGACATCGTGCGCCGGTTCAAAGGCGGTTACGATCTGCCATGGAGCGAGTTTCCTGCCAAGGCGGCCGTGCAGCTCAATGACACGCATCCCGCCGTCGCCATTCCAGAGCTCATGCGCATCCTTCTGGATGAAGAGAAGCTCGAATGGAGCCAGGCCTGGGAAATCTGCCAGAAGACCTTCTCCTACACGAATCACACGCTGCTGCCCGAAGCACTGGAGACCTGGAGCGCGGCGTTGTTTGAACGTGTGCTTCCGCGCCATCTGCAGATCATCTATGAAATCAACCAGCGCTTTCTCGACGGTGACGTCGAGGCGCGCTGGCCGGGGGATGGAGAGAAGAAGCGGGCGCTTTCCCTCATCGAAGAGAGTGGCGGGAAAAAAGTGCGCATGGCGCACATGTCCGTGCTGGGCAGCCACGCCACCAACGGTGTGGCCGCGCTGCACACCCGCCTGCTGTGCGAGCGCCTTTTCCCGGAGTTCTTTGAGCTGTATCCTGAGCGCTTCCTCAATCTAACCAACGGCGTGACCTTCCGCCGCTGGCTGGATGTGTGCAATCCGCAGCTCTCCTCCCTCATCACCGAATCCATTGGTGCCGGCTGGTTGAAGGATTCGACCAAGCTCATTGCGCTCGACAAGTTTGCCGACGACGCCTCATTCAAGGAAAAATTCCAGGCCATCAAGCGTGGGCACAAAGTCCACCTGGCCAAGATCATTCAGGACACCTGTGGTGTCAGCGTCAGCCCGGATGCCTTGTTTGATGTCCAGATCAAGCGTCTGCACGAATACAAGCGCCAGCACCTCAACCTGCTGCACATCGTCACTCTCTATCGCAAGATCATCGCCGATCCGAACTTCGACATGGCGCCCCGTGTCTTCATCTTCGGCGCCAAGGCCGCTCCCGGCTACTACCTCGCGAAGAACATCATCCACGCCATCAATGCCCTTGCGGCCAAGGTCAATCATGACCCACGCGTGAATGGAAAGCTGAAAGTCATCTACATCCCGAACTACGGCGTCTCCATCGCCGAGCGCATCATTCCTGCGGCTGATCTTTCCGAGCAGATCTCCACCGCAGGCAAGGAGGCTTCAGGCACTGGTAACATGAAGCTGGCCCTCAATGGCGCACTTACCATCGGCACGCTTGATGGTGCCAATGTGGAAATCCTCGAAGAAGTGGGGCCGGAAAACATCTTCATCTTCGGCCTCACCGTCGAAGAAGTCACCGAGCTTTATGCCAAGGGCTACAATCCTTGGGACTTCTACCACGCCAGCGAAGACCTGCGTCTCAGCATCGACTGGCTGGCCTCCGACTACTTCACCGGCAACCAGGACGAATTCAAACCGCTGCGCGACAGCCTGCTCTCCCATGGCGATCCCTTCCTCGTCATGGCTGACTACGATCGCTATGCCGCCTGCCAGGCCGAAGTGGACAAAGCCTACCGTGACCAGCCCCGCTGGCAGAAGATGGCCATCCACAACACCGCCCGCATGGGCAAGTTCAGCAGCGACCGCACGATTTTGGAATACGCCAAGAACGTCTGGAACCTGCCGCAGATTGGTGTCTAAAAACAGAAAACGAGTCTGAATGAACGGGCCTGTATTTCAAGCAGAGCATCGGGCAGGCGCTTCATGCCGGGATGTAGGATGGACGTGGCGAGAGCCCGCGTGTCCTTCGAAGCACGTAGTGCGAAGAATGGATCCGTCCATGAGCGTGAGGCAGGAGTCTTGAGGCTGCAAGCGTTCTGGCAGCCTTGAGCACACGGCAAGCGCTGGAGCCTTGCGAGGCCCCTCGCAGTCGGGCGGTTTGGCGAAGGGGGCGCTGGGGCAGCGGAAGCTCCGCCCGCCAAACACGGCTGACCTACGCTCCAGAAAGCCCGCACGCCCTGGCAGCGAGAAACAGACCTGTTTTCATTTGAGCATGGTATGACTTCTGCAGACTTTGAACGCCGTTGAGTGACCAACCGCTGAAGGCATTACAAGGCTTCATGCACCGCTTTGGCGGCACGTGCGTAAGCTCCGCTGCTGCCGAGCGTGGCGACGACATCTGCGAGATCCTGCTGCAACTGCTCGCGCCGGGCATTGTTGGTGAGCAATTCCAGCGTGGCTTCGGCGAGTGTTTGCGCGTTGAGATCGCCCTGCACGAGTTCTTTCACCACTTCGCGTTTGGCGAGGATGTTGACGATGCCCAGATGCTTGATGCGCACCACCAGCTTGGCGATGACGTAGGTGGGCCAGCTGACGTTGTAGATCAGTGTGTAGGGCAGGCCGAAGCAGGCGGCTTCCAGTGTGGCGGTGCCAGAGGCGATGGCACCGGCCTGAACGCGCTGCATCAGGTCATAGACGGTGCCGGTTTCGATCCAGCGTTTGGCTTCGGGCATGCCGTGCTCGTCGGTCATGTTGCGCATGAAACCTGCAAGCGTTTCGTTGGCCGCCGAGACGACAAAGCGGGCGTTGGGCACGGCCTCCCTAATGATCTTGGCCGCGTCCATCATGATGGGAAACAGGCGGCGCACTTCGTTGTGGCGGCTGCCGGGGAACCAGCCGACGAACCCGGGCTCGCGCTTCCAGTCACGTTTCAGCGTCACCACGCGGTCCACCATGGGGTGGCCGCTGAATTCGGTGCGCAGGCCGCTCTTCTCATAAAACTCCTTCTCGAAGGGGAAGATGCAGATCATGAGATCGAGCACCTGCGCCATGGTCTTCACGCGGCCCTTTTTCCAGGCCCAGACCTGCGGGCTGATGTAGTAGAGAATGCGGCCCTTGTAACCGGCGGTGCGCAGGCTTTTGGCCAGACGCAGATTGAAGCCGGGATAGTCCACGAGGATCACCGCCTCAGGCTTTTGATCGAGGATGGAATCCAGCACGGCATCCATCTTCTCTTTGAAATAGCGGTACATTTTCACCACTTCCCAAAGGCCGACGACGCCTGCGGTTTCGACCCAGTCCTCCACGCCTTCACCGACGACTTCACGCATCTTCGGCCCCCCGAGGCCAATGACCTTCATGTCGGGTTCCAGCGTTTTCAATTCACGCAGGAGTCCCGCAGCATGGGTGTCGCCGCTGACTTCACCTGCGATGATGAAGATGCGGTTCATGAGGCGCCCAGCGCAGCGTTCTTCTCGATTTGATCGGTGATTTCCAAGGCGATGCGCACGGCTTCGGCACCTTCCTGCCCGGTGACGACCGGACGGCGGCCATGACGGGCGCATTCGACAAAGGCGGCGATTTCCAGTTTAAGCGGTTCGTCCTTCTCCACTTCCACCGCTTCGCGCACGATCTGCATGCCGTCCTTGCGGTAGATCCAGCCGCTCTGCTCCTGGTAGTCCAGGCTGAGGTAGCTCGCGCTCTGGAAGACGCGGATTTTGCGCATCTTCTCCGGGCTGATGCGGCTGGCGGTGATGTTGGCGATGCAGCCGTTGGCGAACTTGAGGCGCGCGTTGGCGATGTCCTCACGCTTGGTCAAAACGGGAATGCCGACGGCATCCACCTGAATCAGCTCTGACTTCACCAGATGCAGCACGATCTCGATGTCGTGGATCATCAGATCCAGCACCACGCCAATGTCGATGCTGCGGTTCGGGAAGGGGGAGAGGCGGTGCGCCTCGATGAAGCGCGGGTTGTCCATGCGCTCTTCAAGCTGGAGCAGCACCGGATTGAAGCGCTCGATGTGGCCCACCTGCAGGATGACGCTTTTGGCTTTGGCGAGTTCGATGAGGGCCTGCGCCTCCGAGTAGGATTCGCTGATGGGTTTTTCCACCATCACATGAATGCCGGCCTGCATCAGCGGCTCAGCGACTTTGCGGTGGAAGATCGTCGGCACGGCAATGGTGGCGGCATCCACACGCTGCGCGAAGTCGGCGAGGTCACTGGCGGCCTGGGTGCCATACTGTGCAGCAAATTCAGCGGCGCGTGCCGGATCGGCGTCATATACGGCGGAGAAGGTGATGGCACCGTCGCTCTTGGCGGCGATCTCGGCCATGATGCGGGCGTGGTTTTTGCCAATGGCGCCAACTCCGGCGACTCCGATGCGGAAAGGGGAACTCATGATCTAATGTGAAAAAGGAGGGTTAGAATTTGCCGGGGAACTTCATGCCGGGCGGGAGTTTGGGCATTTTGCCGCCGCCACCGCCTCCGAGCATTCCACCCAGACCGCCGAGGCCTCCCATGCCACCACCGCCGCCTCCTCCCATCATGCCGCCCATCATCTGGGCCATCATGCCTTTGTTGCTCATGAGCTTCTTCATCATTTCGAACTGCTTGAGGAGCTGGTTCATTTCCATCACCGGGCGTCCTGCGCCGTTGCAGATGCGCTTGCGGCGCTGGCCGTTGATGATTTCCGGACGCTGCCGCTCCTTCGGCGTCATCGAAAGGATGAGCGCCTCGACGTGCTTCATGCGCTGGTCGCTGTCGGGACCGATCATGTCCTTCATCTTGCCCATGCCCGGGAGCATGCCGAGGATCCCGCCGATGGGGCCGAGCTTCTTCATCATGCGCAGCTGGGCGAGCATGTCGGTGAAATCGAATTTGTTCGACTGCATGCGGGCGGCCAGCTTCATGGCCTCCTTCTCGTCGATCTCTTCGGCGGCTTTCTCCACCAGGCCCACCACGTCTCCCATGCCGAGGATGCGCTGCGCCATGCGGTCGGGGTGGAAAACCTCGAGCTGCTCGACCTTTTCACCCACACCGAGGAATTTGACCGCGCAGCCGGTGACCTGACGCATGGAGAGCAGGGCACCCCCACGGGCGTCGCCATCGAGCTTGGTCATGATCAGGCCCGTGATGCCGACGGCGGCATTGAATTTCTGCGCCACGCTCACCGCCTGCTGGCCCGTGGCGGCGTCTGCCACCAGGAGGACTTCATTCGGCTCCACCACGGCACGCACGCGCTTGAGTTCCGCGAGCAGATCTTCATCGAGATCCTGACGGCCGGCGGTGTCGAAGATGGCGATGCCGCTGCCTTGTTCCTTCAGCCAGGCCATGGCGGCCTTGGCGGCTTTCACCGGATCTGTTTCACCTTCGGCAGGTGCAAACACGGGGACATTGAGCTGCTGGCCGAGCACCTGCAGCTGCTTGATGGCGGCGGGGCGGTAAAGATCCAGCGCGAGGAGCAACGGGCGGCGGCCCTGCTTCTTGAGCCAGTTGGCCAGCTTGGCGGAGGTCGTCGTTTTACCGGCACCATTGAGGCCGGTCATCAGAATGCGCTGCGGCGGCTCCAGGTTCAGGGCGCTGGCATCACTGCCCAGCAGCTTGACCAGTTCATCGTGGAAAATTTTGACGATCTGCTGCCCGGGCGAAACCTTGAGCAGCACTTCCGCGCCGACTGACTGCTTGCTGACGGTGTCGACGAGTTCTTTGGCGACTTTGAAATCCACATCCGCCTCCAGCAGGGCCAGGCGGATTTCCTGCATGGCATCGCTGACATTGGATTCACTGATGCGGGCCTGGCCACGCAGCTTTTTGAAGGCGCTTTCGAGTTTTTCAGAGAGGGCGGAGAACATCGGGGGAAAGTAAGGGGCGCGGGATAGTCGGCAGCAGCCTACGCATGGCAACCACGAAGGCGGGACGAATCAGGGCTGTGAGACGGGTGGGGTGGAGGGGGGCATGTAAGCCGCTTCAAGGTCAATCTTGAAGCGCCAGCTCACGACTTCGGCTGGCTGGGTGGCGTCACGCTGGAAGCTGAGGCTCAAGGCGCAATCCTCCCGGCGCAGTTTGTAGGGGAACTGGAAGCGCACGATCATGGTGGCCGGGTCATAATCCACCGGCACCGTGCCGAGACCGGCGATGCGCAGCTTGATGCTCTCCGGCAGGATGGTGCCGATTTTTTTCAAGTCCGCTTCGATGAGGGGGCGGCGTTCGGTGATGACGGCATCAGGCTTGGGCTTCAGCTGGATGAGCTGTTCGCCCTTGTCGTCCTTGGCATCGGCCACGAGGAATTTATTGGAACCCACATCACCGCGGCCGCGGAAGCTGGTGGCGAGCTTGAAATTGATGTCGTTGTCACCATGCACAATGTAACGGCCCAGCTTGCCGTTGGGCGTGTCCCAGGTGACTTTCTGACCGTTCACGGTGACGAGAGATTCGTAGCCGATCTGCAGCCCGGTTTCCATGATGGTGTCATCGAAGTTGCCGTAGGGATAGGCGAAGGAGAGGCACTTGATGTGCAGGTTTTGCTCCAGAAATTCGCGCGAGTCCTTGAGTTCGCCCAAGACCCACTGCTGCTTGTCAGCGTCCGTCTTCAGGTTCTTGGGGGGGCTCTTGAGGCTCGCATGGGAGACGCTGTGACTGCCGACTTCACAGCCATGCTGCATCATTTCTTTGATCTGCTCCCAGCTCATTGAACGGCCAGCGCCGCCGACATAATTTTTGTAGAGGTAGATGGTGAAGGGGAAGCCGAACTCTTTCAGAACCGGATAGGCATAGGTGTAAACGCCCTCCCAGCCGTCATCCATCGTGATGACGATGGCCTCTTCTGGAATGTTCTTTTCACCCCGCTTCCAGGCCATCATGTCACTGTAAGAAATGACAGGGATCTTGGAGTCCTTGATGGCCTGCATCTGCGCCCGAAACTTGGGTGCGGCGATGAGCATGGGGCTGCCGCCACGATCCTTGAAATCATGGTAGCCCAGAATGGAGACGATGGAGGATTTGTTGAGCTCAAAGGCCGGGGCTGCCGGGACCTCAGGCACAGGTGCGGCGGCCGCCAGCAGCGCGGTCTCCTGCAGCTTCTTTTCGATCGCCTGCTCTTCGGCGGTCAGTACAGGTTCTTCGGGTTTGGGCGGCGGCGGTTTCGGGGTGACGCCGCTCTGCTCGGCAAGGCGGCGCAGTTTGGCCTCGATGCGCTTGCATGAAGGCAGCGTGCCCAGGGCGAAGGCAACAAGGATGAACGGAAAAACAAAACGCATGGCGCTAGGGATTGAGGGCGGGAGGACGCGGCCGGGTGATGAGCAGGCTTTTGACGATGAGGTGCGGGCTGGCTTTATCGCCAGCGCTTAGCCGCAGTGTTTCGCCGCGAAGGTCGCTGGTCAAGGTGAGGCTGCCGAGCCTCAGGATGCGGAAAGTCTGGGCGTCTTTGGTCACGCGCTCGACCTCCAGTTCCTTTTCGAGCCTCTGCCCGTTGCACTCGACCACGATCTTCAACGGTTCCCGCAGTTCCGTGCAGGCATAATGCACCAGGATGTCATAGGTGCCCGCAGCGATGAATTCGATGCGCCATGTGATCTCTCCGATGGTGGCGGTTTGCGCATCTGCCGGTGCTTTGGGAGTGCTCTCCTGAGCCAGCGCAGGTGATAGCGCGATGAGGGCCTGCTTTTGCTCGATGGGCACCGGGGTTGGCGGTGTGGCAGGCATGGGCATGGTGCCGGACTGCGCCTGCTGGGTGGCGATCAGATCCAGCACTCCGCCTGCACTGATGATCTGCTGGATGCGGGCGATCTCAGCGGTGTAGGCTGATTTGTCAGTGGCGGTGGCGGCCTGCCGCTGCAATTCGAGAAGATACTTGCCCAGCAGGGGGATATGCCGTGCGCTGAGCTCCTTCTGATAGATGCTTTCCATCTGCTGAAGTCGTGCAGCAGATGGAGGTGCCGCAGGTGGAGGTGCCGCAGGTGGAGGTGCCGCAGGTGTAGCTGCCGGTTGCTGGGCCAGGGCATGGCCAGCAAGCAACATCGCGGTGATCATGAGCAGGTGCTTCATGGCTGCTTCCCTCCCTGATTCTCTTCCGAGAGCGCCCAGGCACCCGGAGGAGGGCGACGCTTTTTGGCAGTGTTTTCAATGGCGCTCAACGTGGAGAGGAAAGCCCGCTCCATGGCGCTGTGCTGTTGGTCGCGCGCAGGCGCCACCACCGCGGCAAGCCCGTGATTGACCAGCACATTTTGATACAAGCCCACATTGGGCAGAAACAGCAGTGCGGCCATGGTGCCGTCTTTGTCACGGTCCGGGCGGATGAGCAGACGCAGGGGCTTGTTGCGCAGATAACTGGCGGTGAATTCGCGTGCGGTACGACCCACGGACGGCACATCCTCATTCTCGATGTTGAAATGCCTGGCGAAGCGCTTCACTCCAGACTGGTCAGTTTCATCCAGCGGAGCACAATCGATCCACAGCAGGCGCACCATCACAGTGCGGCCTTCGTAGACCACCATGAAGCGTTCACCGGAAATCGGTTCATCATCCGCAAGGCGCGCCTCACTGATGTCTTCAAACCCACTGAAGTCGCCACTGGTCGTGGTGATGGCGTTGATGCCAGTTTGACGCGCTTTTTGATCTCCCAGCCTCTGCACCCGGCGGATTTCAGCATTGATCTGTCCCTTCAGCGCGGGCTTGGTCACTGCGAGATCGTTTAATTCGTCGATATACTTGGCGGCGGTTTCGGTCCTGGCCGTTTCGATGGCGTCCTTCAGCGTTGTGCTGGCCAGCTTCATGGCGTTGGTGGAACTGGTCTGTGGGAGAGTGGCTGGGCTTGTGCCGGCGGCGTCCGTGACGGGCACCAGGCGCAGGTTGCGAATGCGGATGATGTTGGCGGGATATCCATCTGCAGCGGTGAGGCGCAGAGTGACAGGAGCGCGGCTGAAAGTCAGCGGCCCGACACGCACGGTGGTGAAGGTTGTCTCATCCGTGCTGCGGGTGATTTCAAAAGTGCGGTGATTTTCCGCGGCGATCCCCAGCAGCGTCACCTCGTCGAATTCAAACAAGGCCTTTTGCTGTGGCTGAAATTTGGATGAGGCATAGATGCTGCCTGCCACGGGGGCATCACTCATGTTGGCCTCAAATTCCAGATGGTAGCCGCCCGGCATCAGGCGGAAATTCTGCCACTCCGCGCCGCTGCCGCTGGAGCGCCAGCCGCCCAGCGTTTCGCCTGAGGCCTGGGCCGATCCCATCATTCGGGCCTGAGTCAGGGGCATGGGGGTGGCGAGGCTGGACACCGTCCCTGCATAGAGCGCCTGCAACTGCTCGCGCCGCTGGCGTATGGCGCGCGCTTCCTCGTAGTCACCGGCTGTGGCGACCTCTGTTTCCACTTTGGCCAGCGCACGCTCGTACTGCTGGGTGAGCAGTTGCGAATCCGCCATCACCTGGCGCATGAATGCCGTGCGTGTGGCGGTGAGGGCGGCCGGCTCCGCTGCGGGCGTTTGCGCCAGCAATGCCGTGCAGGCATGCAGCGTGAAAATCAAAACTGGCAGTGAGCACTTCATCGGGTGGCCGGCACGAGTTCCACGGCCAGCAGTTGCATGAGATTGTCGGTGACCAGCGCTTGTGCGGAAAGTGTCAGCGTTCCTGAGCCGTCGCTGATCTTGAGTGTGCCGGCGCTGCGCTCCTCCGGGCCCTTGAGGGTGGTCTCGATGCTGGTGGTCAGGGTGAAGCGCGCCTCTTTGATCAGCAGTTTGCCACCCTCCGCTGTGCCGCAGCGGTAGCGCAGCATCACTTCATATCCGCCGGGGGGCAGTGCGGGCAGCTTCCAGGTGGCGGTGGCACCGACCTTGGACCAGCCGGTGATGGCTCCGCCTTCGAGCCGCAGGCCGCTCAGAGTGGCGGTATCGATCGGAAGCTTGATGCGGTCTGGCAGGAGGGAACTTTTGAGCGCTTGCTCGCGGGTTTGCAGCAGCAGCAGTTCTTTGTCCAGGCGGGCCAGTTCGTTTTGCAAACGTTTGCGTTCATCGCGTGCGGTGATGGCGTCGTCGTAGTCACGCTCAGCGGCGAACTGCTTTTCCAAGGTGGCCAGCGTGGTGATCTGCTCTTTGACCGGCGCGAGGCTGGCTTCGATCAGATCGCGTTCATAGTTCAGACGCAGCAGAGAAATCTCAGCACTTGCCCCGGGATCGTCCGTGCGCTTCTCGGCCATCGGGGCCGACATGGCAAGCCCCGCGCTGACGAGTGCGCAAGCGAGAACGAAACCGGGTTTCAAATGGATGATGGAAGGGGGTGAAATAAGCTGCCCCATGCTAGCCGGAGCCCACGCTGAAACAAGCCCGAACTCAAGGTCCTGGCATAGGTATTTCATTCATGGAATGGCGAGCGCAAATTCAGGCTGGCGGCCCATGGCGGCCTCTGCCAGCATGGGGGCATGCGTTTCATCCTCGCCAGCCTGCTTCTTTCCCTCACGGCATTCACCGCAGAACCGGAATTTCCCCTCACGGAAGATTCCAAGCCGCAGCCGGGCGTGCCCAAAGGTGCCCTCATCAAAGAAAACTACACGGCGAAGGAGGAGAGCCTCTTTCCCGGCACCCAGCGTGAATACCAGATCTATCTGCCTGCCGGTTTTGACAAAACCAAGCCCGCTGCCTTCATGGTTTTTCAGGACGGTGTGATTTATCAGGCTCCCGTCGTCTTCGACAATCTCATTGCTAAAAAGGACATCCCGCCGCTGGTGGGCATCTTCATCAAGCCAGGTGTGGTGCCTGCGGCGAATGACAAGGCCCTGCCGCGCTTCAACCGCAGCTACGAGTACGACAGCGTCTCGCCCACCTACTCGCGGTTCCTGCTCGATGAGTTCCTGCCTGCCATCCAGAAAAGGCACGGCATCCAGCTCAGCTCCGATCCCAATCACGCCGCCATCTCCGGCAACAGCAGCGGCGGCATTTGCGCCTTCATGGTGGCATGGCACCGCCCTGACCGCTTTCGCCGTGTCTTCACCGGTGTGGGCACCTATGTTGGCATTCATGGCGCGGACCAACTGCCCGTTCTCGTTCGCAAATTCGAGCCCAAGCCTCTCCGCGTCTTTCTCCAGTCCGGCACGGGTGATAACAACCTCTACTGCGGCGACTGGTGGATGGCCAATCAGATGATGGAACGCAGCCTCACCTGGGCCGGCTACGACGTGAACCACGCCTGGGGCGAAGGCGGCCACAACGCCAAGCATGCCTCCCAAATCTTCCCCGACGTCCTCCGCTGGCTCTGGCGAGACTGGCAGACGAACATCGAGGTCAAAGCGAATGCGAAAGGGGAGTCGAAGTGGAAGGGGTATGAGGTGGTCGGGGAAGGGGAGTGGGTGACACAAGTCCAAAACTCTTCCGATGAGTTCCGCGGGGCCGACCAGCAGATATTTTCCACCCAGGACGGTGCGCTGTACCTGTTGAATCGTGGTGGCAAACTCTATCGGGTGAAAGATCACTCACTCAGCGAGGTCAAAACCAAATGGTCAGGCATTCGAGCCGCCGCCGTGACACAGAATGGCAATCTGCGTCTTGCCGTTTCTCGAGCCGAAAATCACCAAAATGCGGACCGGTTGGTCACCATCAATGCCGATGGAGATCAGCTCGGAAATCCAGTAATCATCAAACAAGGCACGCTTAACGATGCTCCAAATATGCGCAGCATCTGCTGCAGTTCAGATGGCGCCACTTATGCCACGGACTGGAGCGAGAACATGATTTTCTGGAGCAGGGCAGATGGCACTGTTGGTGATTTGCGCAATCGCTTCACCGGTGGCTGGGGCCCCGGGCCGCAGCCGTGTCTCTCGCCTGACCAGACGCAGATTTGCGTGCCGGTCGATATGACAGGATGACTGTCGAGTGCTGCACCAAGCATCTCCGCACCTCTGCAGCAACGGCGAATGGCTGTGTCGGCTTGAGCGGCTCCGATCGATCGGAAATACCTGGCGGCTCTCTGCGTGGACACCAACGGCTGGCTCTACGTCGCCACTTCGCTGGGCATCCAGGTCTGTGATCAAGCCGGCCGCGTGAACTTCATCATCCCGACTCCGAAACAGCCACTCGACGTGTGTTTCGGCGGCAAAGATCTGAGCGAGCTTTTCATCGCCTGCGGTGACAAAATCTACAAACGCCCAACCAAAGCCCATGGCATCGTCAGCGGCCAGATGGCTCCGATCAAGCCACCGCTGCCGAAGCTCTGAAGCGTGTTCGGTGGGACGCTTAAATCGGCCTGCGCCAATCATTCCCTTGTTCAAGGGCGCCTAAATACTCTGAGCAAGGTAGGGCTGCCTCAAGCAACCGCAAAAAATGAAGAGGATTCAGATTGGAGGCACGTAGTTTCTATGGCACATAGCGCGCCCCCAAAAACTGAATGCCGAGTACTGAAGCAGCGCCCATAAAGTCAGAGACATCCTTCAAGAAAAACCTCTCACGAGCTGCTTTACTGACAATAGGCATTCTGCTGGGTGCCGCGTTGATGAAATGGTATGATCACGCAGAGGAATCCGGCAGCTTCACTGCTGCCGTGCTGGGGGATCAGTTGCGCCCAGGCCCTTGGGGGGAGGTTTACTACACGCCGTTCACCATCGCCGCGCCCGAAGAACTTTTGCCGCTGCGCAAGCTCGAAGAAAACGGGACTGTCTGGGTCTTTCCCAATGCTCATTACAGCGAGGTGGAGCGTTTGCTCGAATCCACCGGAATGCCGGCCAGTCTGCGGGCAGAATTGATGGAGCCGGATGTGCTGGTGCAAAACGCTCAGGGCATGGAAATGCGGCCTGCTTCAAAGACTCTTCTCGCTCTGCCCGCCGGACCGCGCAAGAAGCTCTACCAGGCGCTGTTGCAGCACCCTGAAAACCGCGGCCAGATCACCTTCATTCACAAGGACACGCTGGGGGATCGCTTTGGCAATGCGCCCAGCGGTGAGCATACTCTGATGCTCTTCAAACAGCTCTGCTGCGAGCATGGCGACTACCTGGTCTTCAGCGGGCTCTCGGTGGTGCTGGCCCAGCTGCCGACGTATGAGGAAAAGCGGGATTTCATGCGCGGACTGACCTGTCAGCGCACGCTGACCATGCGCCTCCGCATCAAGCAGGGCATGGACATCAACGCCCTGGCAAACTACTGGGGCAAAGGCATCAAGGGAACGGACGTGCGCACGATTTTCGAATCCATCGCGGACGCTCCCAACGGTGGAATGCTGGGTGTCGTCACCCTGCTGCCGCCGCTGCCCTCCTCCCAGCTGTTTGTTTATCCCATGCCGGACAATCCGTTGAACGGTCCTGCCCCCTTGCGTGACTGCCACTGGACTCCGTTTAACTTTTTTAATGATGTGGCGGACCAGCAGATGAGCAATCCTGCGCACTTCATGCAGAAGCTGAAGGAGGATTACATTCCTGCCGCAGGGGATCCCCGCTATGGAGACATCGCTTTCTTTTCCAAACCTTCCGGCGGGGTGGTTCACTCGGCTGTGTATCTGGCCGATGACATTCTTTTCACCAAAAACGGGGCTACATTTACCTACCCTTGGATGCTCGAAACCCTGTCGGACCTGCTCAAGCAATATTCCTTTCAGGTGGAACCCGGCGAAAAACTGGTGGTCAGTTACTATCGCCACAAGAACCAGTAACCATGAACTCGTTTGATTCACTGCGCGCTCTTCTTCAGCGTCGCCTCGCTCTCATCGCCGACCATGCGTTTCGGGACCGTGATCCGGCGGCGCATCTGGAGGCCTTGAAACAGGTCTCGGAGGAGCTTGGGGCCGAGCATCTCAAACTGCGCGCCCAGCTGCCGCCGCGGCTGAATCATTTCCTCACCCAGGCCAGTTTTTCCAAGGCCCTGGAATATCTCGATAGCTCGGAGGGTTGAGCGCGTTGAATGCGGTTCAACCAATGAACCGCTTCCTTTTACTCACGACCCTGCTGTGCCTCGCTCTCGCCGTCACGGCCAGTGCTGGCGACAAACCCAACATCATCTTTATCCTCTGCGATGATCTTGGTTATGGCGACGTGAAATGCCTCAATCCCGAAGGCAAGATCGCCACGCCGAGTTTCGATCGTCTCGCCAAGGAGGGCATGATTTTCACCGATGCGCATTCAGGCTCCAGCGTCTGCACGCCTACGCGCTATGGTGTGATGACGGGTCGCTACGCCTGGCGCTCGAAGCTGCAGAGTGGCGTGCTCGGCGGTCTGAGCCCGCGCTTGATCGAGCAGGGGAGGCTGGCGGTTCCCGCCATGCTGAAGCAGCAGGGGTACACGACGCATTGCGTGGGCAAATGGCACCTGGGCATGGACTGGGTGCGCACAGGGCCCACGGAGGAGCTGAACATCGAAAAGGCCGATCAGGTGAACAACGTGGACTACACCAAGCCGATCACCAACGGTCCCACCAGCGTGGGCTTTGACACCTACTTCGGCATCAGCGCCTCGCTGGATATGGTGCCTTATTGCTTCATCGAAAACGATCACGTCGTGGCCAATCCCACGGAAAAAATGAAACTCGCCATGAACGCCGGCGGTCGCATGAGCTACACCCGCGAAGGCCCCGGTTCCCCTGGCTTCCGTGGCGAGGATGTGCTGCCCACTTTCACGCGTGAGGCGAAAAAAGTCATCGAGTCGAAAGCGAAACAAGATGCGCCGTTCTTCCTCTACCTGCCGCTGAATTCTCCCCACACCCCAATCCTTCCCAGTGAAAAGTGGCAGGGCAAAAGCGGCATCAGCCTCTACGCTGACTTCGTCATGGAAACCGACGACGCCATCGGCCAGATCATGAAGGCCACGGAGGATGCAGGCATCGCCAAGGACACGCTCTTCATCGTCACGAGTGACAACGGCTGCTCACCCAGCGCGGACTACCCCAGGCTGCTCGCCGCAGGCCACAACCCCAGCTACAACATGCGCGGCCACAAGGCGGACATTTTTGACGGCGGCCACCGCGTGCCCTTCATCGTGCGCTGGCCTGCAAAAGTGAAAGCCGGCCAGACCTCCGCGCAGATCGTCTGCCTCACCGATTTCATGGCCACCGCCGCTGACGCCTCCGGTGTCAAAGTTCCCGAAAACGCCGCCGAAGACAGCTTCAGCATCCTGCCCGCGCTGCTGGGCGAATCCGGCAAACCGGTGCGCCAGAGCGTGATCCATCATTCCATCAACGGCTCCTTCGCCTTGCGTGAAGGCGACTGGAAACTCGAACTCTGCGCCGGTTCCGGCGGCTGGAGCGATCCGCGTCCCGGCAGCCCCGGCGAAAAAGGCCTGCCAGACACCCAGCTTTACAATCTGAAATCAGACATCGCCGAGAAGGACAACATGCAGGGCACGCACCCCGAGATCGTCGCCAAGATGACCGGCGAACTCCAACAGATCGTCACCAGCGGTCGCAGCACTCCCGGTGCCGCACAGCAAAACGCGGTGCCGGTCGTCCTTCGCAAGCCCACCCCTGCCGCGCAGCCCAAAGGCAAAGGAAAGAAGAAGGCCAAGTAAGGCTGAACCTGTCGTGCCCTGCTGAAATCACGCAACTTTGTTCGTGCGTTCCCAAACCTTCCCGCTAACCTCGCGGCTCGCTTCCCAAACCAAGCAACCACCATGAGCTACACCTCACCCAAACTTCACAATGCAATGTGGCCCGGACTCGTCGGCAAAGGCGACGGCGAAGGCCAGGAACCACCGATCAGCCTTGAAAAGATGCTGGATCTGACCGCCGCAGCGAATGTGAACGGCCAGAAGTTTGAAGGCATCGACTACTTCCTCTTCCTCCCTCACACCAATCCTGAGGCCAGTGACGACGAACTCAAGAAGATCGCCGATCTCATCGCCAGCAAGGGCTTCAGCGTCGGTTCCCTTGTGGCCCCCGTGTGGCCCGGCACCGTCGGTGACTCCGCCATGGGCGACGATGCGCAGCAGGAGAAATTCCTCAGCGCTGTGAAAATGGCCTGCCGCATCGCCAAGGTGTTCAACAATCACGGCGTCCGCAAATACGGTGTCATCCGCATCGACTCCGCCGAGTTCGGCGTGGCCAAATGGCGTGAGAACCCCAAGGCAAACACCGCCCGCATCGTGGACACCTTCAAGAAGGCCGCGCAGATTGCCGCAGACAGCGGTGAGCGCCTCGCCGCCGAAGGCGAAATCTGCTGGGCCGGCATGCACTCTTGGAAAGACATGCTCGACGTCCTCGAAGGCGTGGGCATGCCAAACGCCCTCGGCTTTCAGGCTGACCTCGCTCACACCTACCTCTACACCCTCGGCTACAACGCTCCGGAGCATGCCCTGCTCAAGGAAGGCTACAGCGACGCCGAGTTCTGGGCCGCCTATGAGAAGATGACCGATGCGCTGCGCCCCTGGACTATCGACTTCCACGTGGCTCAAAACGATGGCACCGTCCATGGCGCCGGCTCGCACGACAAGACCGGCAAGCACTGCCGCGCTGACGATCCGAACGGCAAGCTCGACATCACCAAGGCCTCCGGCTACTGGCTCAAGGACGCCGCCGCCCGCGGCATCCAGCACATCTGCTGGGATGGTTGCATGTTCCCGAACGCCGTGCTCGAAACGCCGGACACCTGGAACAAGATCCTCGCCGCGATGATCAAAGTCCGCGACGCCCACGGCTGGTAACAGCCCGGTGGTCTGATCCACTCTTCAGCGCCGCAGAGTTGCAAAACTCTGCGGCGTTTCCATTCTCACCCGCTTCTCGCATGCATCGTGTTCTTGTCATGCTCCTCATGCTCGCCTCCGGCAATTGCGCACATGACCGTTCCGATGAAGCTACCCGCAGAATCTTTACCGCCGTGCTGCCGTCAACTGTAGGCGGTGCTCTGCAATGACCGCCGCAGACCAGCAGACAACAGCGGTGGAGCTGAGGATGCTCGAACGCACGCCAACGAATGACTGGCAGGCTGCTGGAACTGCCATTCCCGCCCGCATCGGCCGTAATGGCATGGCGTGGGGGCGGCGAGTTTGCACTCTGCGGCACCCGCTGGCTGGCGCATCAAGAAGGAAGGGGACGGCTGCGCTCCTGCAGGCGTTTTTCGCATCACTCAGGCGTTTGGTGCCGAACAGCAACCGACCTGGATTAAGCTGCCATCTCCAATGCAGAGCATCATTGGGGCATCGATATGACGTCCGCTCAAGCACTACAACCAGATCGTGGATGATCGCACAGTCGCCTGTGACTGGACCATGCCGAACCATGGTTCCCGCCATCGGCTGCACCTACAAACTCGGTGCGTCATCGCTCACAATCCACACCACACACCCGGTCTGGGGTCCTGCATCTTCATGCACCTCTGGCAGGGTGAGAATGTGCCCACGGCGGGTTGCACGGCAATGTCCGAGACGAATTTGCGCCAAGTCCTTGCGTGGCTGGATCCCCACGCAAACCTCGCCAACTCGTTCAGCAGCCCTGAAATGCGATAGATATTTTCATGCCGTCGATCAGCGTTTTCGCAAACTGCTTCGCCTCCGCATCGACGAAATGCGTTCTCCCATCAGCGATGCTCGATCACATCGCTGCTCTTGAACCGCACTTTGGGCAGCGAAGCATAGCGGTCATCCGCATGACGATAGCCGCCGGGCAGAGCACTGCCGTCGTGAAACCCTGGGCTTCAAGCCCCAGAACCTCGTCGCCTTGGCGGGCACAAAGCCCTCCATGGGACAGGTGTCGATGCCGAGCAGCGCAGCGGCAGCCATGAATTGACCGAGCGCGATGTACGCCTGCATCTTCGCCCACTCTGTGGTCATGTATCCTTGATCCAAGGTTCCGGTGAGCATCTTGCGAAAACCCGCCAGTGAGTCCGGGGTGCCGCCACGCACTGCCGCGATGCGCATGAGGTTGGCGTCGATTTCGACTTCGGACATCGTGCGCCGCGTGGCCATGACGACCAGATGCGAGCAGTCCACCACCTGCCGCTGCCGCCAGGAATGCCCGACTAACTCCTCACGCAGGTTCTTGTCCTGAATGATGATGAACTTCCACGGCTGCAGGCCATAGCTGGACGGCGTGAGAACCAACGACTCTTCCAAGGCCGCCCAAGTGTCGTCAGGGATCTTCTTTGTGGAGTCGAAGACCTTGGTGGCGTAGCGCCAGTTGAGGGCGGTGAGAAGTTCGGCGGGTGTCATGAGCCGATGATTTGACACGGAGCGGCCCGAACTGCAATCGGAGAACGGTCACTCCAGCTCTGGCGGCACATTGCCGTAGGTCCAGGGCTGGCTGAAAGGCGGAGCCTTCAGTGGTTCGGGCCTGGGCTCAGCGGTCATCTGGTTCGCCAGTTCGACGCCTTTCTTCGCCATCTGCGTTCCTGCTGTGATTTCGAGATTGGAGTAGGCGGTCAGCCGTGTTTCATAGCCGCCGCCGTGCGGGCCGAAGGCCTCCTCCGTGGGCACATAGCCGACCGACGCCGTTGGAAAGTTCACACGGAAGGTGAAAGGCATTGTGCCCTTTTTGATGTCGAGACCATACGCTGCGAAGTATTCGGCGGGATCAGAAGAACATGCGCGGACCACTTTGATGCACTGCACCTCGCAGTCGACGAGCGGATTCGTCTTGTTGAGATTGGTCAACAAGATCTCTTTGGCGAAACTACGGTGATGGTGCTGTCTCCTGCCGCTCTCGGTTTGCCCGCGATTTCAAGGCTTCTGGCAACACGCTGCGGCGAAGGCGGGCGGCGTTTGATCTTCAAGACTTCCTGACGCGTCTCGGTGGGCGCGGCGGTGATTTTGGGCATGGACAGCAAAACGCGGATGGCCTCCGCACCGACGCGTCCGCCCACGAGCTGGCTCCACTCCTCCGGCTTGGGGCGCTGGCTGGTGCTGAGATTGTCCACCTGCGTGATGTCACCGCAGGCCCCCTGCATGAAGACGACGGGTGCATGCGTGCCGAGTCCTCCTTGGATGGTTTTTTCCAGGTATTGAATCCAGTTGGCCGAGATGCCGCCGGGATTGGTGGTGGCATGGCAGGCGAAGTTCACCACCACGCCCACCAGCTGTCCCTGCATGTCCCAGGCGCCGATGACACCGACCTGCGGATCGATGGGGCCGGCATATTCGAGGATGTCCGGATTGCCCACCCCGGGGTGGCTCCAGCTCTGGCCGTTCTTCATGCGCAGGCGGCGGTTGAAGGAAACCTTGTCCTCATGGCCAAAACCGCAGCCGAGCTGCACCGGCACCTTGTTTTGATTGGCGGCCACCACTCCGGCCACGATCTCATGCGTGAGCCGCAGCAGGTAGCCCGGATCGGCACAGGAGGATTCTTCATACGCCAGTTTTTTCACCAGGTCAGAAGCGGTGTCATATTCGCCCGGCATGACCATGCCCACCGGGCCGGAGCTGTGCGAATGCGAGGCGCAGATCAGCACGGCGTCTCCGGTGATTCCGGTGGCTTTTTCAATCTGCGCCCGGGCATCCAGCACGACCTGCCGGGGGACGACGAGCGAGTCGAGGCCGATCACCACCACCGTTTTTTTCCCGTCATCAAACAGGGCCACACGCACCTTGCAGGTGTCATGAAAAGTCCGGTGGAAGCTTTTCCCATACCCGCCCGGCTGCTCCATGCCGATTCCCGGCGTGATGTCCCGCTCCGCAAATCCAGCCTTGATGCTGGAGGTGGGGGCAGGGGGGATGGCGTGCAGCGTCAGGGTGGACAGACCGGCAAGGAGAGTGAGAAAGCGGAGGCGCATGGGGTGGGTACGCTGAAATTTAGCCCCTTTGGTGATAAAAAACTTACATTCCATCTTGGTGTAGATATTGCATATTACCCGTCCTTCGAACTATCTTAGCACCGTTCGTTCCCTACAGATTCGTGCATGCCTCCTATTACATCGCCAAAGGCCAGAAGACACTGGGTCCGTGTTCGAAGGACGACCTGCGCAATTTTCTCGCCTACGGTTCGATCCGCGACAGTGATCTGGTGAAGCGCGCAGACGAGGAGCAGTGGCGTCCTGTTTCGTCCCTTCTGGAGCTGCATGCCAACGGGCAGGTCGTTGCGGATGGATTGACCGTGCTGCCCACCCGCCGCCGTGTGGCCCGCTATCGGGACTACAACCGCGTGCCCTACAATCAACGCGGTGGCACAGTGACACGGCGCATGATCATGGGTTTTCTCTTTCTCCCGCCGCTGCTATGGTGGGCTGCCGTGGCCTTGTATACAGATCATATCTTCCGCCAGAAGAAGGATGAAAACGGCTACCTCCTCGTCTGGGGCCGCTGGGTGGAGGTGCTGGTCACCATCCTGATCATCGTGAACGTCATTGCCTGGTGGATGGCCATCACCTACGCCTCCTGGATCCTGGGGCCCGGGCTGGCCGAACTGATGAAGGGCATGGGGGAGGCCGTGGATGTCGTCAAGGGGCTGCTCAATGACACCTCCATGAAGTGATTTTATCCTGCTGCGCACGTGCTCCTGCGTGGCTGGCAATGACTGGATTGCCATTTGGTGTGCAGGATTTGGCATCATGAGGAGGCGCTGACATCTGTCTTTGGAGCGCCGCGTTGGTTCTGGTATGAAAGCCAGCCACCTACTTTCGATTTTCACCACCACCGTCTTCGCCTTCGCGCTGCAGGCTGCCCCTGCGGACACCACTGCCGCCTCCCGGCAGGTCGATGAACTGCTCGCCAAAAGCTGGCAGAAACACCAGATCAAGCCGAACGCCGTGGTGGATGACGCCACCTTCCTCCGCCGTGTCTATCTGACGGTGGTGGGCCGCATTCCCACGCTGGACGAGGCACGTGCCTTCCATGCCTGCCAGATGCCGGACAAGCGGGCCAAGCTCATCGATTCACTTCTCGCCAGCGAAGGCTATGTGCAGAATTTCTTCAACTACTGGGCGGATGTGCTCCGTGCGCAGAGCCAGGGCGTGGCCGGCAGCACCACATCTCTGAATTACCTGAACTACCTCCGCGCCGCGCTGCGGGAGAACAAGCCGTATGATCAGATGGCCCGCGAGCTTGTCTCCAGCGAAGGCTCCTGCTTCGACACCGGCGCCATCGGCTACTACATGCGTGACCGCGGCATGCCGCTGGACAACCTCTCCAACACCACCCGCATCTTCCTCGGCACCCGCATGGAATGCGCGCAGTGCCACGATCATCCCTTCGACAAATGGACGCAGAAGCAGTTCTACGAAATGGCGGCCTTCACTCACAACATGAGCGCCTCCAGCTACCGCTCCAAGAGCGGTGACGAAGTGCAGAAGATGATCCGCAATGACAAGGCTCTCGACAATGACACCCGCGATCTCATGCGCCAGGCGCTCAATGAGGCCACCCGTCCGCTGCGTGACACGCTCGTCGTGCAAAACAAAGGCCAGCTCCGCCTGCCGCATGACTACAAGTACAAGGACGCCAAGCCGAAGGATGTCGTGCCGGCTTCCGTCATGTTTGGCAAGCCCGTGGCGCTGAAGAAGGAATCGAACACCATCGGCGAATTCGGCCAGTGGCTGACATCTCCCGAAAATCCACGCTTCACCACCATCATCGCCAACCGCCTATGGCAGCGCGTCTTTGGTGCGGGCCTCTATGAGCAGGTGGACGAAATGATGGACAGCAGCGTGCCCTCGAATCCCGAGCTGATGCACTTTTTGGAGCGGCAGATGGTCGCGCTGAAATACGACATGAAGTCCTACCTGCGTCTCCTGCTCAATACGCAGGCCTTTGCGCGTGAGAGCATCAAGGAAGTCTCCCCCGGCACCCCCTGCTACTTCCAGGGCCCTGTGTTCCATCGCATGCGCTCCGAGCAGGTGTGGGATTCACTCGTCACCCTCGTCAGTCCTGATCCCGATCAGCCCAACTGGAGCAGCCGTGAGCGCGAACGCCGTGATCTCGAAAACCGTCATCATCTGGCCCAGCTGCTCGACAAGACCGAGGCCCCGCTGCTCTACGAAGCCGCCAAGGAAGTTGCCGCCGCCATGCGCGAGCAGAACAAGGAATTCGACAAGCTGCGCAAAGAACTGGATGAGGCGCGCAAGACGGAGGACAAGGTCAAGGCCCGCGACATCCAGCGTCGTCTGGGCGAAAGCCAGCGCATCCTGCGCGAGCAGGTTTCCAAGTGCTTCTACGAGGCCGCGAAAAAATCCGGCAATCAGGAAATTCAGAAGGAGCTGGCCGCCGTCAGTGGCGACGGTCCCATGGAGATGGCCATGATGAATCTCATGCAGGACAGTCGTGTGGACGCTAAAGAAGCACCGCTGGATGCCAAGGTCATGGCCACCCTCAAGGCGGACGAAGCCGTGCTCGGCATGAAGGATGAGAAGAGCATCAAGAGCTTCGAAAACTTCCAGCGCTCGCTCCACCAGACTTGGAGCCGTGCTGCGGAGCTGCCATCCCCCGCGCCGCGCGGCCACTTCCTGCGTGAGTTTGGTCAGAGCGATCGCGAGATCATCGAAAACGCCAGTGACGAGGCCAGCGTGCCGCAGGCGCTGACGATGATGAACGGCTCCCTGCTCAACCAGCTCACCAGCGCCTGGTCCACGCTCAGCATCAATCTTCGCAAGGCCAAAACCAACGATGAGAAGATCGACACGCTCTTCCTCAGCCTCTACTCCCGCAAACCGAACGCGAAGGAGAAGGCCCACATGCTCCAGACCGTGGAGAGCTACGCCTCCTCCAAGACCTTGTGGGAGGACATCACCCTCGCCGCGCTCAGCACGCAGCGCTTCATCTTCGTCGAATAATTTCCGCCCTGTCTCAGCAACACCTCATTTGAATTCACCATGAAAACGCCCAACAACGATCTCTCCCGCCGCGCTGTGCTGACCCGCATGGCCCAGTCCTGCCTCGGCGTCGGTCTGCTGCCCTCCATGGAGCATCTCTTCTCCAGCAGGGCCTTCGCTGTCGGTGAAG